>NZ_JBWKPK010000039.1:0-39914 GCF_059418205.1 Caulobacter sp. GW821-FHT09B11 | reverse complement strand
CCCCCCCCCCCCCCCCCCCCCCCCCCCCCCCCCCCCCCCCCCCCCCCCCCCCCCCCCCCCCCCCGAGACTGGGCGGGGCAGCGGCGGTCGCCCCCTCCGTCACGCTGCGTATCCGCAGCGCGCCACCTCCCCCGCTTTGCGGGGGAGGAGCGAAACGCCGAACGCCGCGACGGCTGAGCAGCTGTCGCGGCGTCCAAGGTCGGTGCGACCCCTCACCCGACCCCGCGCTGCGGGGCCACCCTCTCCCGCAAGGGGAGAGGGCTCGGCGGAGGCCCTAGTGGTTGGCGATGATCACCGAGGCGATCAGGCCGGTGGCGACGGCGGCCAGGACGTACTGGTCGTTGACGCGCTGCCAGCGGTAGCCGCGCGGCGGCTGGCGCAGGCCGTGACGGCGGTAGTCCTTCACGTAGTAGCCGTCGCCGCGATAGTGGGCGTCCAGGCGCTGGCCCTTGGCCCAGCGGCGGGCTTCCCGGCGATCGTCGCGACGGTCGTCACGGCGCTCCTGGCGGGCCTGGTCCTTGCGGCCCTGCTCGTAGGCGCGCTGCTGCTGATAGCGGTCGTCGTGGCGGGGCTGGGCCATGGCCGTCCCCGACAGGGCGGTCCCGGCCAGCAGCGAGGCGGCGACGGCGGTGATGATGAGACGCTTCATGGCGTAGTCCTTTCCTTCGATGTCCCCACCTTAGACAGGTCGTTTTGGACTGGTGATGAACGGCGAAGATCAGGAACGGTTCATGTTTCATTCATGAAATATTGTAGCAATACCTGCGCTATTCGAGTTGCGCCGATCGGCGATTTCACGCGTTGAGTGCGCATGACCCTGAAGCTTCGCGATAAGCTCCGCATCGACCCGCGCCGCGACCTGCCCGTGCTGCTCAAGGCCGCCCGGCGCGAACTGGCCGCCACCGCCGCCCTGCTGGTGGCGGGCCTGGGCCTGCTGGCCTTCCTGAACATCGCCGACGAGGTGGTCGAGGGCGACACCCGCCGGCTGGACCTGCAGGTCCTGCAGTCCCTGCGCCTGCCCGGCCAGCCGCACCAGCTGATCGGCCCCGAATGGCTGCACACCGCCGCGGCCGACGTCACCGCCCTGGGCTCGGTGACGGTGCTGACCCTGCTGGTGATCCTGGCCCTGGCGGTCCTGGCCAGCCTGCGCCGCTGGGCCGAGGCGCTGGTGGTGCTGGTCGGGGCGGCCGGCGGGGTGGCGATCAGCCAGGGCCTCAAGCACCTTTTCCTGCGCGAGCGGCCCGACCTCGTCTACCGCGCCGTCGAGGCGGCCAATCCCAGCTTCCCCAGCGGCCACGCCATGCTGTCGGCGGTGGTGTTCCTGACCCTGGGGGCGCTTGCCGCGCGGTTTTCGCAGAAGCGCCGGCTGAAGGCCCTGGCGCTGGGGGCGGCGGTGTTCTTCTCGGTGCTGGTGGGATTGAGCCGGATCTATCTCGGCGTCCACTGGGCCAGCGATGTGCTGGCCGGCTGGTGCGTCGGCGCGGCCTGGGCCATGGCCTGCTGGCTGGCGGCGTGGGGGTGGTCCAGATTCTTTCCTTCTCCCCTCGCCACCGAGGAACCTCCCCCTCTGGGGGAGGCGGCCGAAGGCCGGAGGGGGGACGGTTTCAGCTGATGCGGGTCTGGCCAGCCTTGGCGCCACGCCCCCCACGCCGCTTCGCGGCTGCTCCCCCATGGGGGGAGCTTCCCTGAGGAGCCGGCAGGCCCCTGCTTTAAGCCGCCGCAACCGCCCCGGTGTTGCGCCGCATGCGCCAGAAGCGGATCGTCCGCAGGGCGCTCTCGCGGGGCAGGGCGGCGTAGAGTTCGCCGTACGCCTTGGCCTTGCCCATCACCTCGTCCGACGGATCCAGGATCAAGAGGGCGAAGGTCAGGAACAGGGCGCGGTCGAAGTCGGCCGCCTTGCAGACCACGGCCAGGCCGTCGAGCTCCTTGCGCTCGAGGATCTTGCGGGCGGTGTGGAAGTCGATCTCGGCCATGTCCGACAGGGCGCCGAGGAACAGGGTGGTCTGCTTGGCGCGCAGCATGCCGGCCAGGGCCTGGGGCGTGATGCGGCCGCGGGCCTTGATCCTGGCCAGCTCGGCCATGGCCGCGTCGTAGTCGGCCGGCAGGGCGCCGTCGCGGGCGGCCAGGCGGTTGCGGCCGGCGGCCAGGGCCGCTTCCAGCACCGCAGGGTCCAGGGCCTCGTTGCGGGCCATGATCCGGTCGCGCAGCCGGGCCTCGGCCACGAAATACATCTCGTTCAGCAGGTCGACCGGCAGGCTCTGGCGGTCGATCACCGCCTCGTGCAGGGCCGGATTGGCCTGGGCGCGGTCGACCACGGTCTCGTGCGCCGCGCGCGACAGCTCCGCGCCCTCGTTGCGGATCAGCACGCCCAGGGTGTCGTCGTCGCCGCGCGCCACGATGGCGTCGGACACCGCGCTCGACACGTGGGCCCGGCTGGAGATCGCCCGCAGGTGCTCCTGGCCTTGCGTCTGGGCCACGTGCAGCAGGTCGGCGTCCGACAGCACGGCCGCGCCCGACAGGATCGGGCTGGCGACGGCGATGCTGTCGCTGATCAGGTTGCGGGTCAGGGTCGGCGGCGGGCTGGCCGACTGGCCCAGGCGCTCGGCCAGCTCGACCCGGACGGCCTCTTCCATCTCGCCGGCCAGCTGGCCCATGACCTGGTCGAACAGGCCCATCTCGACGGCGCCGTGGTCGTCGCCGGTGAAGAACAGGTCGGTCACCCCGCGCAGCAGGTCGCGGCGGCGGGCGCTGGACGGCTCGTCGGCGAGGGCGATCAGGTCGTGCAGCCGCGATTGCAGCATCAGAGGTCGCTCTCCTCGGCGGTCTTTTTCTTCTTGGTCGGCGCGTCGCGGCCGGCTTCCTGGGCGGCCTGCGCCAGCCACGCGGCCGAGCCGTGGTCGGCCTCGCCGTCATCCGCGGGGGCGGTGGCGACGGCGGCCGGGTCGACGGCCATCAGCACCGTGTTGGGCGGGCCGGGGGCCTCGATGCGGTCGGGCGTCAGGCCGAACATCCGGCCCACCGAATAGGTGCGCGGGGCGAGACCATCCGGGGCGCGGGCGTTGGCGGCGTAGGTGGTGGTCTGGGCCTGGGCGGGCGGACCGCCGGCCAGCTCGCGCGGCGCGGCGGGCGCGGCGGGCGGGATCGGGGCCGAGGCCACGGGCGGCGAATAGAGGCTGGTCGGCAGGGCGCCCTGAGGGGGCGCCTGTTGCGGAACCGGCTGGGCGTAGACGGGCGCGGGAACGCTCTGCTGCGGCGCGACCGGCGCCGGCGCGGCGTTGGCGTAGCCGGCCCAGGCGGCCATCGGGGCGGGGCGGCCGTTGCCGCGCGGGTCCTGCGCGTCGGGCGCCGGGGCGGCGGCCTTGCCGGCCCAGCTCAGGGTCGGACCGGTGTAATCGGCGCGGGCGGCGGTCTCCACGCGCTGGCTGCGCGGCCCGTAGCGGCTCTCGCGTGCGTCCTCGGCGCGCGCCGGAACGGCGACGCTGGCGAGCAGCAGCAGGGACAGAACGAGGCGCATGCCGGTCCGGACGTGGGTATTGCAGTCTGCAACCCTTAGCCGACGCCGCTTAATCCCCGCCTAACGGCGAGGCTCGAACGTCGGGCGTGCGACGTTTTGGGCGCCGGGGATGTGCGGGGTCAGCCACGGCCACTCCCCCTTCCTCCCGTCATTCCCGCCCTTGTGGCGGGAAACCCTGGTTCCGCTCGTACGGGCGGCGCAAGCGGCGTGCCGAGCACGCCGCCCCATCCGCACCTGCGGCTGACAGAGGGGTTCCCGCCACAAGGGCGGGAATGACGGGAGTTAGGGAGGTAGCGGTTGGAAAAGGCCGGCCCCTACCGCCCCCGCCACCACGCCAGCAGCCGCCGCTCGGCCGCCGCCAGGGCCGCGTGCAGGGCCACGGCCAGCAGGGCCAGCACCGCCAGGGCCGCGAAGCCGCGTGCGGTCTGCAGGCGGTTGAAGCTTTCCAGCATCCGCCAGGCCAGGCCCTGGCTCGCGCCCGAGCCGGCCACGAACTCGGCCGCCACCGCGCCCACCAAAGCCAGGCCCGCCGCCACCTTGATCCCCTCCAGGATCGCCGGCAGGGCCGAGGGCAGGCGCAGGCGCACCAGCCGCTGCCAGGCGCTGGCGCCATAGAGGTCGAACAGACGCGACAGGTCCGGATCGGCGGCCTTCAGCCCGGCCACGGCCCCAGAATAGATCGGGAAGAAGGCGATCACCGCCGCCAGCGCCGTCACCGCCCGGCCCGGATGGTCGATGCCGGCCCAGATCGTCACCAGCGGCGCTATGGCGATCACCGGCGTCACCTGCAGGATGGCGGCGACGGGCCGGAACGCGTCCTCGACCACCGGCCGCAGGGCCGCCGCGAACGCCAGCGCCAGGGCGACGAGGGCGGCCAGGACCAGGCCCGCCAGCGCGGTCGACAGCGTGCCCCAGGCGCTGAGCGCCAGCAGGGGACCCGCCTCGACCAGGGCCTTTGTGATCTCCGACGGGGCCGGCAGCAGGTAGGCGGGCACGTGCAGGAGGCGGCAGGCGCCCTCCCAGGCGGCCAGCAGGAAGGCGACGAAGAGGACGGGGGCGAGGAGGCGGGTCATGCGGGACCCCCTCCGTCGGCTTCGCCGCCACCTCCCCCAGAGGGGGAGGATCTGGCCGGCGCCGGTTCCTCAAGATGCTCCCCCCTTGGGGGAGCTGTCGGCGAAGCCGACTGAGGGGGCCGCGCGAGCAGCGCGGACACGGCCTCGACCGTCTCGCGGAACGCCGCCGTCGTCCGGAACCCCGCCGGCCTCACCAGCGGCCCGTCCACGACCACCTCGCCCGCAACCACCCCCGGCCCGGGCGTCAGCACCACCACGCGGCCGGCCATGTAGACGGCCTCTTCGACATTGTGGGTGACGAACACCACGGCCGGCGCCAGGTCGGCGCACAGGGCCAGCACGTCGTCGGCCAGGGCGCGGCGGGTGATCTCGTCCAGGGCCGCGAAGGGCTCGTCCAGCAGCAGCAGGCGCGGGCGGGTGACCAGCGCCCTCGCCAGCGAAGCCCGCATGGCCATGCCGCCCGACAGCTGCGCCGGCCGCGCGTCCTGCGCGCCGTCCAGCCCCACCTGCGCCAGGGCTTCTCGCGCCTTGGCCCGCGCCTCCCGCGCCGGAACGCCGGCCAACTCCAGCGGCAGCGCCACATTGGCCGCCGCGCTCATCCACGGCGCCAGGGTCGGCGCCTGGAACACCACCGACGTCTCGCCCTTGCCCGCCGCCCGGGCGACGCTCCCCCGCGTCGGGTTTTCGAGCCCCGCCAGCAACCGCAAAGCCGTCGACTTCCCACACCCCGACGGCCCCACCAGCGCCACCACCTCGCCGGCCGCCAGCGCCAGGTCGACCGGCCCCAGGGCGCGGCCGCGCGGATAGTCGACCTCGACCTGATGGAGAGAGGCGATTGTCACTTCTCCTCCCCCGCATCGCGGGGGAGGGGGACCAGCGAAGCTGGTGGAGGGGGCGACCGCCGCTCAGAATTCGGCCGAGCCAAACCGCCCACGCGCTCGGCCGCGACCGTCCACACGCCCAGCGCCACCTCGTCCGGATCCCGCAAAAAGTCGCCGGCGGCGATGCGCATGACCTCGATCCCCTGCGACGCGAGCCACGCGTCCCTGCGCGCGTCATGCCTCGCCTGATCGGCCGTGTCATGCCCCGCGCCGTCGATCTCCACCGCCAATCGCGCCGCCGAGCAGTAGAAGTCGAGGATATAGGCGCCCACGGGATGCTGGCGGCGGAAGGTCGGGCCTTCGCTCCGACGGCGCAAACGCTGCCAGAGCATGGTCTCGGGCAGGGTCATGTCGCGGCGCAGGCGGCGGGCGCGTTTCAGCGTCAGGACTGGTGAGCGCATGTGCGGCGGTCGCCCCCTCCACCAGCTTCGCTGGTCCCCCTCCCCCGTTTCACGGGGGAGGAACTATTTCGGCAGGAAGCCCAGGCTGTAGGCCTTCTTGTAGTCCAGGCCCTTGTCGTAGACCCCCTGGTCGGCCGCCACCTGGAAGAACTCGGCCCAGCGGGCGTCGGTCATGGCGCCGATGCCGTCCTTGGGCACGATGCCGTAGGACCGCATCTTGTCCCGGGCCTGGTCGAGCAGGTCCTGGGTCATTTCGGGGTTGTCCTTGAGGATCGCCGCGTCGCCCGGCTTGGCGTCGCCGTAGAGATAGCTCTTCCAGCCCGCCGCCAGGGCGTCGCTGATCGCCTGCACCTGAGCCGGCTTCTGGGCGATCATCGCGTCGCTCACCAGGGCGAAGCTGGCATAGGCCGGGTAGCCGTCGTCGGCCAGCAGGAACACCGCCGGCTTCTCCCCGCCCGCCTTCTCGATCAGATAGGGCTCGGACGTCGCATAGCCCTGCTGGATCAGGCTCTTGTCGGCCAGGAACGGCGCGACCGAGTAGTTGTACTTGCGCACCTGGGCGTCGGTGAAGCCGTGCTTGGCCTTCAGCCACACCCAGAACGCCGTCACCGAGGCGTCCGACAGCAGGATCGGCTTGCCCTTCATGTCGGCGATGCTGGCGATCCCCTGGCCGGGATGGGCGATCAGCACCTGCGGGTCCTTGTCCATGTAGGCGGCGACGGCTTTGACCGGCACGTTCTCCTTGGCCAGGTTCAGCACGATGAAGCTGTTGGAGCCGACCCCGATGTCCACCGCCCCGGTGGCCAGCAGCTGCGGCACGTTCACCCCGGGCCCGCCCTGGACGATGGTCACGTCAAGCCCGCGCTTGCTGAACTCCCCGGTCGCCACGGCCTGGTAGTAGCCGCCCAGCTCCGCCTGCGCCCGCCAGTCGGTGGCCAGCTTCAGCCTGGTCAGCCCGGGGGCGGCGTCCTTCCTGGCCGGCGAACAGGCGGCGGCGAGCGCGGCGAGGCCGGCTGCGGTCACGGCGCGGCGCGAAAAGGTCATGACGGATCCCCCGATACGATGCGGCGCGGAGGTTAGCGGGGGCTGTCCCGCAGGCAAAGCCTTTGCCCACATTCTCCCGTCATTCCCGCCACCCAACCTCCCGTCATTCCCGCCATCCAAACTCCCGTCATTCCCGCCCTTGTGGCGGGAAACCCTGGTTCCGCTTGCACGTGAGGCTAAAGCGGCGTGCCGAGCACGCCGCCCCTACTGCCCTTGCGGCTGACAGAGGGGTTCCCGCCACAAGGGCGGGAATGACGGGAGTGAAAATGGGTGACGTGAACAAAATAAGAACTTAAGGTTGTGGCGATCGTTCAGAGAGCCGTCGCCATGGACCTCAACGCCGCCTGGATCGCCGTCTACATCATGGCCGATCGCTATCGCGGCACGCTCTACATCGGCGTCACCGCCGACTTCCAGACCCGGATCGTCCAGCACCGTGAAGGCGCCGGTTCGGGCTTCACCCGCCGTTACGGACTGAAGTGTCTCGTCTGGTGCGAAATCCACGACACGATGGCCGACGCCATCCAGCGCGAGACCTCTCTCAAGCGCTGGTCGCGCCAGTGGAAGATCAACCTGATCGAGCGCGACAACCCGCGCTGGGACGATCTCTATTCGGCCGTTTTCGAGTGGACGCCCGTTCCGCGCCAGGTGTGACGGCTATGTCCGCCCCAAAACTCCCGTCATTCCCGCCACCCAACCTCCCGTCATTCCCGCCCTTGTGGCGGGAAACCCTGGTTCCGTTCGCACGGGCGGCGCAAGCGGCGTGCTCGGCACGCCGCCCCACTCTCACCTGCGGCTGACAGAGGGGTTCCCGCCACAAGGGCGGGAATGACGGGAGAAGAAGGGAGCGGTCGAAGCCTCGCCGCCGCCGCCCCGCCTAATCCCCCGCCTCCAGCCAGCGCCCGATCTTGGCGTACAGCACCTCGCGCTGCACGGGCTTGGCGATGTGGTCGACCATGCCGGCGGCGAAGCAGCGTTCGACCTGTTGGGGCAGGGCGTCGGCGCTCATGGCGATGATCGGCACGCGGCCGGCCGCGCCCTCCAGGCCGCGGATGGCCCGGGTGGCGGCCAGGCCGTCCATCTCGGGCATGTGGATGTCCATCAGGATGATGTCGAAATGATCGCGCGCCGCCGCCGCCAGGGCCTGGCGGCCGTTCTCGGCGGTCTCGACATGGCAGCCGGCCAGGCGCAGCAGCCCGACCCCGATCTCGCGGTTCATCGGGTGGTCGTCGACCAGCAGGATCCGCGCCGCCCGGGGATCGCGGGCGGCCTCGGGCGCGGGCGCGGCCAGGGGCTCGGCCTCGGCGGCCGGCAGTTCGAACCAGAAGCACGAGCCGTGCCCGGGCGCGCTGTCGGCCCCGATCCGCCCGCCCATCAGCTCGACAAGCGACTTGCTGATCGCCAGGCCCAGCCCCGCGCCGCCGTAGGCCCGGGTGGCCCCGCTGTCGAGCTGCACGAACCGCTGGAACAGCCGCGCCTGGTCCTCGATCGGCACGCCCACCCCGGTGTCGATCACCTCGAAGCGCAGCCGGTCCTCGACCTCGCCGGGCTCGACCACCAGCCGGGCGACGATCTTGCCGCGCTCGGTGAACTTCACGGCGTTGTTGAGCAGGTTCAGCAGCACCTGGCGCAGGCGCAGGGCGTCCAGGTCGTGCAGGCCCTCGACCGGATCGACGATGTCGATCTCGACGCTGAGGTTCTTGCCCTCGGCCTCGGCCTGCACGATGCCGACCGCGTCGTGCAGCACGGCGCTGGCCGAGGCCGGCTGCAGCAGCAGCTCGACCTGGCCGGAATCCACCCGCGAGACGTCGAGGATGTCGCTGACCACGGTCAGCAGGGCCGCGCCGGCGGTGTCGATCATGCCCACCTGCCGCTGGGCGTCGGCCGGCAGGTCCTCGCGCCCGGCCAGCAGCTGGGCGAAGCCGAGGATGCTGTTCAGCGGCGTGCGGATCTCGTGGCTCATGGTGGCCAGGAACTCGGTCTTGGCCTCGGCGGCGGCCAGCGCCCGGGCCCGGGCCGAGCGGGTCAGCTGCTCGCGCCGCACCAAGAGGCGCCGCAGCCGCTCCTGCTGGGCCAAAGCGAGGCCCGCCGCCAGGGCGGTGACGAACACCACGGTGACGAAGCACTGGATCAGCCGGGTCATCTGCGGCGGGTTCCACGGCTCCAGCAGGTGGCCCTGCCAGATGTTCCACACCCCCAGCGGCAGCGACACCGCCGCGATGGTCAGGGCCGCCTCGGCCGCTCCGCGCGGACCCAGCCGGAAGGCGCAGAGGATGGCGGCGGGGAACAGCACGAAGGGCAGGGGCGCGCGGGTGTCATGGAACACCGCCGCCGTCAGCACCGCCATCAGCAGGAACAGGCCCGCCCGCTCGCCGGCCGAGCGGTGGAAGGTGCGCCGGTGCTCGGAATCGATCAGCACCAGCACCGCCGGCACGATCAGCGCCATGCCCAGCGCCCCGCTGACGAACCAGTCGCGCCACACCCCAAGGAACGGCTGGTGCTCCAGCAGGGCCAGCAGCCCGGCGGCGACCCCGGCCGTGACCGCCACGACGGGGGCGATCACCGTCACCAGCAGGGCCAGCTGGCGCATGGTCCGCACCCGGGGCGGCCCGCCGAACGCCCGCCGCACGGCCTCGCGCGCGCCCCAGGCCTCGGCCAGGTTGACGGCGGTGAAGATCAGGGTCCGCTCAGGCGTGTCGCCCAGCGCCAGGCAGACGGCGAGATGGGCGATCCCGACCACCACCGTCAGGATCAGCCGGCGGGGCGGCCCGAGGGCCATCAGGCCGACGGCCAGCAGGGCGGTGCACGGCCACAGGGCGGCGATCCCGTGCGGCCCACGGGTGAAGTAGTCGCTGAACAGCTGCGTCACGACGAAGGCGGCCGCCAGCACGACCAGCAGCATCGTCTGTCGCCCAGTCTCCTGTAAGGCGGCGCTTCGCGTCATCTTGTTCCCGTTCCCCAGACGGAAAACTTACGCCGAACGGCGATTTCAGTTTCGGCAGCAATGAACTCTGTGACGCTTTGCCGCAACGCTTTTTGATAGCGTCGACTACCCGACGAAGGGGGTGAAGGCCTTGCCGCGCAAGGCTTTGCGCGGTTTCATGCTACAGCTTGATGTTGAGGCGCCTCCGCCTTCGCCCTGGGCGGGCGCTCGCCGGGATCAGCCAGGGGCAGGGTTTCGCCCAGGTCGAAGCCGGCTTCCCAGATGATGCGGTTGAACTGCCGCACCGCCGCCGGCTCGACACGGGTGGCGCCGAACAGCACCGCCGCGCGGCCCATTTCTTCGGGCAGGACGCAGACGCCCAGCAGCCGCCGTAGGGCCGGATCGGCCTCCAGAAGCCGCACCTGGGCCTCGACGGCGGCCCTGGCCGCGTCGTCGCCGTCGGCGCTCAGGGCCTCGATGGCCGTGTCGCGGTCCTTCTCCTCGGGGGCGTAGGCCGCGTCGAGCAGCAAGGGCTGCCTGGCCAGCGTCCGCCAGGTCACCGGCCACTCGGTCGACAGCGCCACCCACAGGGCCAGCTGCCGCCAGGCCCGGGTGTCGTCGTCGGTCGACAGCAGCCCCGGCCCCCGGTAGCCGAAGTACCGGGCGCCGACCGCGGCGAACAGCGGGAAGGCGTTGATCACCCGCTTGATCTGGCGCGGGTTGTTGGGCAGCAGCGGCGCCAGGCCGGCCAGCAGCTTCTCGGTCTGCCGGATCATTTCCACGTCGCCCACGGCCTCGACCGTGATGCGGCTGGCGGCGTCGGCCTGGATCGCCTCGACCTCGACCTGTTCGGCCCTGGCCCGCTGGATCAGGCCATGGACGGTCCTTTCGCGATCGGAGGCGGGGGCCGAGGTCTTCATCGCCGCGTCGACGGCCTGGGCCAGCTCCACCTGGGCCGCGGTGGGGGGCGGCGTAGGGGCCGCTTTGGGGGCCGCGGCTGAACCCGCGGCGGGGGTCGTCTTGGCGTCCGAAGCCTCTTCGGCCGCCGTCGGCGCGCGCAGGTGGGCGCGGGTGTAGCGGTCGCGGGTCTCGGGGCTCATCGCCGGCAGCACGAACGACAGCTGGAACACCTTTTCGACGAAGCGCGCCCCCAGGCTGGCCTCGGGACCCAGCACCAGGCCCTTCATGTCGGCGTGCCACACCGAGTGGGCGGTCTCGATCCAGTGCCGGTCGCCCAGGATCATGACGAACATCCGGGGCGACTGCAGGATGGTCTGGAAGCCGCGCAGCAGCTCGACCACGTGCTTGGGCGCGCAGCGGTCCAGGTCGTCGACGATCAGCAGCACCGGCCGGCGGCCCAGCTCCAGCATCTGGCGGAAGGTCTTGCGGAACCGCGCGATCGGATCGCCCACGCCGATGCGCTTGGTCTCGCCGGAGAAGTCGAGGTCGGGGGCGAGGGATTGCGACACGAGGGCGCCCAGCGAGGCCAGCCCTCCACCCAATGCGCCCAGGCCCAGCACGGCCAGCTCGATCGTGGTCTTGATCTTCCCCGGATCCACCGAGCTGCCGTTCCATGCCTGCCAGGGGATGAACCTCAAGCTCAGCAGAAGCAGGCCGAAGGCCAGCACCGTCAGGATCAGGTGCTTGAGCAGGCGCGGATTGGAAAGCTGGAAGGAGACGCCAAGAAACACCACCCGGGTCCAGCGCCACAACGCCCAGGCCATGCCGCCTCCAGCCCGTAGGATATCCAATGGACTGGCGCGGAGCGAGGCCAGGGTCCCGTCGTGCCGGTGGAAGTCTTCGAGGGCCGCGCAGCGGAGGGCTTTTGCGACGTCGAGATGGATCTGCCACCACGGCGGCTCGACGTCCTGGTAGCGCCAGGCGTTCGACTTCACGATGATCCAGGGGCGCCGGCCCTCGCGCGGATGCGGCTCCCATCCAGTCGGATCGTAGTCGCCCAAAAACACGCCATCCAGCGACGGGGGCGGCGTCGTCGCCAGGCTTTCGATCTGGCCGCGTAGAAAATGCGCCTCGCGCAGTTGGGCGCCGAAGGGGTTGAGCACTTCGGCCACGAAGTTGGCGAAGGTCGTCTTGCCGCCGCCCCAGGGCGCGTCGACATGGACGATGAAGGCGTCGTCGGCGATTTCCCGTTCGTCCCTCGGCTTTGCCTTCTTGACCCCCTTGGGCCGCAGTCCGTTGCGCCGGCACCAGATGTCGTGCAGCCGCCGCGCCAGCGCCACGGCGAACTCCCCCCGGTCCAGCAGGTCGACGTCATGGGCGGGGGTGTCGGAGAGGTATTCCGACTGGGCGTCGAAGGGCGGCGGGGGCGGAGAGGCGTCTGCCGGCTTCTCCTTGCCGCCACTGCCCTCGCCGCCATCGACCTTGTCGTCGTCAGGTATCGGAACCTGTTGTCCGATCTCGTGGATGTGCGGATACTCGGCCAGCGCATCCTCGATCGATTGGCCCCTGGCGAGCAGGGCTTCGGCGACGTCGTCACTCAAGGGAAATGGCGGGACATCTGCGGACGCCAGGATAAGCGACAGAATCTCGGTCTGGAGACTGTCCAAGCTATGCACGCCGCCGGCGGCGGCCCGCAGCAGCGGACCCGTCTGGTCTTCGATCAGCGAGCGCGGAAACTGTTCCCTGTCGAAGACATGGGTGATCGTCACCGGCCACCGACGGTTCTTGCCGTCATCCTCGAAGCGGCGCTCGGGACCCGCGGCCAGCACCCCGAAGGCGACGATCGCGCCGCGGCCCGGATGCTCGGCGGCGTCTCGCCCGGCGAGCAGAACCACGGCGTGGCCGCGACGAAACCGCTTCAGGTGAGGGTCGCCGTTCTTGATCCAGAACAGGATCTTGCCGGGCGCCAGCTCGCCCAGCCATTTGGAGTCCCATTCCGACGGGCTCGCATAGAACACCGAGGCGTCCACCGTGCGAGCTTCGGGCGGCGCGCCCTTGCGCTCCGCGCGGCGTCTAGGCGGCTCGTCTGCTTTGGGCGGCGTCGCAAACGCCTCCAGCTCTTCCAGATCGACGTCGGCAGGTGGCGCGATGATGACGGAGGCGTCTGATCGGCGACTCCATGCAGTCAGGTCGAGTGCTTGGCGCGTGATTGCCAAGCTCTCACCAGCCGTCAGGCCGCCCGCGCCCATGCCCATCAGGGGCAACCAGATATCCGTAGCTTTGGCCAGCCGGGTATCGCGAAAGGCGGCAATCAGCGCGTTCATCAGAAGAACCCGCGTTTCATGCTCGTCATTCACCGTGACGACGAACACAAGGATCGATGCCCCCTGTTGGACGATCGCATAGCCTGCACGCAGTTTCGTCGTGTCGGGAATGAGCGACGCCGATAGCCCGAGCGAGTCCAGGATGTAGGTGTTGAGCAGGCCGGGGCTGCCAGCGTGGTCGCACGGGATGAAGATGACATCGCCATACGGCGGCGCGCCTGGCAAAACGTTGACTGTCCGCTCCCAGAAAGGCTTGTAGGTTTCCTCCGCCATGCCATCCCCCGATGAGTTCCACTCAGGGGTGCATCAAGGCGGGCATGCTCGTCAACTGAGCCGCCTAAGCCGCCGCCGTCTCCCGACCGATCCACTGGTTGAGCGCCGTGATCAGCGCGTCGCGCTGGATCGGCTTGGCGACGTGGTCGACCATGCCGGCCTGGCGGCAGCGTTCGATCTGGTGGGGCATGACGTCGGCCGAGAGGGCGATGATCGGCACGCGGGCGGCGGGGCCGTCCAGGGCCTTGATGGCGCGGGCGGCGGCCAGGCCGTCCATGCGCGGCATGTGGATGTCCATCAGTATGACGTCGAAGTCGCCGTCGGCGGCGATGCGCACGGCCTCGTCGCCGTCCTCGGCGGTCTGCACCGCGCAGCCGGCCAGGGTCAGCATGGCCGCGCCCAGCTCGCGGTTCATCGGATGGTCGTCGACCAGCAGCACCCGGGCGGCGGCCTCCTGCTCGACGCGCGGCGCGTCGGCGGCGCACAGCGGCGAGGCGGGCACGGTGAACCAGAAGGTCGCGCCCTGGCCCAGGGCGCTGTCGACCCCGATCTCGCCGCCCATGCGGGTGACCAGGGTCTTGCTGATCGCCAGCCCCAGGCCCGCGCCGCCGAACGCCCGGCTGATCGAGCCGTCGGCCTGGCTGAACCGCTGGAACAGGCGGTCCTGCACCTCGGGGGCGATGCCGATGCCGGTGTCGGCGATGGTGAAGCGCAGGCGCTCGGCGCCGTCGGCCGCCGTTTCGAGGCCGACCGTGGCCCGCACTCCGCCGCCGGCGGTGAACTTCACGGCGTTGTTGAGCAAGTTCAGCAGCACCTGGCGCAGGCGGGCCGGATCCAGGGCGTAGTCTCCGGCCGCCTCCAGGTCGGCCTCGACCGACAGCGACAGGCCCTTCGACTGCGCCGACAGGGCGATGATCGAAGCGGCGTCGGCCAGCAGGGCTGCCGGGTCCACGGCCTCGGGCCGCAGCTCGACGCGGCCGGCCTCCAGGCGCGAGAAGTCCAGAATGTCGTCGACGATGGTGGCCAGCGAGCCGCCGGCCTGGGCGATCAGTTCGAGCTTGCGGCGGCCGGCGGGCGAGAGGCCGTCCTCGGTTTCGGCCAGCAGGCCCGCGAAGCCCAGCACGCTGTTCAGCGGGGTGCGGATCTCGTGGCTCATGGTCGCCAGGAAGTCGGTGCGGGCGCGGCCGGCGGCCTGGGCGCGGGCCCGGGCGGCGCGGGCGGCGGCGCTGCGGCGGGCCATCAGGGTCTTCAGCCGCGCCTCCTTGTAGAGCGACAGGGCCGCGGCCAGCGAGGTGAAGAACACCGTGGTCACGAAGGCCTGGACCATGCGGATGCGGTCGACCTCGTCCCAGCGCGGGGCGATCCGGGCCACGCCTTCGCTGCCGATGGTCAGCGGAGCGGTCACGGCGATGATCACCACGGCGCTCCAGGCCGCGCCGCGCGGGCCCAGTTGGAAGGCCGCCAGCATGGCCGCGGGAAAGATCAGGAACGGCATCGGCGTGCGAGCCTTCAGGAAGGCGAAGGCGGTGACCGCCGCCACCAGGCCGTACAGCGCCAGCCGCACCGACAGCGGCCGGCGGAAGGCCAGGTCCGGGGTCGGGTCGAGGATGATCAGGGCCGCGGGCAGGGTGATGATCATGCCCATCCCGTTGGCCGAGGCCCAGCCGGCGAAGAAGTTGGCCAGGTTCGCCCCGACCAGCGGCGCGGTCAGGCCGGCGCCCACGGCCGCGGCGGTCAGGGTGATGGGCAGGATCGCCGCCACCAGCACCAGGGCCTGGCGCACGCTGCGGATCGAGGCCCGGGGGCCGCGCAGGCGGCGGATGACGGCCACCGCGCCCAGGGTCTCGGCCATGTCGCAGGCGGCGTAGATGACGATGACCAGCCACGGGTCGCCGGCCAGGTGATGGACCACGGCGTTGGTGGCCAGGGCCAGGCCCAGCATGATCCGCCGCTGCACCGGTCCCAGGTGCAGCAGGGCGGCGGCCAGTATGGCGTTCATCGGCCACAGCGAGGGCATGCCGTTGGAGTCGCGGGTCAGGAGGTCGCTGAACGCGAACGAAATCACGAACGCCGCGGCGAGGCCGGCCAGCCGCAGCCACGGCGCGGCGGCGCTCTCCTGTCCTGGTTCGGCTGTTGCGTCCAAGGCCCCGTATTCCCCCTCCGGCCGCGCGGGCGGCCGGGCATCCCCATCGATCACGCCCAACCGGAAAAAGGGTTAAGGCAGAACGCTTTTTCCGTATGCGGCCAAGTTCTGCGACGTTCCGTCGCGCTCCGGTTGCTCCGGCGTCCGGCGCTCGCCCTCCCGCGGCCCCTCGGCCAGGGCGCGCGACACGGCGGCCATCAGCTCCTCGCGGCGGATCGGCTTGGGCACGTGGCCGTCCATGCCGGCGGCGCGGCAGCGGGCCACCTGCTCGGGCAGGACGTCGGCGCTCAGCGCCAGGATCGGGGTGGCGGCGGCCGGCCCGTCGAAGGCGCGAATGGCGCGGGCGGCGGCCAGGCCGTCCATGCCCGGCATGTGCACGTCCATCAGGATCAGGTCGAAGCCGCCGCTGCGGGCGGCCTCCACGGCCTGGAAGCCGTCCTCGGCGGTGAACACCTGGCAGCCGGCCAGGGTCAGCAGGGCGTCGCCCAGCTCGCGGTTCATCGGGTGGTCGTCGACCAGCAGCACGCGGGCGGCGGCCGGGGCGGGCAGGGCCTCGTCGACGGCCGGGGCGGCGGCGGCCGGCTCGGCGGTCAGGGCGATGTGGAAGGCGGCGCCGGCCCCCAGCGCGCTCTCGACCCAGATCGCGCCGCCCATCTGGCCGACCAGCGCCTTGCTGATCGCCAGGCCCAGGCCCGTGCCGCCATAGGCGCGGCTGATCGAGCTGTCGGCCTGGCTGAAACGCTGGAAGAGACGCGCCTGCACCTCCGGAGCGATGCCGATGCCGGTGTCGGTGACGCAGAACCGCAGGGCGCCGGGCTCGGGCCCCACCACCAGCCGGGCCGCGACCCGGCCCTCCGTGGTGAACTTCACGGCGTTGTTGAGCAGGTTCAGCAGCACCTGGCGCAGGCGGGTCTCGTCGAGGGCGAACAGGGCCTCGGGGTCCTGTCCGCCCAGCGCTTCGATCGAGGCGGTGACGGCCAGGCCTTTCCCCTGCGCCTCGGGGGCGATGATGGCGGCGGCGTCGCGCAGCAGGGCGGCGGGGGAAGCAGGTTCCAGGGTCAGCTCCAGACGGCCGGCCTCGACCTTGGCGAAATCCAGCAGGTCGCCGACGATCTCGGCCAGCGAACGGCCGGCGCGGCCGACCAGGTCCAGGCGCCGGCGGTTCTCGGGCGACAGCTCGGCGTCGTCGGCCACCAGGCCCGTGAAGCCGAGGATGCTGTTCAATGGGGTGCGGATCTCGTGGCTGATCGTGGCCAGGAACTCCGACTTGGCGGCGTTGGCGGCCTGGGCGCGGGCCTGGGCGGCGCGGGCGGCGGCCTGGCGGCGCACCAGCAGGGCCGAAAGCCGCGCCTGGCGGCTCAGGGCCAGGGCGGCGGCCATGCTCACCGCATAGAGCACGACGTGGAACAGCAGCAGGTGGCGCATCGGTTCGGCGGCCGCCTTGGCGTCCAGCCCGACGATCGACAGCACCGCCGGAATGGCCGTGGCCAGGGCGACCATCACCGCCAGGGCCGCCGCCCGCGGGCCGCCCCGGAAGGCCGCCAGCACCACCGGCGCGAACACCAGCACCCGCAGCTGCGGCGGGCCGGAGAACACCAGCCACGAGATCGCGCCGATCGCCCCCAGGCCGAAGGTCGGCTCCAGCCAGCCGCGCACCGGGAAGGCCTCGGCGTGGCGGCGGTCCATCAGGATCAGTATGGTCGGCAGGGCCACGGCCACGCCCAGCACGTTGCTGGTGGTCCAGCCGCTCCAGCCGGTCCAGAAGCCGCCGCCCTCGGCCAGCGAGGCCAGGCCGTTGACGCCGATCGAGGTCACCGCCGTGAAGACCGCCGACACCAGGGTCAGCACCAGCAGGCCGCGCATGCCACGCACCCGTCCGGGCAGCCGCAGCAGCCGCAGGGCCACGGCCGTCGCCGTGATCTGCACAGCGTCCAGCGCCGTCACCGCCACGGCGAAGGCCGCCGACTTGCTGGTCGCCAGGCTGAGCGCCAGGTGCAGCAGGGTGCACACCGCCAGCAGCCCGACGCCCCGGCGACGGTCCAGCACCATCAGCCCGGCGATCAGCACGGCGTTGGCCGTCCAGATGGTGGCGATCTCCTGGGCCGCGCCGGTCAGGAACAGGCTGTAGGCCATCGACGCCAGATAGGCGATCGTCAGCCCCACGGGCCGGCGCCAGCGGCGCAGGGCCCATTGGCGCGCATCAGCGCGATCGATCGCGATGTCGAGGCGGTCGGTCCCCACGATGTTCCCCAGCGCGCCCGGGGCCGATGAGGCGGCCAGGGGCGCGGTCTGGCCGTACAATGCGGACGAAACGTCGGTTTTTGGTTAAGTGCGGCGACGCGGGGGAGGTTGCAGGGGCGCCCTTGCGGGCTCCTCATCCGATTTACGTCGTCATCCCGGCCGAAGCGCAGCGTAGAGCCGGGACCCAGGGGGCTGGGCGCGGCGCTCAGGTCCGCCGCCCGCCCGCTAGCCGCCGCCCTGCGCTTGGCCCCTGGGTCCCGGATAGCCTCTGCGAGGCTTCCGGGATGATGGGGGAGGATGGCCGCTACCCCCGCACGAACAGGTTCCGGATCCACTGCGAGCCGGCCTTGGCCGCCTGGCCCCAGTCCTCGTCGTCTTCGACCGCGTCCTGGGCGTAGCCCCAGGGATCGAACACCTTCAGCCGGGCGACCTTGAAGGCGGCGACGTCGCGGGTGACCAGGGTCAGGCCGTGCTCCAGGGCGGTGGCGGCCAGCAGGGCGTCGCGGGGATCGGCCAGGGGCACGCGCGAGCGGGTCCGCGCCACGGCGGCGTCCACCGGCAGGATGCGGCCCTCGAAGGCAGGGCCGACCTGCTCGTCCAGCCAGGTCCGCAGGGCCTTGCCGGCCAGCTTGTCGCGCCGCTCGGCCTGGGCGACCTCGGCCTCCAGCTCCAGCAGGGTGATCGCCGAGATGAACAGGCCCGAGCGCGCCACGCCGGCGGCCCAGCGCGCCAGGCCCGGATCGGTGCGTCCGGCCCTGGCCCCGCGCAGCTCCAGCACGATCTCGGTGTCGAGCAGGTGCATCAGCCGCGTCCCGGTTTCGCCGGCGCCCGGCCCCAGGCCGCCGACGACCTGGCCGGCTTGGCCTCGCCCGCTGGCGACTTGGGGGTAACCGGCTCGTCCATGGCCAGCAGGTCGACGATGGTCTCGGCCTGGCCGGCCAGCTTGCGATAGGCCTCGACGCTCATCAGCACGTGGGTGGCCCGGCCCCGGTCGGTGACGAACACCGGCTCGATTCTCGCCGCGCGCTTGGCCGCGCTGACGTCCTGATTGAACTCGCGGCTGCTGACCACCTTCATGAAGCGTCCGCTCCCGACCCGAAATGACAGGGCTGTCGTGTAGGTACGTACCTACGTAGTGGCGTTCGGGCAACGGATAATTCGTCAGCGAAAACAATCGAAAGCCGTCCGGCCGGGAGCAACCTGCGACGCATTGCGCATTGGTCAGATCTCTGCGCGGCATAGGGGCAAGGCGGCTCGCCGCAAAGAACGATCCTAGGGGGAACGAACCAGTGCCAGATCTGATCGCGCAGACCATCGCCACGGCGGCGGATCTGCTCAACGCCCATGGGCCGGCCACCAAGGCCGCCGCCAAGAGCTTCACGCCCACCGATTTCAGCGTGCACTTCTTCCTGCAGCTGGCCGTCATCGTGCTGGCCTGCCGTGTCGTCGGCTGGCTGGGCCAGAAGATCCTCAAGCAGCCCCAGGTCGTGGGCGAGATGATCGCCGGCGTGGTGCTTGGCCCGTCGCTGCTGGGCCTGCTGTTCCCCGACTTCCAGCTGGCCCTGTTCCCCAAGGAGACCAAGAACGTCCTGTACGTCGGCGCCCAGCTGGGCGTGGGCCTCTACATGTTCATGGTCGGCACCAGCTTCCAGGCCGGCCACTTCAAGGCCAAGGCCAAGAGCGCGATGAGCGTGTCGTTCGCCGGCATCGCCGCGCCGTTCCTGATCGCCGCCGCCATCACCCCGTTCCTGCTGAAGGTGCCGGGCCTGTTCGCCCCGAGCATCGGCCAGGGTCCGGCCACCCTGTTCATGGGCGCCTGCATCGCCCTGACCGCCTTCCCGATGCTGGCCCGGATCATCAACGAGCGCGGCCTGGCCAACACCTCGCTGGGCACCCTGTCGCTGACCGCCGGCGCCTTCGACGACGCCGTCTCCTGGTGCGTGCTGGCGGTGGTGCTGGCCACCTTCGGCGGCGGCCCGGGCGTGGCCCTGCTGGCCATCGGCGGCGGCCTGGCCTGGGTGGCCTCCGTCGTCGTGCTGGGTCCGAAGATCCTGGCCCCGCTGGGCCGCATCGTCGAGCGCGAGGGCGAGATGAGCACGGGCGTCCTGGCCCTGGTCATCCTGGCCTTCTGCATCTCGGCCTTCCTGATGGACGCCGTCGGCATCCACGCCATCTTCGGCGGCTTCATCCTCGGCGTCGTCATGCCGCGCGGCAAGCTGGTCGAGGAGCTGAAGAAGAAGGTCGAGCCGCTGGCCGTCGTGCTGCTGCTGCCGATGTTCTTCACCTATTCGGGCCTCAACACCCGGATGGACATGGTCAACTCGCCGACCCTGCTGCTGATCGCCCTGGGCATCCTGGCCGCCTCGATCCTGGCCAAGTGGGGCGCCTGCTACGTCGCCGCCCGCGCCACCGGCGAGAACCACGCCACCGCCATGGGCATCGGCGCCCTGATGAACTCGCGCGGCCTGATGGAGCTGATCATCATCAACATCGGCCTGCAGAAGGGCATCATCGGCCCGACCCTGTTCTCGATGCTGGTGCTGATGGCGATCGTCACCACGGTGATGGCCAGTCCGCTGTTCGAGGTCGTCTACGGCAAGAAGGCCCGCGAAAGCGGCGAGCTGGACGCGGTGGACGCCCGGGTGCCGAACGCGGCTTAATTTTCCCTCTCTCTGTGAGAGAGGGGCCCGCGCCGCAAGGCGTGGGAGGGTGAGAGGTAACAAAGCCGGCCGGTCTGGGCGCGAGGCTAAACACATTCGCCTCCCTAGGCCTTGTGCCTAGGGTCCAGGGTTCCGCCGCCGAGATCTCGGGCCGTTCGCGGCCACGCCGGCGGCGTCCAGTCTGAGGGCGCCGAGCCTGGCCCGGCCATGGGTCCTCGCCACAGGGGCGAGGAAGGCGGATTTGAAGACAAGGGCCGTCTCGAAAGGGGCGGCCCTTTTTCGTGGGCGAGACGGCCAAGGGCGTACCCTCTCACCCTCCCACCGCCTTTGGCGGCGGGCCCCTCCCTCTCTCCCCGAGAGAGGGATTTTTACGCCGGCTCCAGCGGCCGGTCGAAGCCGAAGCGGTTGATCTGCGAGATCAGGTCGCGGTGGCTGGGCAGGTCGTGGGTGGCGCGTTCGCCGAAGGCGCGGATGCGTGCGAACTGGCGGGCGGCGGACTGCACGTCGGGGAACTCGCCCCGGCCCGGCGACAGGTCGGTTTTGAAGCCCATGCCGTAGAGAATGTACTGGTAGTTGAAGAAGGCGAAGGTCTCGAGATCGAGGATGAAGTCGTAGCGGCTGGGCGGGCGGTGACGCCATTGCTCCAAAAGCTCGGTCAGCCGCTCGGGGATCGAGGCCGGGTCTGCATTGTCGCGCCAGAACGGCTCGGTGCGCCGGCTCAGGCAATAGTGCAGCTTCAGGAAGGCGATGATGTTGTCGTAGCGGGCGCTCATCAGCTGGTTGAAGCGCCGGGCCGGGGCGTCGATCGGGCCGTTGTGCGGGAAAAGCTCGGCGATGATCGCCACCGCCGCCTCGATCAGGACGACGCCGGTCGATTCCAGCGGCTCCAGGAAGCCCGCCGACAGGCCCACGGCCACGCAGTTCTTCACCCACTGCCGCTCGCGATAGCCGGCCTCGAAGCTTATCGCCTTGGGGGTGATCTCGACGTTCGGCCCGATGTGGGCGCGCAGGATCGCCTCGGCGCGGGCGTCGTCCATGTGGTCGCTGGAATAGACGCAGCCGACGCCGCGCGCGCCGGCCAGACCGATGTCCCAGATCCAGCCGGCCTCGTGCGCCGTGGCGACGGTGAAGCTCTGGATCGGCGCGTCGGGCCGATCGTACGCAACCCGGCAGGCCAGGGCGCGGTCGGTGAACAGCACCGGCCGGGTCGACTTGAACGGCGCCTTCAGGGCCTGGCCGATCAGCTCGGCGCGAAAGCCGGTGCAGTCGATGTAGAGGTCGGCCTCCAGCCGGCCGTGCTCGGCGCAGACGATGTGGTCGATGGCCCCGTCGGCGTCGAGCGCGACGTTCGTCAGCAGCCCCTCCAGCCGTTCCACGCCCAGTTCCCGGGCCCGGTCGGCCAGCACCTGGGCCAGCTTGGCGGCGTCGAAATGGTAGGCGTAGTTCAGCGGCCCGGCGAAGTTGCCCTCGTGCGGCCGCTTGGGCGCGCGCTGGGCGCCGGCCACCCGCGCCTGGATGGTCATGGCCTCGGCGAAGGGCGGCCGCGTGGCCTCGTCCTGCAGCAGCCAGTAGGGCGCCAGACTGGCCCCATCCGCCGAGAACGGCGCCTCGAACGGGTGGAAATACTGGTGGCGCTCGCCGCCCTCGGGCGCATGCCCCCAGTCGACGAAGCGGATGCCCTGCTTGAAGGTGGCCGAGGTCTCGCGGATGAACCGCGTCTCGTCGATGCCCAGGAACTGCAAGGTCGTGCGGATGGTGGGGAAGGTCGCCTCGCCCACGCCGATGATGCCGATCTCGGGCGACTCCAGCACCGTGATGCGCAGGTGGTCCTGCTCGGCGATGCGCAGGCTCTTGGCCAGATAGGCGGCCGTCAGCCACCCGGCCGTCCCGCCGCCCACGATGAGGATGCTGCGCCCACGCTCCATGGGTTCGTGCATAGCGCGTTTGCGCGGCAGGGGCATCACCCGCTCGTCATCCCGGAAAGCCCGCAGGGCTTATCCGGGACCCAGGGGACCGGGCGCTGCGCTTGATCCCGCCGCCCTGCCGTGGCCGGCGCGTTGCGGCGGCCCCTGGGTCCCGGCTCTGCGCTTCGCTCCGGCCGGGATGACGAGAAGAGATAGGGAAGGGGACCTACCCCAGCCGCAGCAACGCCGCCCCGTGCGGAGCCACCACCTGCTCCACCCGGCCCGACACGCGGCCCAGGTCCTCGCCGCTCCACAGGTCCCGCGCCGAGACCGAGCCCGAAAGCCCCAGGTCCCGCAGCGGCAGGCCCACCGTCTTCGGCTTTTCGGTGGTGTTGAACAGCGCCAGGTAGCGGGCGTTCTGCGCCCCCTCCGGCCGCGCCGACCAGATCCGCATGCCGTCGGCGATGAAGTGCGGCTGGTTGCCGGTGCTGGCCTGGTTCACCGCCAGCACGGCGCGGTTGGTCAGCAGGCTGAGCGTCGGCGCATCGAGGTGGCGCAGGTCGCCGCCCATGATCAGCGGCGAGCGGGCGATGGCCCACAGGGTCATCAGGGTGCGCTGCTCGTCCGGCGTGAACTTGGTGTCGCGCTGGCCGAGCGCCAGCCGCCCCAGCGGCAGCATGTCGGCGTCGGGCCAGCCGCCGACGACGCGGTGCTCGTTCCAGTTCTCCAGCCGGGTGAACTGGGCCTCCAGCATGTGCCACTCGTCCCAGAAGTCGTCCGAGATCCGCCACATCTGGGCGTAGCGGCGCACGTGGCCGGCCCGCGCCACCGGGGTCTCGCCAGGCGACAGCGACAGCACGATCGGCCGGCCGGTGGCCGCGATCGCCTTGTGCGCCGCCTCGATCTCGGGCGCGTGGGCGTCGTAAGGGCGGCTCATGTCGTCCATCTTGACGAAGTCGACGCCCCAGTCGGCCAGCAGCCGGAACACGCTGTCGTAATAGGCCTGGGCGCCGGGCCTGGTCATGTCGACGCCGTACATGTCCGGGTTCCACGGGCAGGTGCTGGCCGTGTCGGCGATGTCGGCGGCGCGGACCTTGGTCCCCAGGATCGGCAGGTTGGCCTTCACCGCCGCGCGCGGAATGCCGCGCATCAGGTGCACCCCGAACTTCAGGCCCAGGGCGTGGACCTGGTCGGCCAGGGCCTTGAAGCCCTTGCCCCCGGCGCTGGACGGAAAGCGGTTGGGCGCGGGGATCAGCCGACCGAAACCGTCCATCGCCGGCTGGGGATTGCGGTTGTACTCGTAGCTGGCCGCCTCGGGCTCGTACCACTGGATGTCGACCGTGAAGACGTCGTAGCCGAACGGCAGCAGCTTGGCGGCCATGATCCGCGCCGTCTCCAGCGACTGGGCCTCGGTGATGGTGGTGGCGAAGCTGTTCCAGCTGTTCCAGCCCATCGGCGGCCGCGGCGCCAGGCGCGCGCCAGGATTGGCGGGGGGCTTGCCAGGCTTTGGGGCGGCCGAAGCGGTGGTCGAGGCCGCGCCGGCCATCAGTCCGGCGGCCAGCAGGCCGCGCCGGTGCATGTCCAGGGTCACTCGCATCCTCCCGTGTTTTTGCTCTTGTCAGACAATATGGCGGGTCTGGCAAGCGGGTGGAGCGCGGTTCCTCCCCCCTCCGTAAAATCCCCGCGAAAGCGGGGACCCAGGCTTTTTCTGCCACCCGCCGTGCTCGACGATAAAACCCCTGGGTCCCCGCTTTCGCGGGGATTTTACGGAAGGAGGGGAGCCGCCGACTTGAGCCCCTCCGCCCATCATGCTCTCTTGCCCACAATAGTCAGACAAATGCCCGGGGAAGAACGCCATGGACCCGCACAAGCCGAGCCGCCGCGCCTTCCTGCTGGCCACCAGCGCCCTGGCCCTGGCCGGAACTGCCGCGACCGCCGCGCCGCCCTCCGAAGCCGGCCGCGTCGTCGCCGAGCCGGTCCCCGCCCGCCACGTGACCCTGAAGCCGTCGGTCTTCAGCCGAGCCGCCGACACGAACCGCGCCTACCTCGCCTCGCTGTCGCCCGACCGCCTGCTGCACAACTTCCACCAGGGCGCGGGCCTGCCGGTGAAGGCTCCGGTCTATGGCGGCTGGGAGGCCCAGAGCATCGCCGGCCACACCCTGGGCCACTGGCTGACCGCGTGCTCGCTGCAGGTGGCCCACACCGGCGATCCGCAGCTGCGCGAGCGCCTGGCCTACACCGTCTCCGAACTGGCCCGCGTCCAGGCCGCCCACGGCGACGGCTATGTCGGCGGCGCCACCCGCTGGGGCCAGTCCGACGCGGCGGCCGGCAAGCAGGTGTTCGAGGAACTGCGCCGGGGCGACATCCGCTCGTCGCGCTTCAGCCTCAACGACGGCTGGGTGCCGGTCTACACCTGGCACAAGGTGCATGCCGGCCTGCTCGACGCCCACCGCCTGGCCGCCACGCCCGGCGCCCTCGACGTCGCCACGGGCCTGGCCGGCTATTTCGCCACGA
Organism: Caulobacter sp. GW821-FHT09B11; assembly: GCF_059418205.1. Classification (NCBI taxonomy): domain Bacteria; kingdom Pseudomonadati; phylum Pseudomonadota; class Alphaproteobacteria; order Caulobacterales; family Caulobacteraceae; genus Caulobacter; species Caulobacter sp. GW821-FHT09B11. Next base: position 15,119 of record NZ_JBWKPK010000039.1, on the reverse strand, counting down.
TCATCGAGGGCCTCAGCGACGAGCAGGTGCAGAAGATCCTGGTCACCGAGCACGGCGGCCTCAACGAGGCCTATGCCGAGACCTACGCCCTGACCGGCGATGATCGCTGGCTGAAGGTCGCCCGCCGCCTGCGCCACAAGGCCGTGCTCGACCCCATCGCCGGCCAGCGCGACGAACTGGCCGGCCTGCACGCCAACACCCAGATCCCCAAGGTCATCGGTCTCGCCCGCCTCTACGAGGTCGGCGGCGATCCGGCCGAGGCGACGGCGGCGCGGTTCTTCCACACGGCCGTCACCCGCGACCACAGCTACGTCATCGGCGGCAATTCCGACCGCGAGCACTTCGGCAAGCCGCGCCAGATCGCCCGCCACATGGCCGAGACCACCTGCGAGGCCTGCAACAGCTACAACATGCTGAAGCTGACCCGCCACCTGTGGAGCTGGCAGCCGGACGGCGCCCTGTTCGACTATTACGAACGCACCCAGCTCAACCACATCCTGGCCCACCAGAACCCGGCCGACGGCCGCTTCGTCTATTTCATGCCGATGGCCGCCGGCGGCCGCCGCAGCTACTCCACCTACGAGGACAGCTTCTGGTGCTGCGTCGGCAGCGGCATGGAAAGCCACGCCAAGCACGCCGACAGCATCTGGTGGCGGGGCGGCGAGAGCCTCTATCTCAACCTCTTCATCGCCTCGAAGCTCGACCTGGGCGAAGGCGACTTCGCCATCGATCTGGACACCCAGTACCCGAGGCAGGACCAGGTGCGGCTGACGATCGTGCGCGCCCCCGAGGACGAGCGCGAGATCGCCGTACGCCTGCCGGCCTGGTGCGCCAGGCCGCAGATCACGGTGAACGGCCAGTCCGCCGGCCAGTCCGGCCGCGACGGCTACGCCCGCCTGTCGCGCCGCTGGAAGGCCGGCGACCGGATCGAGCTTTCCCTGCCGATGACGCTGCGGGCCGAGCCGACGCCGGACGACCCCAACCTCACAGCCTTCGTCTCCGGCCCGCTGGTGCTGGCCGCCGGCGTGGGCCTGGCCGACCGGCCGTTCGAGAAGGCCGCGCCGGCCCTGGTCGGCGACGGCCCGCCCGAAACCCTGCTGCGCCAGGTGGGCAAGCTGCCCCACACCTATGCCGGCCGCACGGCCCAGGGCGAGGCCGTGGTGTTCGGCCCGTTCTTCAACCAGTACGCCGACCGCACGGCGGTCTATGTCCCGACCTTCACCAAGGCCCGCTGGAAGGCCGAGGGGCCGGCCTACCTGGCCGCCGAGAAGCAGCGCATCGACACCGTCGCCCGCACGGTCGACGCCGTCTATCTGGGCGAGCAGCAGCCCGAGGTCGACCACGCGGTGAAGGCCGGGGCGGGCGAGATCATCCAGCTGAACGGCCGCAGCGGCCGCCGCATCGCCCCCGGCGGCTGGCTGGAGATGACGCTGAAGCGCCGGGCCGGTCCGCTGACCCTGCAGCTCGTCTACTGGGGCCAGGACATCGGCCAGTCGGCCAAGGTGCTGGCCGACGGCGCCGAGGCCGGCCGTTTTGCGACCCCCGCCGACCGCCGCGACGGCTTCTTCACCGCCGACGTCCCGCTGCCGGCGGGCGAGGGGACGGCCAGGGTGCGGATCGAGGCCGGGGACAATCCGGTGACGGTCTACGAGGTGAGGGTGCTGGCGGCGGCTACCGCGTAATCTAATTTGCGCGTCATCCCGGAAAGCCCGCAGGGCTTATCCGGGACCCAGGGGACTAGGCTCTGCGGATCGATCAAGCGCCACGGCGACGGCCGGCGCGGTGCGGCGGCCCCTGGGTCCCGGCTCTGCGCGCTACGCGCTCCGGCCGGGATGACGACAAAGGGTGGTAAGCGAGAGGTGCCCCACAACGCGCTAAAGCCCGCGTTAATCCTCTGGCAAGATGGTGCGCGCAACCGACCAACCGGCAGGAGAGCCATGGCCTCGCGACACAACCGCCCCGCTCCCGCCCGGTACGCCCCGAAGGCTGCCCCTCCGAAGGCCGCGCCCAAGCCAGTCTCGGCCAGCGCCCTGGCCCTGGGTCAGGAGGCAGCGCCCGCCGCCGCCTATGTCGGCTTCAAGGCGGCGCCCGTCGGCGACTCCGCCTCCAAGGAGGCCCTGGCCCGGCTGAAGCAGGCCACGCAAGGCGTGCGCGACAGCGCCCAGGGCCGCCTGCTCGACCAGGCGATCCTGGCCGTGCGCCGCCACGACTACGCCAAGGCCGAGCAACTGGCCCAGAAGGCCCTGTCGCAAGACCAGGGGCTGGGCGTGGCCTGGCACGTGCTGGCCGTGGCCCGCGAGAAGCTGGGCGACTTCGCCGCCTCGATGCACTGCTACGAGGCCGCCCTGAAGCTCCTGCCCAACCAGGACGCGGTGGCCGCCGACGTCGGCCGCCTGGCCTATCGCATGGGCATGCCCGACATCGCCGCCAAGCTCTTCCGCCTGCACCTGGCCCACCAGCCGGGCGACGTGGCCGGCCTCAACAACCTGGCCAGCGCCCTGCGCGACCTCAACGCCGAGTCCGAGGCGATCGAGGTGCTGAAACCCGCCATCGGCGCCCATCCCGAGCAGCCGATCCTGTGGAACACCCTGGGCACGGTGATGTGCAGCCTGGGCGACGGCGCCACCGCCCTGACCTTCTTCGACGAGGCCATTCGCCTGGATCCCGCCTTCGCCAAGGCCTATCACAACCGCGCCTACGCCCGGCTCGACCTGGGCGACGCCGAAGGGGCGCTGGCCGACTGCGACCAGGCCATCCGCCACAGCGTCGCCCGCGAGGACGTCGCCACCATCCAGTTCGCCCGCTCGACCATCCTGCTGGCCCTGGGCCGGGTGGCCGAGGGCTGGGCCGCCTACGAGGCCCGCACCTCGCCCGACCTGCCCGACGCCCCGCGCTTCGTGCTTGAGGGCCGCCAACTGGCCGCCGGCGAGCCCCTGGCCGGCAAGCGCCTGCTGGTGATGGCCGAGCAGGGCCTGGGCGACGAGGTGATGTTCGCCGGCCTGCTGCCCGACGTCGCGCAGGCCCTGGGCCCCGACGGCAAGCTCTCCCTGGTGGTCGAGCGCCGCCTCGTCCCGCTGTTCGCCCGCAGCTTCCCGGGCGCCGACGTCACCCGCCACCGCACCGTCGCTCTCGAAGGCCGCGTCTACCGCACCGCCCCCGAGATCGAGCGCTGGGACCAGTTCGACGCCTGGACCCCGATCGCCTCGCTGCTCCAGACCCTGCGCCCGAGCGCCGAGAGTTTCCCCGCCCGCGAGCGCTTCCTGACCCCCGATCCCGACCGTGTCGCCCACTGGCGGGGCGTGCTGGCCGATCGCCCGGGCCTGAAGGTCGGCGTGCTGTGGAAGAGCCTCAAGCTCGACGGCGAGCGCGCCCGCCTGTTCTCGCCCTTCCGCCTGTGGGAGCCTGTGCTGCGCACCCCCGGGGTCAGCTTCGTCAACATTCAGTACGGCGACTGCGACGAGGAGATCCGCATCGCCCGCGAGGAATTCGGCGTCGACCTGTGGACCCCGCCGGGCATCGACCTGAAGGAAGACCTCGACGACATCGCCGCCCTGACCAGCGCGCTCGACCTGACGGTCGGCTTCTCCAACGCCACCATCAACCTGGCCGGGGCCTGCGGCGCGCCGATCTGGATCGTCACCGCCGCCGCGGCCTGGACGCGCCTGGGCACGGACCGCTACCCCTGGTACCCGCAGGCCCGCGCCTTCGTGACCGAGAACCTGCAGAGCTGGGCCGGCGTCATGGACGAGGTGGCCCAGGCCCTGGCTGAAAAGGCCCGCGCATGATCGCCGCCGTCCTCCAGGCCCGGATGAGCTCCACCCGCCTGCCGGGCAAGGTGCTGGCCGATGTGGTCGGCGCGCCGATGATCCTGCGCCAGGTCGAGCGCCTGCGCCGCATCCCCTCGCTCGACCGCCTGGTCGTCGCCACCTCCGACGACGCCAGCGACGACGTCCTGGCCGAGACCCTGGAAGCCGCCGGCGTCGAGACCTTCCGCGGCCCGCTCGACGACGTCCTGGCCCGCTTCGCCGGCGCGGTCGAAGGCCTGGCCGACGCCGACCTCGTCCTGCGCCTGACCGCCGACTGCCCCCTGGCCGACCCCGACCTGATCGAGCGCCTGCTGGTCCATCACCAGGCCGTCGGCGCCGACTACTCGGCCACCACCCACCCGATCCGCACCTACCCCATCGGCCTCGACGCCGAACTGACCAGCGCCGGCCTCCTTCGCCTGGCCGCCCAAGAAGCCGCCGACCCCTACGAACGCGAACACGTCACCCCGTTCTTCTACCGCAATCCCGAACGGTTCGTGCTCGAAGGGGTGATGCAGGAGATCGACGAGAGCCCGGTGCGCTGGACGGTGGACCTCCCCTCCGACCTGGCTTTCGTGCGCGAGGTGTATGGCGCGCTGTACGCGGCGAACCCGGCGTTCACGTCGGACGACGTGCGGGCGCTGGTGGCGGGGCGGGAGGACTTGCGGGCATTGGGAGACTTCCCACGAGGGTAGGGTCTGTACTCGAATGACCACGCCCCTCCGCCGTCATCCCGGCCGAAGCGCAGCGTAGAGCCGGGATCCAGGGGCCGCCGCACCGCGCCGGCGACCGCCTCCGGGGAGATGAAGCGACCGCGGCGCCCCGTCCCCTGGGTCCCGGATAGCCTCTGCGAGGCTTCCGGGATGACGAAGAGGGGTAGGCTTGGGTTTCCCCCCCCTCACCCCTCCCGATACCGCAACGCCTCGATCAGCAGCGAGAACGCCGGCGAGGCGTGCCGGCGGCTGGGGTAATAGAGGTGGTAGCCCGGAAACGGCGGCGACCAGTCCTCCAGCACGCTGACCAGCTCGCCCGCGGCGATCCGGGACGCGACCACGTCCTGCGGAACATAGGCCAGGCCCAGGCCCATCAGCGCCGAGTCCAGCCGCTGGTCGAGGGTGTTGCAGACCAGCTGGCCGTCGACCCGCACCTTCAGCTCGCGGCCGTCCTTCTCGAACTCCCACGGGAACAGGCCGCCATAGGTGGGCAGGCGCACGTTGATGCAGTTGTGGTCGGTCAGGTCCTGGGGCGTCAGCGGCCTCCGGCGCGTGGCGAAATAGGCCGGCGAGCCGACCACGGCCATGCGCATCTCCGGGCCGATGCGCAGGGCGATCATGTCCTTGGCCACCTGCTCGCCCAGGCGCACCCCGGCGTCGAAGCCCTCGGCGACGATGTCGACCAGCCCGTAGTCGACCACGATCTCGACCCGGATGTCCGGATAGTGCGGCAGCAGCTTGGCGACGCCCGGCTGGAGAACCGAGCGGGCGGCGTGTTCGCCGGCGGTGATGCGGATCGTGCCCGATGGCCGCTCGCGCAGTGCGCTGAGGGCGGCGACCGCCTGCTCGATCTCCTCCAGGCGCGGGGCGATGGTCGAGAGCAGGCGCTCGCCGGCCTCGGTGGGGGCGACGCTGCGGGTGGTGCGGGCCAAGAGCCGCAGGCCCAGCCGCGCCTCCAGGCCCTTGATCGTCTGGCTCAGCGCCGAGGCCGACACGCCCAGCTTGGCCCCGGCCCGCGTGAAGCTGCGCTCCCGGGCCACGGCGGCGAAGGCGGCCAGTTCGTCGAAGCCCTGAGCCATTTGTTAGTCCTGCTAAAAACGACATGCCGATTATCGCGTCTAATCGCCGGAATGGGCCAGCGCTATCTTCCTCCTTGCAAGCCCCGCACTCAGGAGGACACCCCATGCAGACGCGCAAACTCGGCCAGGGCCTGGAGGTCTCCGCCCTCGGCTACGGCTGCATGGGCCTCAGCGCCGCCTATGGCCCCGCGACGCCGCGCGCCGAGGCCGTGGCCGTCATCCAGGCCGCCTTCGACGGCGGCGTGACCCTGTTCGACACCGCCGAGGCCTACGGGCCGTTCGCCAACGAGGCCCTGCTGGGCGTGGCCGTGGCCCCGTTCCGCGACCAGGTGGTGATCGCCACCAAGTTCGGCTTCGACATCGACATGGCGACCGGCGCGCGGACGGGCGGGCTCAACAGCCGGCCCGAGCACATCAAGGCGGTGGTCGAGGCCCAGCTCCAGCGCCTGCGGACCGATCGCATCGACCTGCTCTACCAGCACCGCGTCGATCCGGCCGTGCCGATGGAGGACGTCGCCGGGGCGGTGAAGGACCTGATCGCCGCCGGCAAGGTCGGGCATTTCGGCCTGTCGGAGCCCAGCCTCGACTCCCTGCGGCGCGCCCATGCCGTCCAGCCGGTCACCGCCCTCCAGAATGAATACTCCCTGTGGACGCGCGATGTGGAGGAGAACGGCGTCCTGGCCGCCTGCGAGGAGCTGGGGATCGGCTTCGTGCCGTTCAGCCCGCTGGGCGCCGGCTTCCTGACCGGCAAGATCGACGAACAGACGCAGCTGGACCCCACCGATTTCCGGTCGATCTCGCCCCGCTTCGCCGCCGACGCCCGTGCCGCCAACATGGCGCTGGTCGACCTGCTCAAGGCCATCGCCGAGCCCAGGCAGGCGACCCCGGCCCAGGTCGCCCTGGCCTGGCTGCTGGCCCAGAAACCCTGGATCGTCCCTATCCCTGGCACCACCAAGCGCCACCGCCTGGCCGAGAACCTGGGCGCCGCCGAGGTGGAACTGACGGCCTCCGACCTGACCCGGATCGCCGGGGCGGCGGCCAGGATCGCCATCATCGGGGCGCGGCTGCCCGAAGCCGTCCTCGCCCAGACCAACCGCTAGCCGCCAGGAAGATCAACATGAACCAACGCGCCCCGCGCGGCGTCGGTCGCCGCGATCTCCTGGCCCTGGGCCTGGCCGCCCCCTCTGTCATGGCCGGCGCCGCCCAGGCGCGGCCCGCCGGCCTCGAGCGCCGCAGGCTCGGAACGCTGGAGGTCTCCGGCGTCGGCCTGGGCGTCCAGAACATGAGCCGCACCTACCAGACGACGGTCCCGTACCGGCCCGAGATGATCAACATCATCCGCGCCGCCCACGATCGCGGCGTCACCTTCTTCGACGCGGCCGAGGCCTACGGCCCGCACGAGGTGGAGCGGATCCTCGGCGAGGGCGTAGCCCCGATCCGCGACCAGGTGGTGATCGCCAGCAAGTTCGGCTGGAACGTCGACCTGGAGACCGGCCAGCGCCGCCCTGGCCTCAACAGCCGGCCCGAGCACATCAAGCTGGCGGTCGAGGGCATGCTCAGGCGCCTGCGGACCGATCGGATCGACCTGCTCTACCAGCACCGCGTCGACCCCGCCGTGCCCATCGAGGACGTCGCCGGCGCGATCAAGGACCTGATGGCGCAGGGCAAGGTGCTGCACTGGGGCCTGTGCGAAATGGGCCCCCGGACCCTGCGCCGCGCCCATGCCGAGCTGCCGGTCACGGCCGTGCAGAACGAGTTTTCGATGCTGTGGCGCGGGCCGCAGGCCTGGGTGCTGCCGACCTGCGAGGAGCTGGGGATCGGCCTCGTCTGCTGGAGCCCGCTGGGCGTGGGCTTCCTGAACGGCGCGATCGACGCCGGCACCCGCTACGCCGACGGCGACATCCGCAAGCTGGAAGGCCGGTTCTCGGCCGAAAGCCTGCCGCACAACCTGGCGCTGGTCGCCCTGGTGAAGACCTGGGCCGAGCGGAAGGGCGCAGCCCCCGGGCAGATCGCCCTGGCCTGGCTGCTGGCGCAAAGGCCCTGGATCGTGCCGATCCCGGGAACCACCCAGATGGCCCACATGCTCGAAAACGTCGGCGCCGCCAGTGTCCGCTTCACGCCGGCCGAACTGGCCGAACTGAACGCCGCCGTCGCCGCGATCGAGGTCCAGGGCCTGCGCCTGCCGCCGGCCGTGCTGGCCTATTCCGAGGTCGAGGCCCCGCCGAGGGGGTGAGGGTGTCGGAGGCTCCCCCGCATCAACGGGGACTGGACCGGCATTCATCTCAAAGCTGTCTGCCCAGCCTTCACACCACCAGCCAAGCTGGCGCGTTGAAAAAGCGAATCATGCAACCTTGTGGAGTATGAAGCGCTCGTGGACTACATGGCTGGGTCTTGCCTACGTGGTGGTGATGCCAATCACTATCAGCGTATTGCTTGGCTGGAAGCAGATGCCTGCATTTGTTCAAGTGCTCGGCAGCGCAACGGCAGCTGCATGGGTGCAAGCGGTTGGTTCGATAGTTGCGATAATTGCCTCGGTAGTTACCGCCACCATACTGCAAGACCGAGAGCGGAGGCTTATTGCATCGGAGGCGGAAAGAGCCAACGTTGAAGCTATATTTGTGATCGGTGAGGATGTCGTCGCCACCCTTCGAAGGCTTAACACAAGAGCTGCTGAGCAATCATTTAAGCCTTCTGACCTCAGTTGGCAGCATGATGACGCTGAGCGTCTAGACAGAGTCCTTAGTCAAGTAGATCTTAGAACTTTAGCTAATAGTGATCTTGTCAATATAGTTGGTGGGCTTCATCGGAATATCCGCACAGGCAAGCGTCGCCTTGGTTTTGATGCGAAATTGATCAGGAGGGGCGGTCAGTCGGACACTATTCGCTTTCATGATTGCTATATTCAAGCGTGCTCACAGTTGGGACGACTGGAAAAATTAAGAAAGCGGTAAGTTTGACGCTCGGTGGTGTACGGGGCTTAAAACGGCATATGCGTCGCTTTCGGTGGTGCGATGAGTAGCGTCTCTCACACCCCGAACCCCTTCGCCGCCAGCTTCCCGCGCGCCGTCTCCCGCTCGCCCGCTTCCCAGTCGGCCTTCAGCAGCCCCAGCCCCACCACGTTCAGGGCCTTGCCGCCCTTGACCACGTGGGCGCGGTAGAGGGCCTCGCGCTGGAAGCCGAAGGTCATGTGGAGGCGCCAGACGGGTTCGTTGTCTTCGAGGACTTCGCACCACAGCTTTTCGAGGCCCAGGTCGTTGAAGACGTGCTCGATGACCCAGTATTCGACGAAGCTGCCGATCCCGAGGCCCCGCACGGCCGGGTCGGCGAGGTAGTAGGCCCAGGTGCAGCGCCGGTTGCGGGGGTCGATGTCGACGACGTTGGCCAGGCCCACCGGCAGGCCGTCCATCTCGATGATCCAGTAGCGGCGCGAGGGATCCTCGCCGATGCGGGCGAACCAGGCGGCGTGCTCGGCCGGGGTGATGGCGTGGTCGCTGTACATGTAGGGGGCGACGGCGGGCGAGTTGCGCCAGGCCAGCAGCCGGTCGTGATCCTGCGCCGCCACGGGGCGAAGCCTGACGTCGGGCATGTTCGAGCCTCCCCGGATGATCCTGCTCCCTCTGGCTAGCGTCGCCCGGGGGGAAGCTCAAGGGTTCAGGAGCGCCAGGAACCGCTCGGCTGTCCGCGCCGCGCCGCGTCCGTCGCAGACCGCCGCGGCCGCCGCCGACATCGCCGCGCGGCGGGGGGCGTCGGCGGCGAGGGCGGCGAAGGCGCCGGCCAGGGCCTCGTCCGATACGCTGGCGTCGAGGGCGATGTGCGCGCCCAGGGCCGACAGCGCCATCGCTGCTTCGCGCTGGTTGTCGGCCAGCACCAGCGACAGGGTCGGCAGGCCCAGCACGCAGCGCTCCCAGCTGCTCGACCCGGCCGCGCCGATGGCGAGGTCCGCGCTGGCCGTCAGGGCGGCCATGTCGCGGCTGTCGACGTGCAGGGAAAGGCGCGGGTCGGCGGCGGCCAGGGCGCGCAGGGCCGGCAGGCTGGGCGCCTGGCCGCCGACCACCACGTCCAGCCTCCGTTCGCCCAGCACTGGCGGCAGGGCGGCGACCACCCGGGCGGTGATCCCGCCCACGTCGGTCAGGCCCAGCGAGACCAGCACCCGCTCGACCTCGGACGTCGTCGCGCGGCGGGCCAGGGCCGTCTCGCGCAGGGCGGCGAAGGCGGGCGACAGGGCCGCGTGCGACGGCCCCAGCAGCAGTTGCGCGTCGGCCGGGACGAGGCCCGCATAATCCTGCGCGCGCCGCGAGATCCCGGCGTCGACCACCAGGCCGGCGGCCAGCGGCCGGTCGGCCAGGTCGTCCACCGCCAGGGCCGGGCGCTCGCCGGCGATCGCGCGGTGGTCGGGGGCGGACAGGCCGTAGTGGTCGAAGACCACGGCGTCGAAGCCGGCCGCCAGGGCGGCGCTTCCGGCGACCAGGGCCTCGCGGGTCTCGAAGATTCCGGTCGGTTCGGCTTCGGGCGCGAAGGCGGCCATCAACCCGGCGAGCGCCGGCGGCCCGGCGAAGGCCCACTCGACCCCCACTTGGGCGCCTTGCGCCTCCAAGGCTCGCGCCAGGTTCAGGCTGCGCATGAAGTGGCCGCCGCCGACCCTTTGGCCCGCATCGACGACGAACAGGATGCGCGGTCCGGGCATGGGGGTCTCGCGGGCGCGGGCGGAGGAGCCCGAGTGTGTGCTGGGATTCGTCCCCCTCGCCACCCCCTATCGCCGCCCCCCATCGCCACTGGGCGCGGAGCGAGGGAGGCGGCCGGAAGGGGATTTGCGCATCAAATCGCATTGGTCCTCTTTTGTCTGACAAATGAATCCACCATGCTAGGGCGACAGCGTCCGACCAACGGGGCGCGGGTAGAGGGAGGCGTGCATGCGGAAGATCCTGGCGGCCGGCGCGGCGATGACGGTTCTGGCGGCGGCGGGGGCGGGTCTCGCCCAGCCCAAGGTCGATCCGGTGCAGGTGGACGCGGCCCGTCCCGACTGGGAGAACCCGGCGGTCAACGCCCGCGGCAAGATGCCGGCCAGCGCCAGCCACTTCCCGTTCGAAAGCCGCGCCGCCGCCCTGGCCGGCGACATGACCAAATCCGCTCGCTATCTCAGCCTCGACGGCCAGTGGGCCTTCCACTTCAGCCCGTCGTCGGACGAGGTGCCGAACGGCTTCGAAAAGTCGGACTACGACGCCTCCAGCTGGAAGAGCATCAAGGTGCCGGCCATGTGGCAGGCGCAGGGCTACGACCAGGCCCGCTACAACAACATCACCTATCCGTTCCCCGCCAACAGGCCGCTGATCCCGCACGCGACCAACACGGTCGGCTCCTATCGGCGGACCTTCGAGGTTCCCGCCGGCTGGAGCGGCCAGGACGTCATCCTGCACATCGGCGCGGCCGGGGCCGCCTACCGCGTCTGGGTCAACGGGCAGGAGGTCGGCTACTACGAGGACTCCAAGCTGCCCGCCGAGTTCGACGTCACCAAGTGGGTCAAGCCCGGCCAGAACCTCGTCGCCATCCAGATCCACCGCTGGGCCGACGGCTCCTATCTCGAGGACCAGGACTTCTGGCGGGTCTCGGGCATCGAGCGGTCGGTCTATCTGAAGGCTGTGCCCCAGGCGCGGACCAGCGACGTCTTCGTCCATGCCGGCCTCGACAAGGCCTATCGCGACGGCGTGCTCTCGACCGAGCTGTCCTTGACTGCCCGCAAGGCCGCGCTGACGGCGCGGATGACCCTGCTCGACGGCGACAAGGAAGTCCTCAAGACCGAGACCAAGGTCGCCGCCGGCGCGGCCCGGACCGTGTCGCTGAACGCCGCCGTCCCGGGCGTCCGCCAATGGACCGCCGAGACGCCTAACCTCTACACCCTGCTGGTCGAGCTGCTCGACGCCAAGGGCGAGGTCGTCCAGGCCACGCCGCAGCGGATCGGCTTCCGCACGGTCGAGATCAAGGACGGCCGGGTGGCGGTCAACGGCAAGCCCATCGTCATCCGCGGCGTCAATCGCCACGAGCACGATCCGGAGACTTTCCACGTCATCTCCGAGGCCTCGATGCGCCGCGACATCGAGCTGATGAAGAAGGCCAACATCAACGCGGTGCGCACCTCGCACTACCCCAATGCGGAACTCTGGTACGCCCTGGCCGACGAGTACGGCCTCTATGTCATGGACGAGGCCAATATCGAGAGCCACGCCTACATGGACTACGGCAACAAGCACCCCGAGCTGCGCGAGAGCCTGCAGCTGGGCTTCGACCCGGCCTGGGAAGCCGCCCACCGCGACCGGGTGCTGAACATGGTCGAGCGCGACAAGAACCACCCGTCGGTGATCTTCTGGTCGCTGGGCAACGAGGCTGGCATCGGTCCCAATTTCGCCAAGGCCGCCGCCGCCGCCCGCAAGCGCGATCCTTCGCGCCTGATCTCGTATCTGGGCTGGGGCACGCTGGACTGGGAGCACCAGCCCAACGCCTACGTCGACATCTACGCCCCCATGTACGACGACATCGAGAAGATGGTGGACTGGGCGCTCGATCCGACCCGCACCCAGCCGATGATCCAGTGCGAATACGCTCACATGCAGGGCAACGGCGGCGGGAACTTCAAGGACTACTGGGACACCATCTACAAGTACGACAAGCTGCAGGGCGGCTTCGTCTGGGACTGGGTGGACCAGTCGATGTACCGCTACGCCAAGGACGGCCGGCGCTACTGGGGCGACGGCGGCGAGTACGGTCCCAATCCCGGCGGCGACATCGAGTTCGGCGACGGCATGATCCAGCCCGACCGCACGCCCAACCCGCACTATTACGAAGTCAGGAAGGTGCTCTCGCCGATCCAGTTCGGCGGGTTCGACCCGGCCACGGGCAAGGTGAGCGTGACCAACCGCCACGACTTCCGCGACCTGTCGGGCTTCGACTTCGAGTGGGTGCTGGAGGGCGATGGGGTGGAGGTCGCCTCGGGCGCCCTGCCGGCCCTCTCGACCAAGGCCCGGGGCGTGGAGACCGTGACCCTGCCGCTGCCGGCGATCGCGACCAAGCCGGGCGTCGAATACTTCGTCACCGTGCGAGCCAAGGCCAAGGCGGGCGCCGTGCCGATGACCCCAGCCGGTTTCGTGGTCGGCTGGGAGCAGTTCGCCGTCTCGGCCACGCCCAAGGCCGCCGTCGCCCGTCCCGGCGCCGTGGCCCTGACCGACGGCAAGGACGCCGTCGTGCTGGAGGCGGCCGGTGCGAGCCTGACCATCGACCGCGCCACCGGTCTCGTCTCGTCCTACGCCAAGGGCGGGACGGTGCTGGCCCAGGGCGGAGCGCCCAACTTCTTCCGGGCCGAGACCGACAACGACACCCTGACCGGCACGGTCGCCCAGCAGAAGCCCTGGCGCCTGATGACCGACGTGCGCCAGGTGCGCGCGATCACCGCCCGCAAGCTGGCGGGCGGCCAAGCCGAGGTCACGGTCGAGCACGCCCTGGGCGCGGGGGCGGCCAAGTTCGTCACCACCTATGTCATGGCTGGTGACGGGACGGTGGCGGTGAGCGGCGACCTGACGCCGCTGAAGGACGATTTGCCGCCGCCGGTGCGGGTGGGCCTGTGGTTCACCCTGCCCGACCAGCCCAAGATCGTCGAATGGCTGGGCCGAGGGCCGCACGAGTCTTACGTCGACCGCTTCACCTCGGCCCCGATCGGGCTGTGGCGCGGGGCGCTGGCCGACCAGAACCACGACTACATGCGGCCCCAGGACACCGGCAACAAGACGGGCGTGCGCTGGCTGGAGCTGTCGGGCGGCAAGGGCGTCGCCGCGCTAGGTTTGAGGGTCGAGGCCGCCGACGGGCCGCTGATGATGAACGCCCTGGCCTTCCCCTACCAGGACCTCTACCGCCGCGCGCCAGGGAGCTGGAAGTCGACCGACATCGTCCCCCACGGCGACGGGACCCTGCTGATCGACGCCGCCCAGTGGGGCGTCGGCGGCGACACCAGCTGGAACTTCGTCGGCCAGCCGCACGTGAAGTACCGCACGACCCTGGCCCCGACCCGGGTCAGCTTCCGGCTCGAGCCGTTCACCGGCGAGGGGACGGACGCGAGCAAGGCCAAGGCGGCCCGGGCGACCGAGGTGGAATAGGCCCGCTCAGCGGCCGGCGGGCGCGCCGTCGGCCGCCCGCCGGATGGTGGTTTCGAAGAAGCCGATCATCCGTTGCAGGTTGTCCAGGCTGATCCGCTCGTCGACGCCGTGGATGGCCGTGACCTCGGTCTCGGTCAGCACCAGGGGCTGGAAGCGGTAGATGTCGGTCGCGACGTCCTGGAAGAAGCGGGAGTCGGTGATCCCGAACACCAGGGCCGGGGCCGTCCGCGTCGGCTGGGGCAGGAAGGCCCCGGCCTGGGCGGCGATGATCCGGTAGCCGCGGCTTTCGGTCGAGGAGACGCGCGAGGCGGCGACCGGCGGCTGGGCCCAGTCGACCTCGACGCCGTCGATGCGGGCCGTGGCCTTGCGGGCGCGCTCGAGGATGCCGGCCGGCGTGTCGCGCGGGTGCACACGCACGTTGAGGCGGGCGGTCGCCAGGGTCGGCAGCACGTTCTCCTTGTCCGAGGCGCTGAGCATGGTGGGGGCGATCGTGGTGGAGACCAGCGCCCGGCCGGCGGGCTGGCGCATGACGCCGGCGCGGACCAGCGGCTCGAACGCCCACAGATTGCCCACCGCCAGCCGCTGGACGCCGCCGAGGTCGGGCGTCAGGGCCTTGAACGTCTGGGCCGTGACGCCGTCGATGCGCGCCCCGAAGCGGACGCCGCGGATCGCCAGGATCGCCTTGGCCAGGCGGTCGACGGCCGGACTGTCCGGCGGCACCGACGAGTGGCCGCCGGCGTCGCGGGCCTTCACCACCAGGGTTCCATAGCCCTTTTCGGCCACGCCGATGAAGGCGGCCGGCCGCTCGGTCAGCGAGAACGGGTCAAGCAGCATCGGGCCTTCGTCGATCAGGAACTCGGCCCTGACCCCGCGCCCGCGCAGCAGCTCGGCGATGGCCGCCGCGCCCGCGCCGGCGCCCTCCTCGTCGGGACCGAAGGCCAGGTAGATCGTGCGCTCGGGCTGGAAGCCGTCGGCGGCCAGGCGCTCGACCGCCTCCATGATCCCGACCAACTGGCCCTTCATGTCGAGCGCGCCGCGCCCCCAGACGTAGCCGCCCTCGACCACGCCGTCGAACGGCGGGTGGCGCCACTGGGCCAGGGTGGCCGGATCGGCCGGCACCACGTCCTGGTGGGCCATGAAGATCACGGCCGGCAGGTCGGGCGAGCGCCCGGGCCATGTGTAGAGGATCGCGCCGTCGGCCAGCACCTCGCGTTTGAGAACGGCGTGGGCGCGCGGATAGGCGGTCTGCAGGAAGGCGCGGAACTCGGCCAGGGCGGCGGGCGGCGGCGGCCGGCCGTCGTCGTACGACACCGTGCGGATCCGGATCGCCGCGCCCAGGCGCTCGGCGGCCGCGGCGGCCGCGGCGACCGGCGGTTCCGGCGC
>NZ_JBWKPK010000038.1:0-42099 GCF_059418205.1 Caulobacter sp. GW821-FHT09B11 | reverse complement strand
CCCCCCCCCCGTTTTCAGCTTTCGAGGCGGTGGCGGGCTCATCAGCCACACCCCCCCCTCCGTCGGCTTCGCCGACACCTCCCCCAGAGGGGGAGGATCTTAGAGCGACTGCCCGTCGTCCACCGTGATCACCGACCCCGTCACCGCCCGCGCCGCGTCCGACACCAGGTAGAGCGCCGTCGCCTCAAGGTCGGAGGTGTCCATCAGCCGCCTGCGCGGAAAGCCCGACACCAGCTTTTGCCCGCCCTCGGTATCGAACCAGTCGTCGTTCAGCTCGGTGCGGATGTAGCCCGGGCACAGCACGTTGACGTTGATGCCCTTGCTCGCCCACTCGCGGGCCAGGCTCTTGCCCATGTGGGCCGTGGCGGCCTTGGAGGCGCAGTAGGCGGTGATGCCCGGCAGCACCTTGTGCGCGCCGATCGAGGCCACCAGCAGCACCCGGCCGCGGGCCTCGACGCCGGCCTTGATCATACGCCGCGCGCCCTCGCGGGCGGTCAGGAACACGCCCCGGGTGTTGACGCCTAGGATCTTGTCGAAGTCCTCGATGGCGATGTCCAGGGCCGAGGCCCGCACGTTGATCCCGGCGTTGGCGATCACCGAGTCCGGCGCGCCCCAGGCGGCCTCGACCGCGTCATAGGCGGCGATCACCGAGGCCTCGTCCTCGACGTCCATCGAAAAGGGCAGGGCGGTCCCGCCGGCCGCGCCGATCTCGTCGACCAGGGCCTGCAGCTTGTCGGCCCGCCGCGCGGCCAGGGCGACCCGGGCGCCGGCCGCCGCGGCCGCCTTGGCCAGGTTCGCCCCGATGCCCGACGAGGCGCCGGTGATCAGCACGGTGCGGCCGGAAAGGTCGGTCATGGCGTATGCTTCCTCGGTTTCGGAAGGGAGCATACGGGTGTTTGAAACCCTTAGGCCAGCCCCGGTCCCTCGATCTTCACCACCGGGGTGAAGGCCGGGCGGCGTTCGGGGAGGGTGATCTTCAGGCCCTTGCCGTCGCGGGTGAAGGGCAGGGGATCGCCGCCGAGCAGCGACACGCGCCGCACCTCGCCGCTCGCATGCGGCGCGCCGACGGCCAGGCTCTCGATCACCATCTCCCGCCCGGGCTCGACCAGCGGCAGGGCGTAGAGCGCGCCGGCCTTGGTGGTGAAGCGGATGTCGCGGGCCTCGAACGGCTTGGCGTCGCCCTCGTTCTGCATGCCTTCGACGAGGCGCGTCGGCCCCTCGCCGTAGATCTTCCACGGACGGGTCGAATAGATCGCCTCGCCGTTGACGGCGATCCAGCCGGCCATGTCGGCCAGCACCGCGGCCTCCTTGTCGTCGATCGAGCCGTCGCCGCGCTGGGGGATCGACAGCATCAGCGTGCCGTTCTTGCTGACCACGTCGGTCAGCCGCTGCACCACGTCTTTCGCGGTCTTGTAGCCGTTGCGCTCATAGAGGCCGCGGTCGTAGTGCCAGTTGCCGATGCAGGTGTCGGTCTGCCAGGGCTCGTCGCGCAGCCGGTCGGAGAAGCCGCGCTCCACGTCCTCCACGATGGCCTTGCGCTGGAAGGCGGTGAGCTTCTTGCCGGTCACCACCACGTCGGTGCGGCCGGTCTGGCGGACGGCGTTGTTGTAGAAGTGCGCGGTGGCTTCGAGCCCCGCCTGGCCCAGCGGCAGGGCGTAGTTGTCGAAATAGACCATGTCGGGCTTGTAGCGGTCGACGAGGTCGTTCTGGCGCAGCAGCCAGTTGCGCACGAAGGCGGGGTTGTTGGGCGGCGGGGTCTCCAGCCACTCGCCGTCGTGCTTGTCGTGCCAGGCGTTGGCCTCGGCGATGGAACCCACCCCATCGGGGATCACCATGTTGCGGCCGGTATAGAGCTGCTGCGGGTCCAGGCCCTGCCACCACTTGCCCTTGCCGTCGGCCTTGGTCAGGCGGAAGGCGTCGTAGCGCTGGCCCTTCAGCGGTCCTTCGGCGTCGTAGCCATAGGCCGTCTGCCACCAGTGCCAGGCGTGGGCGGCGTGGTTGGAGACGGCGAACCTCAGGCCGTGGTTGCGAGCCACCTTCTCCCAGGTCCCGACGATGTCGCGCCTCGGCCCCACCCGCGTGGTGTTCCAGGCGTGGTGGCGGCTGTCGAACATGTCGAGGTTGTCGTGGTGGTTGGCCATCGACATGAAGAACTTCGCCCCGGCGGCGACGTAGGTCTTCATCAGCGCCTCGGGATCCCAGGCCTCCGCCTTCCAGCGCGGGATGAACTCCATGAACCCGAACTTGGTCGGGTGCCCGTAGGTCTTCACGTGGTGTTCGTAGAAGGGGTTGCCCTGCTGGTACATCTGCCGGCCGTACCAGTCGCCGTATTCGGGCACGCATTGCGGGCCCCAGTGCGACCAGATGCCGAGCTTGGCGTCGCGGAACCAGTCGGGCGTCCTGTAGCCGGCCGCCAGCGACTCCCAGCTGGCCTTGAACGGTCCACGGGGCGCCGCGAGAGCGGGCGAGGCGGCGAGGCCGGCGGTCGCGCCCAGAAGCGCGCGGCGGGTGAAGGGCATGGTCGGTCTCGTCAGTCTGGCGGTGGTGTCGCCCTCGTCCTTCGACAAGCTCAGGATGAGGGCTACTGCTAGGCGGGTCAGTAAGAAGGCCTCACCCTGAGCTTGTCGAAGGGCGGGGTCTTCGGTCCAGGGATGGGCTTAGGGAACCGGCGTCAGGCGCGCGGCCGCGCCGCCGCTGGCGGCGAGTTTCAGGGTCAGAGTCGAGGTGGCGGAGAGGGTGGGATTCGAACCGGCAAGGCTGGTCGGGGTCGCCCCGTCCTCACGGACGTCGGCCTTCCACGAACCCTTGCCCAGGAAGTCGAGCGGAACCTTCACCGTCCGGGCGGTCTCGTTATTGAGCGCGCCGATCCACCATTCGTCGCCCTTGCGGCGGGCGACGACGATCGACTGGCCGATCTCGCCGGTCACGTAGCGGATCTCGTCCCAGCTGGTCGGCACGGCCGAGACGAAGTCCAGGCCCTCGGGGCTTTCGGCATAGGTGTCGGGGCTGTCGGCGACGATGGCGAAGGGGCTGTCGAAGACCACGAACATCCCCAGCGCCTGGCCCCGCGTCGTCTGCACGAAGGGCAGCCTGTCGCGCGGTTCGAACTTGTCGGGCGTCACGTTGCGGAAGCCGCCGGGGGTGTAGTCCATCGGCCCCAGCAGCATGCGGGTGTAGGCGAGATTGACGTTGTGGGTGGCGGTGATCCGCGCGCTCCACTTGTTGTACTCGGCCCCCAGCACGCCTTCCTGCGTCAGGTAGTGCGGATAGGTGCGGATCAGGCCCGTCGGGTGATAGGCGCCGTGCAGGTCGACCATCAGGTGGTGCTCGGCCGCGCGCTTGAGCAGGCGGTGGTAGAAGTCGACCATCGCTTGATCGTCACGGTCCATGAAGTCGACCTTGATCCCCTTGATCCCCCACTTCTCATAGAGGGGCAGCGCCTCGTCCATCTGGGCGTCGAGCGCCTTCCAGTTCAGCCACAGCCAGATGCCGACCTTCTTGTCCTGGCCGTAGGAGACCAGGCCCGGCAGGTCGAGTTCGGGCTTGGGACGGGTGACGTCCGCGCCGGGCCGCACCACCGAGGCGCCGCCGGCCCCGACGTTCCAGCCCTCGTCGATCAGCATGTATTCCAGGCCGTTCTTCGCCGCGAAGTCGATATAGGCCTTGATGGTCTCCGGGTTCATGCCGGCGTTGGGCACGGCCTTGAGGGCCGGGCCGTTCCACCAGTCCCAGGCGGCCTTGCCGGGCTTGATCCAACTGGTGTCGGCCACGACCGACGGCGCGCTCAGCGTCGTCAGCAGGGTGTTCTCGACCAGCTGGCCGGCCTTGGGCGCGATCATGATCACCCGCCAGGGCGAGACGACGTCGGCGCCCATCCGGGTCTTCACCGCCGTGCCCGAGCCGTCGAGGCGCGGCGACAGCTTGACCGACAGGCCAAGGCGACCGTCGCCCCGGCCGGTCAGGTACATGCCCGCCCAGTCCTTCAGGTCGGCCTCGGCGATGGCGAAGGCGGCGTTGTCGCCCTGGCAGACCACCGGGGCGTCATAGAGATTGTGCTCGCGGAACTTCGAGGCCTGGACGGCGTCGAACTCGCCCTCGTGGCTGGTGCCGAACTTGCCGAGGTTGAGGCCGTGGCAGCCGTAATCCCTGGGGAACGAGAACCCGGTCACCTCGTCGTTGACGTTGGTCGCCGCCGTCGCCTCCTGCTGGGGCAGCACGTAGCGGAAGGCCACGCCCTGCTCGTAGGCGCGGAACAACACCCGTAAGCGGCGGCCGCCTTCCTCCTGGAAGTCGACCGCCAGTTCGTTGCGCTTCTGGGAGACGTGACTGACCTTGGCGGCCGGCAGGTCGTAGGCGTCTTCGCCCGAGCCGGTCTCGGCGCCGACGATCTTCACGCCGTAGGAGAAGCGGCCGCCCTTGGAGAGCTCCAGGCCTAGGCCCGAGGGCGCGATCAGGGGCTTGCCCCTGTAAGCGACGGCGTAGCGCGCCTGTCCCGACTCGTCGGAGACTTGCACGGAGATGGCGCCGTCAGGGGAGGAGAGGGTGCGGGTTTCGGCGGAGGCTTCCGCCCCATACAGCGCTGTCAAGGCGGCTCCCGCCAGCAGCGCGTCGCGAATGGCCCCCATGCATCATCTCCCCAAAATTCGTTGTCTCAGTGTTTGTCGTATTAATTAGACCGTGTATGGATCGACGTCGAGCTTTCGATACCGGTAACATTCAGGCGGCTTTCAGACCGTCGAAGCGCAAGGAAGAGCGGGGGAAAATGAAGACCAGGACCCTGACCATCGCCCTGATGGCGACCACCCTTCTGTCGGCTCCGGCGTTCGCCGCCGACGGTCCCAAGAGCACCGCCCATCCGGCCCTGTGGCCCGCGGCCAAGAGCCAGGGCCTGGTCGATCCGGCCACCGAGGCCTTCGTCGACGGCCTGCTGGCCAAGATGACGCTCGAGGAGAAGATCGGCCAGATGATCCAGGCCGACACCGCCTCGATCAAGGCCGACGACCTCAAGACCTATCCGCTGGGTTCGATCCTGGCCGGCGGCAGCTCGCCGCCCCTGGGCGCGCCCGACCGCTCGCCGGTCGGCCCCTGGGTCGACACCGTCAAGGCTTTCCGCGACGCCGCCGCCCAGCGCGGCGGCACGAACATCCCGCTGATGTTCGGCATCGACGCCGTGCACGGCAACAACAACGTCGTCGGCGCCACGCTCTTCCCGCACAACATCGGCCTGGGCGCCGCCCATGACCCTGAACTGATCCGCAAGATCGGCGCCGCTACCGGCCAGGAGACAGCGGTGTCAGGCTTCGACTGGGCCTTCGGTCCGACCCTGACCGTGCCGCGCGACGACCGCTGGGGTCGCGCCTTCGAGGGCTATTCGGAAGATCCGCAGATCGTCAGCCTGTACGCCCGCGAGATGATCCTGGGCCTGCAGGGCGCCGTCAGCGAGGGCCAGGCCCTGCAGAAGGGCCACGTGGCGGCCAGCGCCAAGCACTTCCTGGGCGACGGCGGCACCACCAACGGCAAGGACCAGGGCAATACGGAAGTCTCCGAGCAGGAGCTGATCCGCCTGCACGCCCAGGGCTACGTTCCGGCCATCAACGCCGGGACCATGACCATCATGGCCTCGTTCAACAGCTGGAACGGCCAGAAGATGCACGGCAACACGTCGCTGCTGACCGACGTGCTGAAGGGCAGGATGGGTTTCGACGGCTTCATCGTCGGCGACTGGAACGGCCACGGCCAGGTCGACGGCTGCACCCCGACCAACTGCGCCCAGGCCGCCAATGCGGGCCTGGACATGTACATGGCCCCCGACAGCTGGAAGGGCCTCTATGACAACCTGCTGGCCCAGGCCAAGTCGGGCGAGATCCCGATGGCCCGCATCGACGACGCCGTACGCCGCATCCTGCGCGTGAAGGCCAAGCTGGGCCTCTTCCAGACGGCCCGTCCGTGGGAAGGCCGCGAGGGCGTGGTCGGCAACGCCGATCACCGCGCCGTCGCCCGCGAGGCCGTGGCCAAGTCGCTGGTGCTGCTGAAGAACAACGGCGTCCTGCCGATCAAGGCCAGCGCGAAGGTGCTGGTGGCCGGCTCGGGCGCCGACGACATCGGCCAGCAGTCGGGCGGCTGGACCCTGTCGTGGCAGGGCACCGACAACAAGAACAGCGACTTCCCCAACGCCCAGTCGATCTATTCGGGCTTCAAGGACGCGGTCGAGGCCTCGGGCGGCAGCGCCACGCTCAGCGTCGACGGCTCGTTCAGCGACAAGCCCGATGTGGCGGTCGTGGTGTTCGGCGAGACCCCCTACGCCGAGGGCGTGGGCGATCTGAAGACCCTGGAATACCAGCCCGGCGACAAGACCGATCTGGCTTTGCTCAAGAAGCTGAAGGCCGCCGGCGTGCCGGTGGTGGCCGTGTTCCTGTCGGGCCGTCCGCTGTGGGTGAACCCCGAGATCAACGCCTCTGACGCCTTCGTCGCCGCCTGGCTGCCGGGCTCGGAAGGCGGCGGGATCGCCGACGTTCTGGTGGGCGACAAGGCCGGCAAGGCCCGTCGCGACTTCAACGGCAAGCTGTCGTTCAGCTGGCCCAAGACCGCCGCCCAGACCTCGCTGAACAAGGGCGACAAGACCTATTCGCCGCTGTTCGCCTACGGCTACGGCCTCAGCTACGCCAAGCCGGGCAAGGTGGCCAAGCTGTCGGAAGTCTCGGGCGTCACCGCCATCGCGGCCAACGACAGCAACTACTTCGTCGGCGGCAAGACCCCCGCGCCGTTCGAGTTCCGCCTGCTGCCGACCACCTCGGTGCACATCAAGCCGATCGACGCCGGCAACGTGCAGGAGGCCGGCCGCCAGCTGACCTTCGGCGGCGGCGTGCCCGCCGCGGCCGAGATCGCCGCCGACAAGGCCTTCGACCTGACTTTCCAGACCAACGCCGAGATCGCCCTGCAGATTGCCTACCGCGTCGACGCCGCGCCTTCGGCCAAGACGACGCTGTCCATCGGCGCCGGCAAGCTCGACGTCACTTCGGTGCTGGCCTCGGCCAAGGCCGGCGAGTGGATCAGCCTGAAGGTGCCGCTGAAATGCTTCCAAGCCGCCGGCACGGACGTCACCAAGGTCGAGGCCCCGTTCTCGCTGGCCACGGCCGGGACCCTGACGGTCTCGATCAGCGGCGTGAAGCTGACCACCGACCCGACCGGCACGACCTGCCCGGCCAAGGCGGATTGAAGTCTATAAACTGCCGTCATCCCGGAAGCCGCGCAGCGGCTATCCGGGACCCAGGGGCCGGCGCACTGCGGTCGCCCCTGGGTCCCGGCTCTACGCTTCGCTCCGGCCGGGATGACGATTTGAGTTGTGATTAAGCGGAGACCTCGCGTGCGCCTGACCCGTCACCTGCTCGCCGGGGCAGCCGCCCTGGCCGTCGCCGGCCCCGCCGCCGCCGCGCCGCTGCTGGCCTCGGTGTTCACCGACCACGCCGTGCTCCAGCGCGACCGGCCGATCGCCGTCTGGGGCGTCGCCGCCCCGAACGCCGCCGTCTCCATCGATCTTTCCGGCCAGGCCGTCACGGCCACCGCAGACGCGCAAGGCCGCTGGTCCGCCCAGCTTCCGGCCCGCCCCGCCGGCGCCGCGCCGCTGACCCTGACCGTCAAGGCCGGAGCCGAGACCCAGACCGTGTCCGACCTGCTGGTCGGCGACGTCTGGCTATGCTCGGGCCAGTCGAACATGGAATACCCGCTGCGCCGCGCGCTCCAGGGCGAGGCCGAGGCGCAGAACGCTGCCGACCCGCAGATCCGCCTGCTGCAGACCGGCCGCACCAGCCTGCCGCATCCGAGCGACACGCTGCCCGCCTACGCCGTCTGGAAGACGTCGAGCTACGACAGCGCCAACAACTTCTCGGCGGCCTGTTACTTCATGGGCCGCGAGATCAAGAAGACCACCGGCGCGCCGGTCGGCCTGATCGACGCCACCTGGGGCGGCTCGGTGATCCAGGACTGGATCAGCGGGCAGGGCCTCAAGGCGCTGGGCAATTACGACGAGGGCCTGTCGGTGCTGGCCGACTACGCCCAGGACCCCGCCAAGGGCATGGCCCGCTGGGGCGCGATGCTCGACCGCTGGGCCGCCAGGGTCGAGCCGCATGCGGCCAACTGGGCCAAGCCGGGCTTCGACGACCGCGCCTGGAAGACCATGCCGGCCGAGCAGTTCTGGGAGACCAATCAGGGCCTGGAGACCTTCGACGGCACGATCTGGCTGCGGGCGACCATCACCCTGACCAAGGCCCAGGCGGCGCAGGGCGCCACCCTGGTGCTGGGTCCCGTCGACGACATCGACACCACCTTCGTCAACGGCCGCGCCGTCGGTTCGCAGGAGGGCTGGGACGCCAAGCGCGCCTACGTCATCCCGGCCGGCGTGCTGAAGGCCGGCGCCAATGTCGTGGCCGTGCGGGCGATCGACGCCGGCGGCGGCGGCGGGGCCTGGGGGCCGGCCAAGGACAAGGGCTTGAAGCTGGCCGACGGCTCCTTCGTGCCGCTGGGCGCCAGCTGGCGCTACAAGGTCTCGACCAACCTCTCCGATACCGGCCTGCCGCCGCATGCGCCGTGGCTGGGGGCGTCTGGCCTGTCGACCCTGCACAACGGCATGATCGCCCCGCTTGCGCCCTACGGCGTCAAGGGCTTCGCCTGGTACCAGGGCGAGGCCAACGTCACCGAGGCCCCCGAATACGCCCGCCTGATGCCGGCCCTGATCGCCGACTGGCGCCGCGAATTCGCCGCGCCCGACGCGCCGTTCCTGATGGTGCAGTTGGCCAGCTTCGGCCCGCAGACCGACAAGCCGGGCGTCTCGCGCTGGGCCGAGCTGCGCGACGTCCAGCGTCGCACCGTCGCCGCCGACCCGAACACCGGCCTGGCCTCGGCCGTCGACATCGGCTCGCCCTACGACATCCACCCGGCCGACAAGCTGCAGGTCGGCCTGCGCCTAGCCGGCCTGGCCAGGAAGCTGGCCTATGGCGAGAGCGCGCTGAACGCCTCCGGCCCCGCGCCGGTCTCGGCCGTGCGCGACGGCGCCGACGTCGTCGTGACGCTGGACCAGCCGGCGGTGGTCTACGGATCGGCGCGCCCTGCGGAGTTCGAACTCTGCGAGGCGGCCGAGTCGTGCCGCTTCGTCGATGCGAGCGTGGACGGCGCCAAGGTCCGCCTGACCGTCCCGGCCGGCTACGCCGCCGTGAAGGTCCGCTTCGCCTGGGCCGACAGCCCTGTGCTGAACCTCTATGGCCAGAACCGCCTGCCCGCGACGCCGTTCGAACTGCCCCTCAAGTAACTCCAACGCCCGTCATTCCCGCCCTTGTGGCGGGAACCCCTCTGTCAGCCGCAAGGGCGAGTGGGGCGGACTGCTGAGCAGTCCGCTTGCGCTTCACTTGCGAGCGGAACCAGGGTTTCCCGCCACAAGGGCGGGAATGACGGGAGGAGGGTAGGGTGCGGAAAAAGGTGCTCCAGCCTCGCTTATTAACCAGCAACCCCTTGCCGCATAACGCTTTCCCTCCTCGGAAACGAGGATTTCATGTGACCGACCGCACCTGCGAAGAACTGGTCGAACTTTGGCGTACGGTGTTCGGCGAACCGCCGCCGATCGCGTCCGACCCGAGCCTTGTCGCCGAGGTCCTGGTGCGCTGCCTGCCGCCCGCCGAACCCTATGGCCCGCAAGCTATCAGCATGGCTAAGCTTGAGCGGAAGGCGTCCTGACAGGACTATAGGGAATATCTATCTCGCGAACTGATTTTATCGATTGGACCTATTTGCTGCGGCGCGATACCTACGACGCATCCTTTCCAACGGAGCGTCTCATGTCGCTGATCAACACCGAGATCAAACCCTTCACCGCCCAATCCTACAAGGACGGCAAGTTCGTCACGGTCAGCGACGCCGACCTGAAGGGCAAGTGGTCGGTGGTCTTCTTCTACCCGGCCGACTTCACCTTCGTCTGCCCGACCGAACTGGAAGACCTGGCCGACAACTACGACGTCTTCACCCGCCTGGGCGTCGAGATCTACGCCGTGTCGACCGACACCCACTTCTCGCACAAGGCCTGGCACGACAGCTCGCCGGCCATCGGCAAGATCAAGTACCACATGGTCGGCGACCCCTCGGGCACGATCACCAACAACTTCGAAGTGATGCGTCCGGGCGTCGGCCTGGCCGACCGCGGCACCTTCCTGATCGACCCGGAAGGCGTGATCCAGTTCACCGAGACCACCGCCGAAGGCATCGGCCGCAACGCCATCGAGCTGCTGCGCAAGATCAAGGCCGCCCAGTACGTGGCCTCGCACCCGGGCGAAGTCTGCCCGGCCAAGTGGGAAGAGGGTGAAAAGACCCTGGCCCCCTCGCTCGACCTCGTCGGCAAGATCTAAGCACTAAAGCCTGCCCCGCGCCGCCGCTCCTCTCCCCTCTGGGGCGGCGGCGCAACTCTCGATCGTTCGCCGCGTTCGACCCTCCCCCAAGACAATCGAACGCACCTTTTCCTCCCCTCCGTTTTCTGGGAGCCCGTCATGCTGGACGCTGGTCTGAAGACCCAACTGAGCACCTATCTGCAGAACCTGCGCCAGCCGATCGAACTGGTCGCCTCCCTCGGCGACGACAAGGGTTCGAAGGACATGCTGGCCCTGCTGGAAGACGTCGCGGCGACGTCCGACAAGGTCAGCCTGAACCTGGCAGGCGACGACGCCCGCAAGCCTTCGTTCGCCATCACCCGCGCGGCTGGTGATGCGGATGTGCGTTTCGCCGGCTTGCCGCTGGGCCACGAGTTCACCTCGCTGGTGCTGGCCCTGCTGCACGTCGGCGGCCACCCGCCGCGCCTCGACGCCGAGGTCATCGAGCGCATCAAGGGCCTGGACGGCGACTACAGCTTCGAAACCTATTTCTCGCAGTCCTGCCAGAACTGCCCCGACGTGGTGCAGGCGCTGAACACCATGAGCGCCCTGAACCCCCGCATCCGCCACGTCGCCATCGACGGCGCTCTGTTCCAGGCGGAAGTCGAGCAGCGCCAGGTCATGGCCGTGCCGACCATCCTGCTGAACGGCCAGCCGTTCGGCCAGGGCCGCATGGAGGTCGAGCAGATCCTGGCCAAGCTCGACACCGGCGCCGAAGCCCGCGCCGCCGAGAAGATCAAGACCAAGGACGCCTTCGAGGTGCTGGTCATCGGCGGCGGTCCCGCCGGCGCGGCCGCGGCCGTCTACGCCGCCCGCAAGGGCATTCGTACGGGCGTCGCCGCCGAACGCTTCGGCGGCCAGGTGCTCGACACCATGGCCATCGAGAACTTCATCTCGGTCCAGCACACCGAAGGCCCCAAGCTGGCCACGGCGCTGGAGCAGCACGTCAAGCAGTACGACGTCGACGTGATGAACCTGCAGAAGGCCGTCGGCCTGGTGGCGCCGAAGACCCCGGGCGGCCTGATCGAGGTCAAGCTCGAGAACGGCGCCAGCCTGAAGTCGCGCACCGTGATCCTGTCCACCGGCGCCCGCTGGCGGAACGTCAACGTGCCCGGCGAGGCCGAGTACAAGAACAAGGGCGTGGCCTATTGCCCGCACTGCGACGGCCCGCTGTTCAAGGGCAAGCGCGTCGCGGTGATCGGCGGCGGCAACAGCGGCGTCGAGGCGGCCATCGATCTGGCCGGCCTCGTCGCCCACGTCACCCTGATCGAGTACGATAGCCAGCTGCGCGCCGACGCGGTGCTGCAACGCAAGCTCGCCAGCCTGCCCAACGTCACCATCGTCACCTCGGCCATGACCACCGAGATCCACGGCGACGGTTCGAAGGTGAACGGCCTGTCCTACAAGGACCGCAACCACGACACGGCCCACCGCGTCGACCTGGAAGGCGTGTTCGTGCAGATCGGCCTGGTGCCCAACACCGAGTGGCTGAAGGACTCGAACGTCGCCCTGTCCAACCGCGGCGAGATCGAGGTCGACTACCGCGGCGAGACCTCGATGCCGGGCGTCTTCGCGGCCGGCGATGCGACGACCACGCCGTACAAGCAGATCATCATCGCCATGGGCGAGGGCGCCAAGGCCTCGCTGTCGGCCTTCGACTACCTGATCCGCCTGCCGGCCGAACAGGCCGAAGCGGCCTGATCGGCCGGATCCAAGCAAGAAGAGTCGGCCGAACAGGCCGAAGCGGCCTGATCGGCCTGACGGACTGAAACGACGAAGGCCCGGACGAGCGATCGTCCGGGCCTTTTTGTGTGCGCGTCGTGGGCTGGTCAACCTGCGCGCTTGCTCTAGTCTCTCTGCTCGGCGGGGAGGGCGGCTCGTGAACAAGAAGACCAGGTGGGCGAGGATCGTCGGCTGGGTGCTGTTCGCCCTGCTGGCCGTCTATCTCGCGATCGGGGCCATGGCCGCCATCTGGGGCGGCGCCGACTATCTCTGGTACATCGCCACCCGCAGCGACGTTTTCGACGCCTGGGCCGTGCTGTCGATCCTCACCGTCGTGGCCGGGGTCGTGGGCCTGGCCGGCGCGGGGTTCTGGATCTGGCGACGCCGCATGGCCCATGCGGCCGCCTTTCTGGCCCTGACGATCCCCGTGCCGATGGTCGCCGAGGCCAGCCGCTGCGACTGGTACGGCTGCGCGCCCATCACCTGGGCCGCGCTGCATCCCGAGATGCTGGCCTGGCAGGTGCGCCTGCGCGACGCCGACGCGGACGCCGCCGAAGGCATCGCCTACAACACGCTGCGCCTCTCCGACATGCCCTACACCGCCAGCGAACCGAAACGGGAGGGGCGCGTCTGGCGCCTGCAGACGCGAACCGATCAGGACGTGCGCGGCCCCCACGACGTGCTGGTCGACGCCAGGACCGGCCGCGCGGCCGTCGTGCCCGTCGGCGCTCCGGTGTCGCTGCTGCGCTAGGTCAGGTTCCTTGGGCTGCTCTTTCATCCGAGCATCCCCGCGAAGGCGGGGATCCAAGCCGCGTCTGGAGATGACCCACGGCCGCGCCAAGTCCTGAATGCCAGCTTGGGTCCCCGCCTTCGCGGGGAAGGACGGATTTGGAGGCGGCCAGGTGATTGCCGATCCGGCCTAAGCCACCGCCGCCTGGATGCCCGCCAGCAGGTTGGCGGCGGTGATCGGCTTGGAGACGTGTAGGTCGGCGCCGGCGTCCAGGGCTTCGTGGCGATGCTTCATCAGGGCGTTGGCGCTGAGCATGACGATCGGCGTGCGCGTCGCGCCGCGTTCGGCCTCCAGGGCGCGGATGGCGCGGGTGGCGGTCAGGCCGTCCATGCGCGGCATCTGCATGTCCATCAGCACCACGTCGAACGCGCCGTCCCCGAAGGCGGCGATCGCCTCCAGGCCGTCCTCGACGGTCACCACCTGGGCGCCCTGCGAGGCCAGGATCAGCTGGGCGACGCGCTGGTTGGTGGGATGGTCCTCGACCAGCAGCACGCGCAGCGGCTGGTCGGGCAGGGCGATCGGCTCGAACGGGACGGGATCGACGTCGGCGCTGGCTTCGACGGCCTCCTGCAGGCGAGGCAGGCTGAGCGTGACGACGAAGCGGCTGCCGACGCCCGGCCGCGACGTCGCCGAGATCTCGCCGCCCATCATGTCGACCAGCGAGCGGCAGATCGACAGTCCCAGGCCCGTACCGCCGAACCGGCGGCTGATCGACTGGTCGGCCTGGCTGAAGCGGTTGAACAGGTCCCCGGCCTGGTCTGCCTTGAAGCCGATGCCGGTGTCCTCGATCTCGAAGGTCAGGCGGGTCTCGCCGGCGATCTCCTCCGAGCCGACGCGCAAGGTGACCCCGCCTTCGTCGGTGAACTTGATGGCGTTGGACAGCAGGTTGTTGAGCACCTGGCTCAGGCGCAGGCCGTCGCCCAGATGCCGGCCGCCGGTGAGGGCCGGGCGCTCGATTGTGAAGGTCAGGCCCTTCTCCTGCGCGCGGCGGCGCAGCACCTCGACGCCGGGGCGCAGCGCCTGGTCGAGGTTGAACGAGCGGTTCTCCAGCTGCAGCTGGCCGGCCTCGATCTTGGAGACGTCGAGGAAGTCGGACACCAGCCGCTCCAGGGTCGCGCCGGAATCGCGCACCAGCCCGACCATCTCGGCCTGCTCGGGGGTGAGCGTCGTGCGCGACAGGGCGTCGATGATGCCGATGACGCCGTTCAACGGCGTGCGGATCTCGTGGCTGATATTGGCCAGGAAGTCGGACTTGGCCCGGTTGGCGGCCTCGGCCGCCATCTTGGCCTCCAGCAGGTGGCGCTCGGCCGCGACCCGGTCGGTGACGTCGCGGGCCACGCCGTAGATGCGGTCGCCGGCCCGCTGGGCCCGCCATTCCAGCGTGCGGTAGTGGCCGTCGGCATGGCGGTAGCGGTTGATGAAGCCGAGGACGGGATCGCCGTCGCGCCGGGTCTCGACCTCGACCACGCTGTCCCGGGTGCCCGGCATGTCTTCCGGATGGACCAGCCGCAGCAGGGGGCGGCCTTCCATGTCCTCGGGGCTGTGCCCCAGCTTGGTCTGCCAGGACCGGCTGGCCTTCAGCACCGTGCCTTGCAGGTCTCGTATGACCAGCAGGTCGAGCGAGACCTCGAAGAACGAACTGGCGTCCACGAGCAAGGCTTCGCGGCCTGAGGCCTGGGTCACGATCGAAATCCCTGGAAAACGCCGACTAGAGTTCAGCCTAGCGCAACAAGGTTAAGTTCCGATATCGCTGATTTTCACCATCTTTAGTCGCGAAAAGCGGGTGTGAGTGAGAATTCTCGTCACGCGAGTGGTAATGTGAACATTGATATTTGACTGTTCAGGAGAGCTCTGGGGGCCACTTCAATCTCCCGTCATTCCCGCCCTTGTGGCGGGAACCCCTGGTTCCGTTCGCACCTGAACTGCAAGCGGACTGCTCGGCAGTCCGCCCCTTCCGCTCTTGCGGCCGACAGAGGGTTTCCCGCCACAAGGGCGGGAATGACGGGAATAAGGGGGCGGCGTCTGGAAGCCCGTCGGAACGCGTTGGGATTTGCCGGCCGGCGGTGAAACCTCTCACCCTCCCACCGCCTTTGGCGGCGGGCCCCTCCTCTCTCTAAGAGAGAGGGTTTTCCTAAGCCTCCGCCGCCCACCCCTTCTCCACGTACGCCGCGGCCACGGCCTCGGCGATCTTGATGCCGTCCACGCCCGCCGACAGGATGCCGCCGGCGTAGCCCGCGCCTTCGCCGGCCGGGAACAGGCCGGCGGTGTTGAGGCTTTGCAGGTCCTTGCCGCGGGTGATGCGGATCGGCGATGAGGTGCGGGTCTCGACCCCGGTCATCAGCACGTCCGGGTGGTCGTAGCCGGCGATCTGGCGGCCAAAGACGGGCAAGGCCTCGCGCATGGCCTCCAGCACGAAGGGCGGCAGGCATTCGGAGAGATCCGTCATCCTGATCCCCGGCTTGTAGGACGGCGACACCTCGCCCAGCGCCTCAGACGGCCGGCCGGCCAGGAAATCGCCGACCTTCTGGGCCGGGGCCTTGTAGTCGCCGCCGCCGGCGGTGAAGGCCAGGGACTCCCATTTGCGCTGGAATTCGACGCCGGCCAGCGGGTGGCCCGGATAGTCGCGCTCTGGATCGATGGCCACGACAAAGCCGGAGTTGGCGTTGCGCTCGTTGCGCGAATACTGGCTCATGCCGTTGGTCACGACCCGGTTCGGCTCCGAGGTCGCCGCCACCACCGTGCCGCCCGGGCACATGCAGAAGCTGTAGACCGTGCGGCCGTTGGAGCAGTGGTGCGACAGGCTGTAGTCGGCCGCGCCCAGGTCCGGATGGCCGGCGCAGGCCCCGAACCGCGCCTTGTCCATCCACGACTGCGGGTGCTCGATGCGCACGCCGATCGAGAACGGCTTGGCCTCGATATGGACGCCGCGCTCGTGCAGGACCTCGAAGGTGTCGCGGGCGCTGTGGCCGACGGCCAGCACCACGTGCCCGGTCTCCAGATACTCGCCGGTCGACAGACGCAGGCCCTTCAGCCGGCGGGCGCCGTCTTCGGCGGTCTCGATGTCGAAGTCCTCGACCCGATGCTCCCAGCGGTATTCGCCGCCCAGGCTCTCGATCAGGGCGCGGATGTTCTCGACCATGTGCACCAGGCGGAAGGTGCCGATGTGCGGGTGGGCCTCGGTCAGGATCTCTTCGGGCGCGCCGGCGGCGACGAATTCCTCCAGCACCTTGCGGCCCAGGAAGCGCGGATCCTTGATCTGGCTGTAGAGCTTGCCGTCCGAGAAGGTGCCGGCGCCCCCCTCGCCGAACTGGACGTTCGACTCCGGGTTCAGCTCGCTCTTGCGCCACAGGGCCCAGGTGTCCTTGGTGCGCTCGCGCACCACCTTGCCGCGATCGAGGATGATCGGCTTGAAGCCCATCTGGGCCAGCACCAGCCCGGCGAACAGGCCGCAGGGACCGGCCCCGATCACCACCGGACGCGGGCCGTCGAAGCCCTCCGGCGCACGGGCGGGGAAGCGGTAGTCGGTGTCGGGCGTCGCCCGCACCTGGTGGTCGGCGGCGAACCGCGCCAGCACGGCGGCCTCGTCGCGCAGGGCGACGTCGACCGTGTAGATCATCAGGATCGCCGACTTCTTGCGCGCATCGTGGGCGCGCCGCCAGAGCTTGACGTCCAGCAGGTCGGCCGGCTCGATCCCCAGGCGCGCGCAAATGGCCGGGGCCATGGCCTCCGGCGGATGGTCCAGGGGCAGCTTCAGTTCGGAAAGACGCAGCATGGGCGCGGGTTTAGCGGGTTGGGGGCGCGTGCGCCATGGGGGCAGGGGACGCAGAGGCGCACAGCCCATCCCATACTCCCGTCATACCCGCCCTTGTGGCGGGAACCCCTCTGTCAGCCGCAAGGGCGGGTGGGGCGGATCGCTGGCGATCCGCTGGCGCTTCTCGTGCGGACGGAACCAGGGGTTCCCGCCACAAGGGCGGGAATGACGGGATTAAAGGGGAGGCGGGGAGGGTGGGAGGATCGTCCCTAAACCGCCAGCCGCTTCAGCCGTTCGCGCAGCTCCACCAGCTCCGGCAGCGGCGTGTCCAGCTTGCAGAAGAACTGCTCGGCCACTTCCAGCGCCTTGTCGCGCATGGCGTCGCCCGCGTCTGTCAAAGACACGATCACCCGCCGCTCGTCCTGTGGATCGCGGCCGCGGGCGATCAGGCCGGCGGTTTCCAGGCGCTTGAGCAGGGGGGTGAGGGTGCTGGACTCCAGGTCCAGCGCCTCGCCCACCTCGCCGACCGTGCGCGGGCTCTTCTCCCACAGCACCAGCAGGGCCAGGTACTGCGGATAGGTGATGCCCAGCGCGTCGAGCAGCGGCCGGTAGAGCCGCGTCACCCGGTTGGCGGCGCTGTAGAGCGCGAAGCAGAGCTGGCGGTCGAGGCGCAAGACCTCGACCGCGTCATGCCTGGGTTTGTCCGTTTCGGAACTCATGCGGCCTTTACGCTGAGGGCGACGTCGATGTTGCCGCGGGTGGCGTTGGAATAGGGGCAGACCTGGTGCGCCGTGGCAACCAGGGCTTCGGCGGCTTCCTGCGAAAGGCCTTGGGTCTCGACTTCCAGCGCCACTTCCAGCTTGAAGCCGACTTCCTGGGCGGCCAGGCCGACGACGCCGGTGACGGTCGAGCCGGTCAGCGGGATCTTCTGCTGGCGGGCCACGAAGGCCATGGCGCTCTGGAAGCAGGCGGCGTAGCCGGCCGCGAACAGCTGCTCGGGATTGGTGCCGTCTTCCTTGCCGCCCAAGGCCTTGGGCATGGCCAGGCGCACGTCCAGCAGGCCGTCGGCGCTGCGGACGCCGCCTTCGCGGCCGCCGGTGGCCGTGGCGCGGGTTTGGTAGAGAGTGCTCATCGGGTTCGCTCCTGCGATTGAATTGGTGAGTACGATTTAATCGTGCGCGATATAAAAACAAGAGCGACGTCGTCGATTTTTCGCGCGCTTGATTTTGACCGCCGGCGCGGGTCAGCCTCGCCCATCTCGAAAGATGGGGGAGGGGCGCGTGGGATCCTGGTTTCTGAAGGCGGGCCTGGCCGTCGCCGTCGCGCTGGCCGGCCCGGCCTGGGCGCAGCCGCAGAAGGCGACGCTCGACACCGCCGACGTCGATCTCTTCTACCGCCTCTATGACGAGACCGGCGGCCGGCCCAGCGCCGAGCAGCTGCAGAGCCGCTACATCGACGCCGGCTCGCCGGGCCTGCGCACCTTCTTCGAGGCTCGTCGCACCACGGCGACCCGCCTGGCCGAGACCATCGCCGCCCGGCCCGAGCTCTATCTGCGCGCCCGCGACTGCGCCGCGACCCTGCCGCGGGTGAAGGGCCGGGTCGATACGGCCCTGGCCAGGTTCGCGGTCCTGTATCCGCAGGCGCTCGTGCCGTCGGTGACCGTCGCCGTCGGCCGGGGCAAGCCGATCGCCATCGGCAGCCCGGTCACCGGCGTTCAGGTGGGGCTGGAGGCGCTGTGCACCGTCGACTTCATCGATCCCGACGTCGAGAGCCGTTTCGTCGGCGTGCTGATCCACGAATACGCCCACGCCCAGCAGAACCCGCTGCTGACCGAGAAACAGCAGCCGACCGTGCTGGAAAGCGCGCTTGTCGAGGGCGGGGCCGAGTTCGTCACCGCGCTGCTGCTGGGCCGCCCGGCCTATGTCTATTTCGGACCGCTGACCAGGGGCCGCGAGCGCGAGATCGAGACCGCCTTCGCCGCCGACCTCGACAAGACCGACCTGTCGGCCTGGTTCTACAATTCCACGCTCGAGAAGCCCGCCGACCTCGGCTACTGGGTCGGCTACCGCATCGCCAAGGCCTATTACGACAAGGCCCCGGACAAGCAGGCGGCGCTGCGCGAGATCCTCACGGTCTCGGACGCCCGCGCCTTCCTGGCCGCCAGCGGCTGGACGCCGGGCATGACGCTGGAGTGAGGCCTTAAGCCGCCCAGGCGGCCGCGAAGCGCTTCAGCTGCGAGCGGGCGGCGCTTTCGTGCACGGTTCCGGTGCGCTCCAGGCGCAGGAAGAGGTCGCCGGCCGGATGGGCGGCGCGGGCCGGCAGGCCCTGGCCGTTGAGGCGCACCAGGCCCCGCTCGGCGGCCTTGGTCGAGATCCACACGGTGCGCGGGCCGATGATCGTGTCCAGCTCCACGCGGCCGCCCTCGGCCAGGACCTTGGCGTCCAGCTGCACGGTCAGCCACAGGTCGTGGCTGCGCACCATGGCGGCGGGATCAGCCTTGATGCGCACGGTCAGCAGGGTGTCGCCGACCCGCACGGTGTCGCGCTGGCGAAGGCCCGCGGGCAGGGTCAGGCGCAGGCGGCGATCGCCGACCTGCATCTCCAGCGCGCCGCCGGAAAAGGCGAAGGCCGCGTCGATGTCCAGGCAGGCCTGGCTCGGCATGGCCGGGGTCTCGACGGTGGCGGGGGGAAAGCCCATGGGCGCCGGCGCGTCCGCGCCCTGCAGCATGCGGTAGGCCGCCAGCACGTCGCGGAACAGGGCCGCGTCGCCGCCCGGACGGTCGGGGTGGGCGCGCTTGGCCGCCTCGCGATAGGCCGCGCGCAGCTCGCGCTCGTCGGCGCCGGGCGCGACGCCCAGAATGGCGCGGGCGGCGGAAAGGGACAGGGAAGGGGCCTGGGCGGCGGTCATGCCGCGACCCTCGCGCGGACTTGGTCAACGCCGGGTTAAGTTAAGACTTTCGGTCAGACCCTTGCGGCGATCAGCGACAGGACGCCGAAGATCAGGGCCATCAGCCCGAACATGCCGATCACCAGCCAGGAGCCGCTACGCTTGTGCCAGGTGACCGGCAGCTCGACCTGCGGGCCCTCGGTCCGGGCGCGGCGGCCCCATCCTCGCGCGAAGGCGAAGGCCGCGTAGCCGGCGGGAACCAGGAAGGCGGCGATGAACACCTTGCCCGCCCAGAAGCCGAAGGTCGTCGGCGGGCGCTCGATCGCGAACTCCGTGACCTTCCAGGCGACGAAGACCGCCCACAGGGCGAGCGGGATCCAGGCGAGGCGGGCGCGGGCGGCGAGAGTCATGGGAGCGAAACTGAGGGGCGCGTACGTGTCGGTCAAGCATGGTCCACCGCCGCGCGCGGGCCTATATCCAGCACCATGACCGACGCGCCGCTGATCCCCGCCTCGCCCAGCGAGGACGACTACGTCTCCCAGGTGACCAACGCGACCCCGCCGCCGCTGCTGCCGGAGGGCGACCCGATCCACCTGTTCGGCGAGTGGCTGGCCGAGGCCGGCAAGTCCGAGCCCAACGATCCCAACGCCATGACCGTCTCGACGGTCGACGAGTCCGGCATGCCCGACTCGCGCATGGTGCTGCTGAAGGACGTCGATAGCCGGGGCTTTGTCTTCTACACCAACCTGGAAAGCGCCAAGGGCGTGGAGCTGGCCGCCAATCCCAAGGCCGCCCTGCTGTTCCACTGGAAGTCGCTGCGCCGCCAGGTGCGGGTGCGCGGCGTCGTCGAGCCGGTCAGCGAGGCCGAGGCCGACGCCTATTTCGCCAGCCGCGCCCGCCACAGCCAGCTGGGCGCCTGGGCCAGCGACCAGTCGCGGCCGCTGCCCGACCGCCTGGCGCTGGAGCGCCGCGTGGCCGAGATGGGCCTCAAGCACGGCCTGATCGGCAAGGTGCCGCGTCCGCCGCACTGGTCGGGCTTCCGCATCGTGCCGCAGGTCATCGAGTTCTGGCGCGACCGGCCGTTCCGCCTGCACGAGCGCCTGGTCTATGACCGCGTCGACGGCGCCTGGACGACCAGGCGCCTGTTCCCCTGATAGGGCGCGCTTTGGGGCGGTTGATGTCGCGCTCTCGCGTCACGTCCGGACGCCTCACTTGGTCGCGTAGCGGGCCAGGAAGGTCTCGACGGCGTCCTCGGCGATCTGGGCCACCGGCCGGTCGGGTTGCACCTCGTCGCCGGCCGACAGGCCCAGCACCAGGGTGGCGTGGTCCAGCATGCCCATCAGCTGGCCGGCCGCCCATGAGGGCTTGTCGACCTTGAGGTCGCCGGACTCGCTCAGTTCCCTGACCACCTGGATCGCCGCCCCGCCCAGCGACTCGCGCGCCGCGCCCAGGAAGTGGTCGGCCACCCCCTCGAAGCGCCGCCGCTCGGAGGTCACCATCCGGAACATCGCCCGCGTCTCCGGCGTGGCGAAGAAGGTGGCGTAGGCGCGGGAGAGGGCGGTGAGCCGGGCGCGGGCGTCGCCGACCGCCTTGGCGCTTTCGCGCACCGGCTCGGCCATGCTGCGCACGCTGTCGACGACGACGGTGCGGAACAGTTCGGCCTTGCTTGGGAAGTAGGCATAGAGCGTGGCGGTCGAGACGCCCGCGGCGCGGGCTACCGATTCCATGCCCGCGTCGGCGTAGCCTTCCTTGAGGAAGATCTCGCGCGCCGCCGCCAGGATCTCGGCCTTCTTGTGCTCGGAGCGCTTCAGGCCGGAGCCGATGAGCATGGTGGCCTCAACATCAGACTGTGGTTATCAAACGCTACTATCGTATAAGTAGATGTAGCAAGCGTCCGCGAGGACTTGCACCGAACTTTGCGCTATGGGACGCCCCGGCGCCGCCGATCGGGGCGGTCGAAGACGAGGTTGGACGGCGTGATCAAGGACGCGGAAGCGGCGCGCGAACAGGAAATCGCGGCCTGGCTCGGTGCGAAGGCCGACCAGACGATCGAGACCTCGTGCGCGCGGGTGTTCCTGGTGGGCGAGTCCGCCTTCAAGGTGAAGCGGCCGGTCGACTTCGGCTTCCTCGACTATTCGACGCTGGAGCTGCGCCGCTGGGCCCTGCAGCGCGAACTCAGCTTCAACCGCGCCGCCGCCCCCGACATCTATCGCGCCGTGCGCCAGCTGACCCGCGCCGCCGACGGCGGGGTCGAGATCGACGGCCAGGGCGAGGTCGTCGAGTACGTGCTGGAGATGCGCCGCTTCGACGGCGAGGCCGTGCTGGCCTCCCAGCCCTGGGCCATCGACGACGCCCTGGAAGACTCGCTGGGCCGCACCGTCGCCCAGTTCCACGCCGGCGCCGCGCTGCGCCCCGAAGGCGGCGGCGTCTCGGCCCTGGGCTACACCATCGCCTCCAACGCCAACCTGCTGCGAGGCCTGGCTTCACGCTTGGGTGGGCAAGCCGTCGAGCGGCTGGTCGAGGAGACGGATCTGGCCCTCAAGCGCCTGGGTCCGCAGCTCGACGCCCGCGCGACCGAGGGCTTCGCCCGCCACTGCCACGGCGACCTGCACCTGGGGAACATCCTGATCGAGGACGGCAGGCCGATCCTCTTCGACTGCATCGAGTTCAACGACGCCCTGTCGGACATCGACGTGCAGTACGACCTGGCCTTCCTGCTGATGGACCTGGACTTCCGCCGTCGCCGCGACGCCGCCGGCCGGGTGCTGAACGCCTATCTCGACGAGGCCGCCCGCACCTTCGGCGAGGGCCTGTGGACCGGTCTGGCGGCCCTGCCGCTGATGCTCAGCGTTCGCGCCGCCGTGCGCACCCACGTCTGGGCCTATACCGGCGACGACGAGGCCGCGCGGGCCTATCTCGCCGCCGCCATCGAGCACCTAGCGCCCAAGCCGGTCAGCCTGGTGGCTACCGGCGGCCTGTCGGGCTCGGGCAAGTCGACCTTCGCCCGCGTCTGCGCGCCGGGCCTGGGGGCTGCCCCCGGCGCGGTGGTGCTGCGCACCGACGAGATCCGCAAGCGCCTGTGGAACGTTCCCTCGCTGGAGCGCCTGCCCAAGGAGGCCTACACCCCCGAGGTCAGCGACAAGGTCTATGACGAGCTGTTCCGCGACGCCGAGTTCGTGCTGAAGGCCGGCCGCTCGGTGGTGGTCGACGCCGTCTTCATCAAGCCCGAGCAGCGCGCCCGCGCCGAGGCCCTGGCCAAGAAACTGGACGTCGCCTTCCAGGGCGTCTGGCTGGAAGCCCCGCCCGAAGTCCTCCGCGCCCGCGTCGCCGCCCGCGTCAACGACGCCTCCGACGCCGACGTCGCCGTGCTGGAAAGCCAGCTGGTGCGGGATACGGGGGAGATCGACTGGCGGCGCGTGGATACGGTCAGCGCCTTCGAGGACGAGGCGCGGGCGCTGGCGGAACAGATGGGGTGATCCCTCTCCCCTTGCGGGAGAGGGTGGCCTCGCAGAGCGAGGTCGGGTGAGGGGTCTCTCAGACCTCAAAGCCGCGACAGCAGTCGTGTCGGGTGAAGCGTCTCACGTCTGAGAGACCCCTCATCCGTCGGCCTTCGGCCGCCACCTTCTCCCGCAAGGGGAGAAGGATCCCGGCTATCCCACCGCCGCCTGCGGCGGGGGCGTCCTGTCCAGCGTCGCGACGATGGCCGCGATCAGGTCCAGCGGCTTGACCGGCTTGCCCAGGTGCTCGTCGAAACCCAGCTTCAGGAAGCGTTCGCGGTCGCCGGTCATGGCCGAGGCGGTCAGGGCGATCACCGGGGTGTCGGCGGGGCCGGCCGCGCCGGAGCGGATTTCCGACAGGGCCGTGACCCCGTCCATCACCGGCATGTTGATGTCCATCAGCACGCAGTCGAAGCGCGAGGCCCGCAGGGCGTCCAGGGCTTGGCGGCCGTCCTCGACCACCGTCAGGTCGACGCCGGCGGCCTCCAGCATCAGCCGCACGACCATCTGGTTCATCGGATTGTCCTCGGCCATCAGCACGCGTGGCGCGACCTCGTCGTCCTCGTTGGCCGTCTGCGGCATGGCGGCCGGCAGGGGCGGGGGCGCCGGCTGGGGGGCGCGGATCAGGAACAGGAACCTCGCCCCGCGCGGGGCGGGCTCCAGGCTGAGGTCGCCGCCCATCCGCCGGGCCAGGGCCCGGGCGATGGTCAGGCCCAGCCCCATGCCGCCATGGGCGCGCGAGACGGTCTCGTCGGCCTGGGTGAAGCTCTCGAAGATCCTCTCGGCATGGGCCGGATCGATCCCCGGCCCGGTGTCGGTGATGCGCACGGCGATCGTCTCCAGGCCGTCCGGCGCGTCGCCCTGGCTCGAAACCTCGATCGTCACCCCGCCCAGCCGCGTGAACTTCAGGGCGTTGGACATCAGTCCGCCCAGCACCTGGCGGATCCGCGCCGGGTCGGCGTTCAGGCGCTGCGGGGCCGATGGATCGATGCGCACGTCCACCGTCAGGCCGCGGGCCATGGCCATGTCGGTCCAGGCGTCGGCCACCGCGTGGACCAGGTCGTGCAGGTCGAAGTCGCAGGGCGTCAGCTCGGTCTCGCCGGCATCGAGGCGGGAGATGTCGAGCACGTCGGTCAAGAGCTGCATCAGGCTGTCGCCCGACTGCAGCATCAGGTCGACATAGTCGCGCTGGCGCTCGTCCAGATCGGTGCTCTTCAGGGCGTGGGCCAGGCCCAGCAGGCCGTTCATCGGCGTGCGCATCTCGTGGCTCATGGTCGCCACGAATACCGACTTGACCTGCGAGGCGGCCAGGGCGCGCTCCTTTTCCTGCCGCAGGCCGCGGGTCAGGGCGTCCATCCGGCGGGCCGCCGCGCGGTTCAGCAGCATGGCGTTGATCGTCGTGGCCACCACCATGACCAGCGCCCACTTGTTGGTCGGATGGCCCACCCCGTGCGGCGCATGCAGGAAGAACGGGAAGATCACCAGGCTGGCCAGCGGCGGCGCGGCGGTGATAACCAGCAGGCTCAGCGGCTGGTGGCGGAAGTTCTGGGTGAAGATGATGCCGCCCACGCACACGCCCAGGGCTGCGATGCGCAGGTCGGCGTCGGGGAACAGCCACAGCGCCGCGGCCAGCCAGGTCCACACCACGTTGATCGGGATCGAGGCCAGCACGAAGGCCGCGCGCAGGCGGTCGGTGGTCGGCATGCCGGGCTTGAAGCGGCGGGTCACCGTCCAGGCCAGGGTCTCGCAGGCGGTGAGCGAGGCGAACCAGGCGACGGCCATGACCGGACCCAGGGCCGCGCCGACCACCAGGGCGACCACGGCCGCCGACACGATGCGCACGGTCATCAGGCGGTGGGTGTCCGCCGCCACTTCGTCCAGCCGTTCGTCTGCGCCTAGCGCGTCGAGCCATCTCAAGGCTTGCGCTCCCGTCTCGTACGCGGGTCAAAACAGTCGACGCTGAAGCTAGCCGCAAAACGGCGTTCTGGGAGTGAACGGGCGGTGCGGCCGATCAGCGCGGCCGTGTGGAGGAGGCTAAACTCTACACTTGCGTGCAGATGGACGCAAAGTCCGCTCGCCGCCTGGGATAAGCATGACCTTCCCTGGGGTTCGCTTGAGGCGCGCCATGCGTTGCGCGGGGCGGCGACGGCCGCTAGCCTCTCCTGAACAACGATAAGCAGGACGCGGGAGAGCGGTTTCGATGCAAGGTTTGATGCAGCATGGCGCTCTGACGCTCGACAAGATCATCGACCACGCCGCCCAGTGGCACGGCGGCCGCGAGGTGGTCACCCGGTCGGTCGAGGGGCCCATCGTCCGCACGACCTATCGCGAGATCCACGACCGGGCCAAGCGGGTGTCGAACCTGCTGCTGACGCTCGGGATCAAGCCCGGCGACCGGGTCGGCACCCTGGCCTGGAACACCGCCCGCCACATCGAGACCTGGTACGGGATCATGGGCGTCGGGGCGGTGTGCCACACGCTCAACCCACGCCTCTTCCCCGAGCAGATCGCCTGGATCGCCGACCACGGCGGCGACAAGCTCATCTTTACGGACCTGACCTTCCTGCCGATCATCGCCGGGATCATCCCGCGCCTGCCCAATGTCGAGCACGTGGTGGTGTTCACCGATCGCGACCACATGCCGGCCGACTTCCGGCCGGCCGGCGAGGCCCCACACTTCAAGGGCCTGCTCTGCTACGAGGACCTGGTCGCCGAGCAGTCGGCCGACTGCGTCTGGGGCGGGTTCGACGAGGGCACGGCCGCCGGCCTCTGCTACACCTCGGGCACGACGGGCGACCCCAAGGGGGTGATGTACTCGCACCGCTCCAACTTCCTGCACACCTTCATCACCATGCAGCCCGACGTCATGGGCCTGTCGCAGCGCGACGTGATCCTGCCGGTGGTGCCGATGTTCCATGCCAACGCCTGGGGCGTGGCGTTCTCGGCCCCGGCCACCGGCGCCAAGATCGTCATGCCGGGCGCGCGCATGGACGGGGCGGCGATCCACGAGCTGCTCGAGACCGAGGGCGTCACCTTCTCGGCCGCCGTGCCCACCGTCTGGCAGATGCTGCTGCAGCACCTGGAAAGCACCAACGGCACTATCTCGACCCTCAAGAAGGTGGTGATCGGCGGCGCGGCCTGTCCGGAAAGCATCATCCGCGCCTTCCACGAGAAGTACGGCGTCGAGGTGGTTCACGCCTGGGGCATGACCGAGACCTCGCCGGTCGGCACGCTGTCGACCATGACCGACGCGCTGGAGCAGCTGCCCTACGACCAGCAGATGCCCTATCGCCTCAAGCAGGGCCGCCCGCCTATGGGCGTCGAGCTGAAGCTGACCGACGACGAGGG
Source organism: Caulobacter sp. GW821-FHT09B11 (assembly GCF_059418205.1). NCBI lineage: Bacteria > Pseudomonadati > Pseudomonadota > Alphaproteobacteria > Caulobacterales > Caulobacteraceae > Caulobacter > Caulobacter sp. GW821-FHT09B11. Next base: position 15,699 of record NZ_JBWKPK010000038.1, on the reverse strand, counting down.
CAAAGCGCTGCCGCACGACGGCAAGGCCTTCGGTCACCTGAAGATCCGCGGGCCGATCATCGCCGCCGAATACTTCCGGGGCGCCGGCGGCAAGATCCTCGACGCCGACGGCTTCTTCGACACCGGCGACGTGGCGACCATCGACGAGATGGGCTTCATGCAGATCACCGACCGCGCCAAGGACGTCGTGAAGTCCGGCGGCGAGTGGATCAGCACGATCGAGATCGAGAACATCGCCGTCGGCCATCCCAAGGCCGCCCTGGCCGCCGTGATCGGCGTGCCCCACCCCAAGTGGGACGAGCGCCCGATCCTGCTGGTCAAGCTGAAGGAGGGCGAGACCGCCACGAAGGAGGAGTTCCTCGACTTCCTGCAGGGCAAGATCGCGAAGTGGTGGATGCCCGACGACGTCGTCTTCGTCGACGAGATCCCGCTGGGCGCTACCGGCAAGATCGACAAGAAGGTCATCCGCCAGCGGATGAAGCACTACGTCCTGCCGACCATCGCCGCCGCCGCGGCCGGAACCGCCACCCTGGCCGCCGCCGACGGCGCCGGCGCGCCGGTGCTATACGCGCCCGATCCGGTCGAGGCGCCGGAAGACGTGGCTGAAGCGGCCGTCGAGCCCGTCCACGAGCCCGAGGTCCTGGCCTCGCAAGCCGAAGCCGAGCCGATCAGCGCCGAGGCCCTGGCCGCCTCGCTGCCCGATCCCGAGCCGACCCCGGTCGCGCACGTCGCCGAGGTGGCCGAACCCGCCGAACCGCCCGCGCCGGAAGACGTCTTCCCGCACGAGCCGTTGGTCGAGGCCGAGACCAAGCCGCTGGAGCCGACGCCCGAGACGGCCTTCGACGCCCCGCCGGTGTTCGTGGCCGAAGAAGCGCCGCTGGCCATGCCGATCCAGCCGTCCAAATCCCGCAAGGCCAAGGCCGCCAAGACGGCCAAGGCTGAAACGGGCGGGAAGGGCGGCTGGGCTTCGCCGATCCTCATCGGGGCGGTGGTCATCGCCCTGATCCCGGCTGCGCTGATCGTGGTCGGGGCGCTGGGCGCGCGCTTCGGACTGCTCGACAAGGCGGTCGCCTACGACCTGATGACCCGGGACCTCGCACCGCTGGTCGCCTGGCTGAGCCTCGGCACGGGGGCGCTGGGCGTCGTCGTGGCGATGATCGGCGGCATCCAGCGCCACTGGAAGCGGGCCCTGCTGGCCCTGGCGATCACCATCGCCACCCTCGGCGTGCTGTTCCTGGCCACCGGCGTCGGCGGCCGCGCCGCGCCCGTCGGCGACGTCGCCACCGACTGGAAGGCCCCGCTGGGCTTCTCCGAGACCGTCATGGCCGCGCGGGGCGAGGCCTCGGCGCCGGTGATCGACGACCCGCAGTTGCCGGTCGGCTCCGAGCTGTTCGCCGGCCGCCGCGTCGCCGAGGTCAACGCCGAGACCTGCCCGGCCGCCAAGACCCTGGTGCTCGACCGCACGCCGGCCGACGTCTACGAGGCCGCCAAGGCCGCCGTCCAGGCCAAGGGCCTGAGGCTGGTCACCGACGATCCCAACGACGGCCGCATCGAGGCCGCCGGCGCCAGCTTCTGGTTCGGCATGAAGGACGACCTGGTCGTCCGCGTCCGCCCCGACAGCGCCGGCGCCCGCGTCGACGTCCGCTCGATCGCCCGCGACGCCGGCGGCGATCTCGGCCGCAACTGCGGCCGCGTGGCGGGCGTGCTCAAGGCGATCGGCGGCTGAACTCCGTCCGATCCGCCATACTGGAAAGTGAGAAAGAGGGGGGCCTCATGAAGGATCAGCAGAACGAGTTCGCATTCACTCTGCCTGGTGGCTACGTCGATGCGGATGGAACCGTGCACCGCGAGGGCGTGATGCGCATAGTCACCGTCGCCGACGATCTTCCGCCGTGGAACGACCACCGGGTGCGGAGCAATCCCGCCTACCTAAGCATCATCTTGCTTTCGCGAGCAATCGTTCGGCTCGGAACGCTGGGGACAGTCGATACCAAGTTCGTTGAGCTCTTGAGTATAAAAGACTTTAGTTATCTTCATGATTTATACGTGAGAAATAGTAATATAGCTGATGTAATTTGAGCGTTATGCGTCCGGAATTTTTGTAATTTCGTCCTTTGATTTGTTCTGGACGTTTTGCTCGGGATGGTTTTGTCGGAAGCTTGGCGCGCCGACAGGGCGATGTGGATCGACAGGCCGTCCCGATCGGTCGGCGCATTGATCGTTCAGTCCTCCGCGGGAACCGCCGATGGCGTGATCCGGGCCGCCTGGTTCCTCCGACTAGGCGCTGTCGATCGTGTGAACTTCTACACAACCAAAGCGCGCAATTTGCCGCATTCTACATGAGAGCGATCGGGAGGCTCTCATGATCACGGACGGCAAGGACATCGGCGACGGCGGCGTCATCTCCGCCCAGGTGTGCGTCATCGGCACGGGCCCGGCCGGGGTCACGGCGGCCTGGCTGCTGCAGAAGGCCGGCTACAAGGTCGTGCTGATCGAGGGCGGCCGAAACGTGCCCTACAAGGAAAGCTGGCCCGAGAAGTCGCTGCTCTACGCCGGCCAGGCCGAGGGGCTGTTCGCCACCAATGAGCGCGAGTTCCTGGTCCTGCCCTATTTGGGCCAGTCGAGCCGCGCCTGGGAGCGCGAGCGGGTGTTCGGCGGCACCTCTTCCCACTGGGGCGGCCAGTCGCGGTCGCTGGATCCGATCAGCTTCGAGGCGCGGCCGGGCTTTCCCGGCTGGCCGATCACCTACGAGGACCTGAAGCCCTACTACGCCCAGGCGGCCGCGCTGTGCGCCCTCTACAGCGACGACTTCACCGCCGAGTACTGGGCCGGGGTGCTGCGCGCCGAGGTTCCCGACATCCCCGGCTTCGACACCGAGATGTACCAGTTCATGGGCAAGGCCTATCTGAACTTCGCCACCCGCACCTTCGACGGCGTGACGATCGGCGACAGCGACGCCGAGGTCATCGTCAACGCCAGCCTGCTGGAGATCCGCCACGCCGGCGGCGTCGTGCAGGACCTGCGCGTCGCCTCGCTGAACACGGGCTCGCCGCCGACCAAGGCCACCGAGTTCACGATCAAGGCCGACGCCTATGTCCTGGCCTGCGGCGCCGTCGAGAACGCCCGCCAGCTGCTGCTGTCGGACGCCGGCAACGCCCACGGCCAGGTCGGCCGCTACTTCCAGTGCCATCCGCTGAGCAACAGCAACGCCATCGGCGTGCGCAGCACCTTCCTGAACGAGGCCGAGACCCGGCTGCTGACCGGCGAGGCGCTGCGAGGCGCCGGTTCCGGCGGCTGGAGCGACCCGAACGGCGTCACCGTCCAGGGTCGGTTCTCGCCCAGCGCCGAGACCCAGCGCGCGCACGGCATCGGCAGCTGCTGGTTCCGCCCCTACACCGCCTCCTACTATTTCGAGATGCTGCCCAACGACGACAGCTTCGTCGCCCTGGCCGACACCGTCGATCCGGTGTTCGGCCAGCCGCAGACGAAGATCCGCTGGGAGGTCGGCGACGGCGACCAGGCGACCTACGAGATCTCGACCCGCCTGTTCCAAGAGGCGATCGGTCCCCTGGGCGGCCAGATCTACTACCCGTCGTGGGACGACCTGAAGAGCCAGCTGGTGGTCAACGGCCACCATATCGGCACGACGCGGATGGCGGCCGACCCGACCCTGGGCGTGGTCGACGCCGACCTCAAGGTCCACGGCCTCGACAACCTCTATGTCGCCGGCTCGTCGGTGTTCCCGCAGGGCGGCATCTCCAACCCGACCTTCAGCATCGTGGCGCTGTCGATCCGCCTGGCCGAGCATCTGGGCGCGCGCATGGGACGGGCGACCCCGCTTCAGGCCGCGCGCCTAGAGGACGCCTAGCTCGGCGAGCGCCTCCTCGCCGACCGGCGCCAGGATCGCGCGGACGGCCTTCTTCTCCGCCTCGGAGAAGAAGGCCTCGCCGCGGCCCGAGACGCCCTTGTTGATACGCACGCTCTCCTTGTCGACCAGGCTGCGGGCCAGGGCCGAGTCGAGTTCGGCGGCGCTGTAGGCGTGGTCGGGATCGACGTGCCCCGCGATCCGCGACAGCACCGCGCGGGGATCGGTCCGCAGTTGCTCGTAGCCGATCCACAGCGGCGCGCGCCGACCCTCGGCGATGCAGCGGCGCTGGTAGTCGAGCCACTGGCCGTAGAACCGCGCGTACCAGAGCGGCGCGACGTGGACGAGGCTGTGGCGGCGCTCCTCGACGCTCATGTCATAATAGCTGCGGCCCGAATGCAGCAGGGCGTCGTCCATCCGCCGGCCCTCGGCCTCGGCCTTCTCGTGCATGTCCCGCAGGCTGACCAGGGTGTCGAAGATGTCGCGCGAGGCGGTCACCACCGAAACCCCGAACACCTCCAGGATGTCGGTCGCATGCCGGCTCGGATACATGTGCAGGTGCATCACCGACGCCTGCGGGCGCGGCCCCCGGGCCAGGTGCTGGTTGAGCAGCAGCGGGAAGTAGGGATCGCGGGCGTGGTCCGAATTGGCGTACGAGCCGCGCGACAGGCCCGCCTGGTAGTGCTTCTCCAGCAGGTGGATCAGCGCCGTGCGCATGAAGGTGCCGGCGACCTTGGGCGGATAGGACAGGATGATCTGGCGGTTGCGGCCGCCGGCGCTGCGGATGGCGGCCCTGACCGGTTCGCGCAGTTCGCCGTCGGCCGAGGGCAGGGAGACCATCAGTCTGTAGACGGTTTCGTAGATCGACATGCTGGCCGCCTTCCACGGCCGCCGACTGCGGCCCGTGGGTCAGTCCAGCCGGGTTAGACGTCGCGGGTATGAGCGCGCGCTTACGGCGAACAATGCGAGCGTGTCGGTCGATGTCCCGCGTATCGGCCGTGTTTCGCCTCGTGCGCGGGGCGCCTAGGTCGCGGCCGGCAGGGTCAACGTGAAGGTCGAGCCCTCGCCCGGCCGGCTCTGCACCGTGATCTCGCCGCCCATCTGGCGGGCCAGGCGGCGCGAGATGGCCAGGCCCAGGCCCGTGCCGCCGAACTGCTGGGCCGTGCCGGCCACCTGCTCGAAGCGCTCGAAGATGCGGTCCAGCTGGTCGGCGGGGATGCCGACCCCGGTGTCGCCGACCGCCAGGGCCAAGGCGCCGTCACGGGCGGCCACCCGCAGCGAGACCTCGCCGCTCTCCGTGAACTTCAGGGCGTTGCCCAGCAGGTTGACCAGGATCTGGCGCAGGCGGGCGGCGTCGCCGCTCACCGTCGGCAGGCCGGATCCGATCTCCAGCGTCAGGGCCACGCCCTTGTCCTGCGCCCGTTCGGCGAACAGCTCGACGGCCGAGCGCGCGATCGGGGCGACGTCGATCGGCGCGTCGGCGAGATCGCTCGCCCCCGCTTCCAGGCGGGCCAGGTCCAGCACGTCGTTGACGATGGTCAGCAGCTTCTCGCCCGCGCCCTTGGCCTTGGTCGCCAGCATCCGCTCCTTGTCGGGCAGGTTGGGCGAGGCGGCCAGCAGGCCGTTGAAGCCGATCACGCTGGTCAGCGGCGTGCGCAGCTCGTGGGTCATGTTGGCCAGGAACTCGCTCTTGGCCTCGGTCGCCGCCTGGGCTTGGCGGGTCAGCAGTTCGCTGCGGGCGGCCAGCAGGCGCAGGTCCATCTCGGTGACGACGATCTGGGCCAGGGCTTCCAGCCGGCGCTTCTCCTCGGCCGACAGCGGCGGCCGCGCCTTGCGGTCGATCAGGCACAGCGCCCCCAGGCGATGGCCGCTGGGCAGACGCAGCGGCGCGCCGGCGTAGAAGCGGATGTTCGGGTCGTCGGTGACGAAGGGATTGCTGCTGAACCGCTCGTCGTGCTCGGGGTCGAGCACCTCGGTCACCTCGTCCGACTGGATCGTGTAGTGGCAGAAGGCGTCCTCGCGCGGCGTGCCGCCCGGCTCCAGCCCGACGATCGACTTGATCCACTGGCGCTCGGCGTCGATCAGGGTGATGGCGGCGATCGGCATGTCGAACAGCTCGGCCGCTAGGGCGGTGATGCGGTCGAACGCGGCCTCCGGCGGGGTGTCGACCAGGCCGTATTCGTGCAGCGCCGCCAGCCGGGCGTTCTCGTCGCTGGTGAACATGAACTCTTACGCTGACCGCCTCGGCGCGGGAGAAACGCCGCGGGGCGTATTTCGCCTACCGGGCGAGGGTCTGTCGAGGGGGCGGCGGCAAGGCAATCCGTCGTGCGCCGTCTCTTCATTTCTCCCGTCATTCCCGCCCTCGTGGCGGGAACCCCTCTGTCAGCCGCAGGTGCGGGTGGGGCGGATCGCCGGCGATCCGCTGGCGCTTCACGTGCGAACGGAACCAGGGTTTCCCGCCACGAGGGCGGGAATGACGGGAGAAAAGGAGAAAAGAGGTTTGCCTACAGATACTTCATCCACGGCTGCCGGCTGGCCCGCTTCACGGGTCCGAACCAGCGGCAGGCCCACCAGCACGGAACCGCCACGACCCCCGCCGTCAGCCAGATCGCCCAGACGCCCGGCAGGCTCCAGACCTCGCCCTGGTTGGGCCCCAGCGTCGCGACCGCCGCCAGCTGCAGCAGGTGCAGGCCGTAGAGGTGGATCAGGTAGAAGAACAGCGGCGCGCTTCCCAGCACCGCCAGGGGGGCGAGCAGCCGGGGCGGGACCTTTTCCAGCACCGCCAGCAGCAGCGCCCCGACCCCCAGCGTCAGCAGCAGGAAGTCGGCAGAGGGCGGGTATTTGGTGAAGTTCAGCCAGCTCATCGCCGTGCGCACGGCGTCGACGCCATGAACCCACGGCGTCTCGCCATAGCCGTTCAGATTGCGCAGCAGCAGGAGCAGGGTCAGGGCGCCGACGCCCGTCAGCAGCAGGCGGTTGCGACGGTCGCGCCAGCTCGCCACGAACCACGGGCCGATGGCATAGCCGAGGGCGGCGACACCGATCCACGGCAGCAGCGGGTAGGAGGTCCGCGCCCGCGCGCCCCACGGCAGGTCGATGAAGCCGCGGTCGTGCAGTATGGCCCACAGCGCGTGGCCGGGCTGGCCCGGCGCGATGCTGATCGGGTCCAGCAGGTTGTGGCCCAGCACGACCACCAGCCCCACCGCGGCGATCGCCGCGCGCGGCAGATGGACCAGCGCCGCCAGGGCGATCATCGACAGGCCGATCGCCCAGATCACCTGCAGGTAATAGGTCTTCGGCGTCAGGTCGAAGGTCCAGGCGAAGCTGACGAAGGTCAGTTCCAGGCACACCAGGAAGAGGCCGCGCTTGAACAGGAAGCCGCTGGCCGCCCTGGCGATGGCGCGCGGATCCTCGCCGCCCTGCTTGCGGCCATAGAGCCAGGCGGCAAGGCCGGTCAGGGCCACGAACACCGGCGCGCACAGGTGGGCGGAAAGGCGGGTGAAGAACAGCGAGGGCTGCGTCGCGTCCACGTCCATCGGGTCGGAGACCTGGGCGTGGATGAAGAAGAACTCCCGCACGTGGTCGACCATCATCAGCAGCATGACCAGGCCCCGCAGGGCGTCGATGGCGGCGATCCGGCCGGAAGAAGAGGCGGGGGAAGGGGCGGTTGACAGCATCGTGTCTGCGGCATAGCTGATATGTAATAACATTACAAATGGAGTTGCATCTTGCCCCTGTCGTGGAGCTGCGTCAGCGCGTGCCTGCTGGCCCTATCGGCCGCCGAACCCTCGCCGTCGACCGAGGCTGTCGAGGCCGAACCCCATGCCGTGGGCGAGATCGTCATCCTGGGCCGGCGCGGCGCGGCCCGCGACGCCACCCTGGGCGCGGGCGAGATCACCCAGGCCACCTCGCCCTCCAGCCGCTCGGTCGAGCGCGACCTGCTCGACGCGGTCGGGGCGGGCCGGCTGGCCGACGCCCTGGAGCTGACCAGCGGCGTCTCCCAGCAGAACAATCGCGGCGGCTTCCTCGACAACTTCGCCATCCGCGGCTTCCTCGGCACGCCCGACGGCGGGGCCGAATATTATGTCGACGGCTTCCTGGCCAATCGCGGCCTGGCCCCGCCGCGCGATCCGGCCACGGCCGAGCGGGTCGAAATCCTGAAAGGTCCTGCCGGCGCCTTGTTCGGCGACATCGACCCCGCCGGCCGCGTCAACATCGTCTCCAAGACCCCGCAGTTCGCCCGCGCGGGCAGCGTGGCGGCCACCGTCGGCTCCTACGGCCTGCGCCGGGCCGAGCTCGACCTGACCGGCCCGCTCTCCGACACGATCGCCGCCCGCCTGGTCGTGGCCGACGAACACAGCGACGGCTGGCGCGACCATGTCGACCTGCACCGCCGCGCCATCGCCCCGTCCCTGACCTGGCGGCCGACGGACGCCCTGCGCCTGACCTATGTCGGCGAGTTCACCGTCTTCGACGCGCCCTTCGATCGCGGCGTGCCGGCCGTGAACGGCGACGCCCTGGCCATCCCGCGCTCGCGCTTCTTCGGCGAGCCGGGCGACGGAACGACCCGCTTCCGTAACGAGCGCCATCAGGTCACCGGCGAATACGAACTGTCGCCCGACTGGCGGCTGACGGCGGGCGCGGCTTACCGGACCGGCGACATGAAGGGCTTCTCCAGCGACCAGTCGCGCCTCGTCGGCCGCGAGCTGTGGCGCCAGCGCCGCCAGCGCGACTACAGCGTCGAGGACCTGTCGGGCCGCGTCGAACTCGACGGTCGCCTGGGCGCCCATCACCTCAACATCGGCGTGAAGGGCTACACCCTCGACTACCACGAGGGCCTGCTGCGCCGGAATCCCAGCGCCGCCGCGCCCTACGCCATCTCGATCGACGCGCCGGTCTATGACGGCACGGCCCTGTCGCTGCTGCCCTTCACCGACAACCGCGAGACCCGGCGCGTGGCCACCCTCTACGCCCAGGACCTGTGGCAGGTGTCCGACCGCCTGGGTGTCTTCGCCGGCGCGCGGGTCGATCGCTATCGCCAGACCATCCGCAACAACCGCACCGGCGCGGTCGGCCGGGGCGAGGGCTCGCCCGTCGATTACCGGTTCGGCGCCCGCTACCGCCTGACCGACGCCCTGACCGCCCACGCCAGCTACGGCCGCTCGTTCCTGCTCAATTCCGGCACCGGCCGCACCGGCGAGGGCTTCGCGCCCGAGAAGGGCAGGGGCTGGGAGCTGGGCCTCGCCGGCGCCTGGCCGGGCGTCGACCTGGCGGTCTCGGTGTTCGACATCGAAAAGCGCAACATCCTGGCCAACGACCCCGTGGACGCCAGCTTCCTGGCTCCGGTCGGCAAGCTGACCAGCCGGGGCGTCGAGCTGGACGGATCGTTCGAGGTCAGCGCCGCCTGGCGCGTCGTCGTCAACTACAGCTGGACCGACGCGGTCGCCGACGACGTCGCCTTCGCCACCGACGCGGTGCTGAACGTGCCCGAACACTCGGGCGGCGCCTTCGCCGTCGGCCGGTTCGACAAGTGGTCGCTGACGGTCGGCGCTTCTTACGTCGGCGACCGCGCCGGGGCGCTGGACGGCTCGGGTCTGATCCTGCCGTCCTACTGGAAGGCCAAGGCGGCGGTGGAATACGCGATCACCCCCAGGCTCGACGCCCGCCTGGAGGTCGACAACCTGCTGGACGAGCACTACGCCCAGAGTTCCTACAGCCCCGTCTGGATCTTCCCCGGCGCGCCGCGGACGCTGCGGGCGACGGTGAGGGCGCGCTTGTAGTCGTTCGCGCCTATCCCTCTCTTTGCCTTCCTGGGCCTTGTGCCCAGGATCCATCGTTCAGCCGCTCAGACCTCTATCGAACGGCCCAGGTCTGAGCGGTCGCCGGCATGGGCCCCCGCCACAAGGGCGAGGGAAGCAAAGAAGCGGGAAGGCGGAAGGGAGCCAGCGCTACCCCGCCAACCGATACTCACTCTCCAGCCCCGGCGCCCCGTCGCACGTCACCCGCCCCTCGCGCACCAGCTGGATCAGATGCGCCAGCATCGACAGCGCCGCGGCCGGGTGCAGTCTCGGGTCCACCGCCGCGTAGAGCACCGGCACCATCTGCCGGATCCGCGCCGGGCCGTTGGCCAGCGCGCCCAGCACCTGGGCTTCCCGCGCCCGGCGGTGGTCGACATAGGCCTGCAGGAACGGGGCGACCTCGCGCACCGGCGAGCCGTGGGTCGGCCACAGGGTCTGGAAGTCCCGCGCCTGGATCTTGGCCAGGCTTTCGAAATAATCGCCCATGTCGCCGTCGGGCGGGGTGATCACTGTCGTCGACCAGCCCATGACGTGGTCGCCGCTGAAGAGGGCGTTCTCCTCCTTCAGGCCGAAACAGACGTGGTTGGAGGTGTGGCCGGGCGTGGTGATCGCCTCCAGCGTCCAGCCTGGACCTTCGAAGACGTCGCCGTCGGCGATCTCGATGTCGGGCCGGAAATGGCCGTCGTCCTCGGCGTCGAGCTTGACGCCCGTCTCCTCGGCCACCGGCGCGGCCGGGGCCGGCCTGCCCCAGATCCGCGCCCCGGTCCGCTGCGCCAGCGGTCCGGCGAGGGGAGAGTGGTCGGCGTGGTGGTGGGTGACCAGGATGTGGCTCACCGTCTCGCCTTCGATCGCCGCCAGCAGGGCGTCCAGGTGCGCGGGCAGGTCCGGACCCGGATCGATCACCGCCACGGTCCCGCGGCCGACGATGTAGGTCCCCGTGCCGGTGTAGGTGAACGGCCCCGGATTGTCGGCGATCACCCGCCGGATCAGCGGCGAGACCTGGTCGCAGCGGCCGTATTCGAACTCGATCTCGCGGACGAAGGGGATCATCGCGACCCATCCTGAGCGGCGCCGGTCTTGCGCTTAACGAACCGTAAACCCTGTGGAGTACGGATCATGGCGGCCGACGCGGCGATTTTTGTCTCAAAACGGCTCCAGCGCGCGTGCTTCGCCGTGCTGTGTCTCATTGCGGCGCAGTTCGTGCTGGCCTCGTGCGAGCCCGAACCCAGCCCCATGGCCGCCCGCGTCACCACGCTGGGCGGCTACTGAGGCCTTTACTTAGTGCGGCAGGACGCCGGAGAGGTCGTAGCCGGCCTCATAGCCCTGTCGCACCAGCGTTTCCCGATCGGCCGCGCCCGACAGCGCCTGGCCGATCGACCAGGTGACGATCGAGCGGGTGCCCGAGCGGCAGAAGGCCAGGACCGGTCCGCCGGCCGCCTCGACAGCCTCGCGCACCGCGTCCACCTGCTCCTGGGTCGGTCCGCCGCGCACCGGCACGTGCACGTAGGAAAGGCCCGCGGCGTTCGCCGCCGCCTCGATCTCCGCGCCCGTCGGCTGGCTGGGATCCTCGCCGTCCGGACGGTTGTTGACGATCAGGGTGAAGCCCTCGGCCTTGGCCCGGGCCACGTCCTCGACGGTGATCTGGGGGCTGACCGACAGGCTGTCGGTGACGCGGCGGAAGTCGGTCATGGGCGCTTTAGCCTCTGGAAGGAACGTCTCGAACCCTTCAGATGCGCGGCGCGCGCGCCTTGGGCAAGCCCTTCCGCTCGACTTGTCCGACCCGCCGCCTAGTCGATCCGTCGCGCGCGGATGGCCGTCTGGCCGTCGACGTTCAGGAAGAAGCTGCCCATCGAGGCCCGGCGGATCGAGATCTTCGAGCCGGCCTTGGGCGCGCGGCGCACCGGATCGCGGCCGACCTGGTCCCACTTGGCGCCGTCCTCCAGCACGATCGTCCAGCCGCCGGCCCCGTTCTGCCAGGCCTGCTTGGCCACGCCCTCGATGCGGTCGAGGCTGGCCGGCGCCTGGTCGCCCTTGCCGCCGAACAGGTCGAGCTTGGGTAGGTTGAAGCCGAAGGCCTCGCGCTTGACGCTTTCCACCTTCTGCCGGTCCAGCACCACGATGTCGCCGGCCGCGTCGGCGGCCACGAGGTCGGCGGCCGCCTTGTCGTAGCAGGCCAGGCGGGCGGCAGCCTCGGGAACCGCCCGGCAGGCCGCTACCGCGCCCAGCGCCCCGGCCTGGGGCGCCTTCTCGGCGGCCGGCGCGGCCAGGGCGGCGGGCGCCGTCGCGGCGAGGACGAGAAGCGCGAGCGGCAGGCGGATGAAGCGCATGAAGACTTCCAGTCAGGGGCGGAGAGGAATCGGAGGGCGGCGAAGTCGCGAGCGTGACTCGAAAGACACGCGTTCAGATTGTGTTCCCGCGAAGGCGTTCAGCAACGCCGAAGGCGCAACATTGTTCCGAAATTATGTAGCGATGCGAGAACATATTTCGATAGCTGCGTTATTTCAAAGTGGAGAGTTTTGCCACCAAGGCGCCATATTTGGACCTTCCGACCCAAGCTTGGCTATGCATCGCGGTTCGAAAGCGCCCCTATCTGCCATCAAGGCGACAGGGGTGTGTTCAATTTGCGACAGAAAGGATGCTTCACGTTACATAACAGTAATCGGAATTGACCGCTCCGAGGGGGCGCTCCTAACGTCCGGCCCAACCGGGCTGTGAGCAGCCTGGGATTGCAAGACGTGGGCGAAGGGCCGGCGACATCGCCAGGCGCGGCCCATTCTCGGAGGGATTCCATTGAAGACTCAGATGACGCGTAAGCGCCTCCTGACGACGACCATCATCAGCGGTCTCGCGATCGCCGCCGCCAGCGCCGGGGTGGCTTCGGCCCAGACCGCGCCGGAGAGCGATTCGACCGAAATCGAAGCCGTCGTCGTCACCGGTTCGCGCATCGCCCGCCAGGATTACGTGGCCAACAGCCCGATCTCGACGGTGACCTCGGAAGCCATTCAGGCGGCCGGCTCGACCACCACTGAAGACGTGCTGAACCGCCTGCCGCAGGTGATGCCCGGCCTGACCGCCGCCTCGAACAACCCGTCGGACGGCACCGCCACCGTCGACCTGCGCGGCGTGGGGGCGTCTCGCACCCTGGTGCTGGTCAACGGCCACCGCATGAACCCGTCGACGCGTTCGAACACCGTCGACCTCAACAACATCCCGACCGCCCTGATCGACAAGGTCGAGATCGTCACCGGCGGCGCCTCGGCCGTGTACGGTTCGGACGCTCTGTCGGGCGTCGTGAACTTCCAGCTGAAGAAGGACTTCGAAGGCGTCGAAGTCGGCACTCAGTGGAGCGGCACTGAAATCGGCGACGGCAAGACCACGAACAGCTACGTGCTGATCGGCGCCAACACGCCGGACGGCAAGGGCAACGTGACCGCCTACGCCAACTACTACAGCCGCGACAAGATCCTGCCGAACAGCGACCGTCCGTGGTCGCTGGTCTCGAACGCCGGCGGTTCGGGCACGGGCGTGACCGGCGCGGCCAACGCCATCGGCACCAACCCCTTCGGCGGTTCGACCTCGAGCCCGCTGAACGTGCGCTACGGCTTCAACCCGGACGGCACCCCGCGTCCGTTCGTCAACACCCTGGCCGGCGACCGCTACAACTTCTCGCCGGTCAACAACCTGCTCTCGCCCGGCGAGCGCTTCAACATCACCGCCCTGGGCAACTACGAGATCGCCGACTGGCTGACCGCCACCGCCGAGCTCTATTACGCCGACAGCCGCAACGCCGCCCAGCTGGCGCCGACCCCGGCCACCGGCATCCAGGTGCCGTACAACAACGCCTTCGTCACGCCGGCCCTGGCCACCCTGCTGGCCACCCGTCCGAACCCGACCGCGAACATCTTCGTCGATCGTCGTATGGCCGAGGTCGGTCCGCGCGTCGAAACCCGCGACTCGGATCTCTATCAGATCAACCTCGGCCTGAAGGCCGACCTGGGTCACGGCTGGACCGGTGAAGCCTTCTACAGCTTCGGCCGCACCGAGTTCCGCGTCGGCGTGCAGAACGACGTCTCGCGTTCGAAGGTCGCCGCGGCGATCGCTTCGGGCGCCGGCGCCAGCACCACCAGCTGCTCGACCGCCTCGCTGGCCCTGTTCCCGACCTGCGCCCCGCTGAACCTGTTCGGCGCCGGCAACATCTCGAGCGCCGCGGCCAACTTCGTGCGCCTGAACTTCTCGGACCTGACCGTGTTCGAGCGCAACGTCGGTTCGGTCTACGCGACCGGCCCGCTGTTCAAGCTGCCGGCCGGCGACCTGTCGGTGGCCGTCGGCGCCGAATGGCGTGAAGACACCCTGGCCTTCACCCCGGACGCCGCCAAGAACTCGGGCGACATCTTCGGCTTCAACGCCGAGAAGGCCGTGGGCGGTGGTTCCAGCGTCGGCGAACTCTACGCCGAAGCCGTGGTTCCGCTGATCGCCGACGTGACCGGCGCCAACTACCTGGGCCTGGAACTGGGCGGCCGCTATTCCGACTACTCGTCGGTCGGCAGCGTCTACAGCTACAAGGTCGGCGTCGAGTACAAGCCGATCCACGACGTCAAGCTGCGGGCCATGTTCCAGAAGGCCAGCCGCGCCCCGTCGGTGTTCGAACTGTACCAGTCGGGCGACCAGGGCTTCCCGGCCGTGCTCGACCCCTGCACCACCGTCAACCCGGGCACGGGCGCCGCGCGCACCCTGACCGCCGCGGTGCGCACCTTCTGTACCGCTCAGCTGGGCTATGATCCGGTCGCCGGCAACTTCGTCGCCCAGAACACCCAGACGGAGTCGTTCTTCTACGGCAACCCGAGCCTGAACGAAGAAAAGTCGGAAACCGTCACCTTCGGCGTCGTCTGGCAACCGAGCTTCATCTCGGGCCTGAGCGCCACGGTCGACTACTACGACATCAAGATCGACGACTACATCGGCACGATCCGTGGCGGCGTCTCGGGCATCGTCTCGGCCTGCTTCGCCTCGGGCAGCCTGACCTCGTCGGCCTGCTTCGACTCGGGCATCAACCTGCCGCTGATCTACCGCGACCCGGCCGGCAACCTGAAGGCCCGCGCGCCGCTCGGCAACGTGTCGTCGCTGCAGACCAAGGGCATCGACGTGGCCGTTTCGTACGGCTGGAACGTGCCGTGGGCCGGCGGCGTCTGGGGCGACAAGCTGCAGTTCGACCTGTCGACCACCTATCTCGACAGCTACGAGCTGGACGGCATCGACTACAAGGGCACCATCGGCGCCTACAACATCTCGGCCTCGCTGCCGGAATGGAAGGCCAGCCTGCGCGTTGGTTACGATGTCGGCCCGGTCCGCCTGGCCTACACCGGCACCTACATCGGCGAGATGGACAACCAGGGCAACATCCCCGAGTTCGAGGATGGCGGCTACAGCGCGGTTGACGCCTACTTCTACCACGACGTCAGCGCCCGCTGGAACGTCAACGACAACGTCGAAGTCTTCGGCGGCGTTCGCAACCTCGGCGACAAGAAGCCGCCGGTGTTCGACAACTCGCCGGACGGCAACACCGACCCGAACACCTACGACATCCTGGGTCGTTCCTACTTCGTCGGCGCCAAGCTGCGCTTCTAAGCAGCTCGGCGTTCGCCCCGGCGGTCTTCGGATCGCCGGGACTGACGGTAATCAACGGCGGGTCCGCAAGGACCCGCCGTTTTTTGTTCCGCGGGGGCGGGGAGGCCGCGTGCTGATCCTCCCCCTCTGGGGGAGGCGGCCCGCAGGGCCGGAGGGGGGCCGTTTTCAGCTTCCGCGACGCCGGCCGTCTCTGCACCCAGCAACAAAACTCCGCCTCCCTCGCCCCCGTGGCGAGGGCCCATGCCGGCGACCGCTCAGACCTCGACCGTCCTGCCAAGGTCTGAGCGGCTGAACGATGGATCCTGGGCACAAGGCCCAGGAAGGCGGTGTTGGGGGGCGAGGGAAGTTACGAGCGGGGAGCCTGCCCCCTCCCGTAAAATCCCCGCGAAAGCGGGGACCCAGGCTTTTTCC
>NZ_JBWKPK010000037.1:30407-45394 GCF_059418205.1 Caulobacter sp. GW821-FHT09B11 | reverse complement strand
GCGAGGGAGGCGGAGTTTTGTTGCTGGTGGCGGGTTGGAGGGGGCATGGGCGGCCCGCGTCGCGGAAGCTGAAAACGGCCCCCCACCGGCCTTCGGGCCGCCTCCCCCAGAGGGGGAGGACCTTGCTTAGCCCTTGCGGGCCAGGCGGATCACGCCGTCTTCGCCTTCGCTGGCCCGGACCGGGAAGGCGCTGGTGACGGCGGTGACGAAGGCCTGGGGTTCGGTGCTCTGGAAGTAGCCGGCCAGGCGCAGGTCGGCGATCGACGGGTCGGCGATGCGGACCTTCTGGCGGTTGTAGCGGTTGAACTCGGCCACGGCCTGGCTCAGCGACTGGCCGTTCAGCGCGATGGCGCCCTGGCGCCAGGCGAGCGCCCGGTCGATCTCGGCGTCCGACAGCGGCTGGGCGTGGCCGCCGTGCGGGCCGTAGACCATGGCCGTGCCGGCGGCGATCCTGACCTCGCGGGCCGGACCCTTGCCGTCGGGCTCGATCTCGGCGGCGCCGCGACGGACGGTGACGGCGGCGTTCTCGGCGCCCAGGCGGACGGAAAGCTCGCCGCCGCCGGTCTCGATGCGGGCGTCGCGGGCCTTGACCACGAAGGGGCGCGCGTCGGGAGCGGCCTCGAACAGGGCCTCGCCCTTGACCAGCTTCACCTCGCGCACGCCGCCCCGGTAGCGGACGACGACCTTGCTGTCGGTGTTGAGCTCGATGCGGCTGTTGTCGGCCAGCACGACGACGCGGCGCTCGCCGATGTCGGTGGCGTAGGCGGTCGAGGCGGTGGCGCTGAGCACCCCGGCCCCGAGGACGCCGGCGATGGCGGCGGCCGCGGCCATCATCGTCCAGGGCGAGCGGCGGTCGAAGGCGCGGCGGGCCTCTTCCTGGGCGAACAGGTCGGGGTCGGCCTCGGCCAGGGCCGGCTTGAACACGCGCAGGCGATCGGCCCGTTCCCAGGCGGCGTGCTCGCGCTCGAAGGCGGCCTCGTGCTCGAAGCTTTCGGCGCGCCAGGCCTCGAAGGCGGCGTGCTCGGCCGGCGCGCAGGCGGGATCGGACAGCCGCACCACCCATTGGGCGGCGGCCGCTCTCACCGCTTCGCGTCGTGATCCCGCTTCCCGACCCATGAACGCCCTTCGTCGATACGCACTGGCTGGGTGGCGCCCGGGCGGCCCAGCTTTTCGGAACAGTAGCGAAGCCCCTTGATCAGGTGCTTCTCGACAGTCGAGACGGACAGGCCCATGCGAACCGCTATCTCGCCCGGCGACAGGCTATAGACTTTCCTGAGGGTGAACACACGCCGGCATTGTGTCGGCAGCTCCGCGATCGCCTCGCGCAGCTGGCGCAGCTCGTCGCGGGCGACCAGCGTGGCCTCGGGGCCGGGGGTCTCGTCCATGCCGCCGACCTGCTCGAAATCGGCGACGGCGGTGATGGTCAGGACCTTGCGGCGGCGCAGGCCGTCGAAGGCGATGTTGCGCACGGTGCGCGAGGCGAAGGCCGCCGGGTTGCTGATCTCGCGCCAGGTCTTGCAGGCGATCACGCGGGCGAAGGCGTCGTGGACCAGATCTTCCGGATCGGCCTCGCCGTCGCGGCAGAACTTGCGGGCATAGGCCAGAAGCCGCGGTTCCAGGGGCAGGATCTCCCTGCGGAACCAGGCTCGGCGCTGTTCGTCTTCTGGTGTCATCGCCCTCGTTCCCCGGCCGGGAACCAACCCCGGCGACGCCGTCGTGGCAAGAGGCGAGCGGACGCCCCGACGGCGGAGAGGGCTTATGCGCCGTGTTTCCGCGGGTAACATTGCGAGGTGGGGCAAGGACTTGCGCGCAGCAGGGCGACGCCGAAAGATTCAGCAGATTTTTTGCGTGACCTGTCCGTCAGGCGGGCGCTCGCGCCTCCTTCAGTCGAGCAGTCCGGCAAGCTCGCCCGCAAGGCGCAGATCTTCGACGAATTCGACCCGGGCGCGTTCGCGGGCTTGCGCGTCCGGCAGGCGCAGCAGGAACGACGGGTGGTAGGTCAGAACGGCCTGGCCCTGGCCATGGCTCTGGTCTGGCAATTGCAGCGCCTTGCCGCGATTGGCGCCGATGGGCGTGGCCTTGCCCATCACCGCGTGCGCCGCCGTCGCGCCCAGGGCGACGATGACCCGAGGCCGCACCAGCCGCCGCTCGGCGTCCAGCCACCAGCGGCAGGCCTGCGCCTCGCCGCGATCGGGGGTCTTGTGGATGCGCCGCTTGCCGCGCGGCTCGTGCTTGAAGTGCTTCACGGCGTTGGTGACGTAGGTGCGGTCGCGGGGCACGCCGGCCTGCGCCAGGGCCTCGTCGAACACCTGGCCGGCGGGGCCGACGAAGGGCAGGCCGGCCAGATCCTCCTGGTCGCCGGGCTGCTCGCCGACGAACATCAGGCGGGCGTTGGCGGCGCCTTGCCCGGGCACGCCTTGCGTCGCGTCGCGCCAGAGGTCGCAGCGGCGGCACAGCAGCACGCCGGCGGCCACGGCGTCGAGGCTGGTCGGGACGTCGCCGTTGTACGAGCCGTCGCGGGCCTGGCGCATGGCCGCCTTCAGCACGCGGTCGGGAGCGGGGGAGGGCGTGGCGGCGACCATGGCGGCGGCGCGTTCCTGGGCGGTTTCGATCAGCTGCGGAATGAGCCGCGCCTCGGGGAGGTTGCGCCAATACCGCTTGGGCATCTCCTGGCGCATCATCTTCTCGTTCAGCCGCGCCGGGTTGAAGATCGAGGCGTAATAGGTGCGCCAGAGTTCTTCCTGCGCATCCTCCGCCGGCGCGTCGGCGGGATCGGCGCCGTCGGAGACCCGCAAGGTCTGCCCGTCCCAGGCCACGCAGGCGTCGGGCGTGAGGATGGTCCAGGTCATGGTGGTGAAGCGGCGGGCGAAGAACGGGGCGGCGGCCTCGGTGACGCGGTGGGCCGGCTCGAACCAGGCGGCGTAGGTTTCGGGGTCGGTCTGCACCAGCCGGAAGCGCACGAAGGCGTGCATCTTGTGGATCGCCCGCGACACCGCCTTTTCCATGTCGCGGGCCTTGGCGACGTCGGGGTCGGCCGGGTTGTCGATCAGGCGCGGCTCGCGTTCCAGCCGCCACAGCAGGCGATAGAGCAGGGCGAAGCGCTCGCCGGAGCGGTGCAGGACGACGGATCGGGCCAGCTCGACGAAGGCGGGCGGGACGCTGAAGGCGCCGGTGGTCGGTCTGGCGGTCGGCGTTGCGGGGGCGGCTTCGAAGAGGTCGCGCTCCACCGTCCAGATCACCGCCTCGGGCGCGACGCCCTCGGCCCGCAACGCCCGCGCGGCCGCTCGCCAGCCGTCGAAGTCGATCTCGGAGGCCAGCCGCACTACGCGCATCAGAAGAGGCTCAGCTGAGCCGGCTCGACCAGGCGGGCCTTAAGGTGCTCGCCGTCGGTCGCCATGCCGGGCGTCCAGCCCTCGGCGACGACGAAGGCCTTGGCCCGCTTGACCACGGCGCCGACCCGCTTGAGGTCGTCGATCGTAAGCCGCGCCTGCCGCCGGGCCGCAAGGATGCGATCGACGGCCTTGGCGCCCAGGCCCGGCACGCGCAGCAGGGTCTCGCGGTCGGCGGCGTTGACGTCGACGGGGAACTTCTCCCGATGACGCAGCGCCCAGCCGGTCTTGGGATCGACGGAGAGGTCGAGGTCCTCGCCGGCGCCGATGATCTCCGGCTGCTCGAAGCCGTAGAACCGCATCAGCCAGTCGGCCTGGTACAGGCGATGCTCGCGCAGCAGGGGCGGGCGGCTGGACGGCAGGCGGTGGCTGGAATCCGGGATCGGGCTGAAGGCCGAGTAGTAGACGCGGCTGAGGCGATAGGCGCCGTAGAGCGAGGCGCTGCGGGCCAGGATGTCGCCGTCCTTGGCCGCATCGGCGCCGACGATCAGCTGTGTGGACTGGCTGCGGGCGAAGGTCTTGCGCGGCGCCGTGCGGGCGGGCTCGGCGCACTCGTCGATGGCCAGGCGCATGCGGCCCATGGCCCGCTTGATGTCGCCGACGTCCTTCTCGGGGGCGAGGGACTTCAGGCTTTCGTCCTGGGGCAGCTCGATGTTGATCGACACCCGGTCCGCATAGAGCCCAGCCTGCGCGGCCAGTTCGGGCGAGGCCTCGG
This sequence comes from Caulobacter sp. GW821-FHT09B11, assembly GCF_059418205.1. Classification (NCBI taxonomy): domain Bacteria; kingdom Pseudomonadati; phylum Pseudomonadota; class Alphaproteobacteria; order Caulobacterales; family Caulobacteraceae; genus Caulobacter; species Caulobacter sp. GW821-FHT09B11. The sequence goes on along the minus strand of NZ_JBWKPK010000037.1, from coordinate 41,290 downwards.
GGATGAGCTTGAGGTGGATGTAGCCGCGGAAGTCGTGGTCCAGCCGCAGCGCCCTGGCGATACGGACCATCTCCTCCATCGTGTAGTCGCCGTTGCGAATGACGCCCGACGACAGGAACAGCCCCTCGATATAGTTGCGCTTGTAGAAGTTGAGGGTGAGGTCGACGACTTCCTTCACGCTGAACCGCGCCCGGGGCGTGTTCGACGACACCCGGTTGATGCAGTAGGCGCAGTCGTAGATGCAGAAGTTGGTCAGCAGGATCTTCAAGAGGCTGATGCAGCGCCCGTCCGGAGCGTAGGCGTGGCAGATGCCCATGCCTTCGGTGGAGCCCACGCCCTTGCCGCCGACGGATTCGCGCTTCTCCCCGCCCGATGAGGCGCAGGAGGCGTCGTACTTGGCGGCGTCGGCGAGGATGGAGAGCTTGCGGCGGATATCGAGAACGGCCATCGCTTACCGTATCGTTCTCCATATGTTCCGTCCAGCGGCGTGATGTCGCGCGTCATGTCGCCTGTCGCGGAACAACCGTCGGTCCCACGCGATCCCCTTTCAGCAAAAGGAGCCTTTCATGGCGCGCCGCAAAGACGACTGGCCTTCGACGATGTTTGATGCGTGGGCGCTGGGGATGGAGGCCTCGGCCGTCATCGGCCTGCGGACCATGGTCCTGGCCGGCGGCGGGGCGAAGGCCCAGACCGAGGCGATCCGCATGACCACCGAGAAGATGGCGGCGGCGGCCGACGTCGGGCTGAAGTTCTGGACCGGTGGTTTGCCCCAGGCCCCGGACGCGGCGACGCGGGCGGTGATCCGGGACTACCGGACCAAGGTGCGCGCCAACCGTCGGCGGCTGGCGAAGGGGTAGGGCGCCGCCTCTTCAGGTCGTCATCCCGGCCGGAGCGAAGCGCAGAGCCGGGACCCAGGAGACTGGGCTGGGCGGCGGCTTCATCCTTCAGCGGTCGCAGGCGAATTGCGGCGGCCCTGGGTCCCGGATAAGCCCTGCGGGCTTTCCGGGATGACGAGCGTAGGGAGGCTTGGACCCTGACCTAGTCCGGCCGCAGCGAGCGCGGCCCCACCGCGTGCACGCGCTTGCCGCCTAGCGCCCCCGCCAGTGGGGGAGCGGCGAACAGGTTGGAGAAGGCCTGGTCGAGGATGTTGAGGCCCCCGGTATAGGCCCCGAAGGCCGGCAGGATCAGGCGCTGGCCGTCGGTGACGAAGCAGCGCTTGCGCACGCTGCCGCGACCGCTGGAGACGCGGGCGGCGGGATGCAGGTGGCCGGCGACCTCGCCGGGCTGGACGCCGGGCTCGGGCTCGTGGCGCAGGATCAGGCCGCCGATGGAAAGCTCGTCGATCACCTGGCCGGGCAGGGCGCGGGGACCGTCGGCGTCGTGGTTGCCCACCGCCCAGATCAGGTCTCGGCCGATGGAGAGGGCGCGCAGGCGCTCGGCGTCGTCGGCGGCCAGGCGATCTTCGGCCGCGCCGTCGTGGAAGCTGTCGCCGAGGAAGATCAAGGTCGCCGGCGTCAGGGCCGCGACTTCGGCTTCGAGGCGGGTCAGGGTCTCGCGGGTGTCGTAGGGCGGCAGCATCTGTCCGAAGCGCGCGGCGTAGGACGAGCCCTTCTCGAAGTGCAGGTCGGCGACCACCAGGGCGCGCTCGGCCTCCAGCCACAGGGCGCCGGAGCCGCGCAGCAGCACGAGCCGCTCGGCTACGAGGACGGCCAGGCCGCCGCAGTCGCTGAGCTGGAACTTCGTCATCAGGAAAGGGCCTCCGCGATCAGGTCTTCCTCCGCCTCGGCCAGGATCATGTCGCTGGCCGCGTCGCCGGGCGCGCGCTCGCGGCCGATCTCCAGCATGATCGGCACGGCGAAGGGCGAAACCTTGTCCAGCGCCGCATGGCGGATGCGGCCCCTGATGCGGGCCAGTAGATCGCCCAGCCGCGCCACGTCCAGCTGACCGGTCGCCGCATCCGAGCGGGCGCAGCGCAGCAGCAGGTGGTCGGGCTGGTGCTTGCGCAGCACGTCGTAGATCAGGTCGGTCGAGAAGGTGACCTGGCGGCCCGACTTCTCCTCGCCGGGATAGCGCCGCTCGATCAGGCCGCCGACCAGGGCGCAGGCCTTGAAGGCGCGCTTCATCAGGAAGCTCTCGTTCAGCCAGTCCTCAAGGTCGTCGCCCAGCATGTCCTGGTCGAAGAGGTCGGAGAGGTCCAGCTCGTCCATCGGCCGCAGCGACCAGATGTTGAGGGCGTAGTCGTTGCAGACGAAGCCCAGCGGCCCGACGCCCAGGCGGTCCAGCCGGCGGGTCAGCAGCATGGCGAGCGTCGTATGCGCCAGCCGCCCCTCGAAGGGGTACATGACCATGTGGAAGCGCTTCCCGCGCGGGAAGGTCTCCAGCAGCATCTCGTCCTCGTCGGGGATCAGCGAGCGGGCCTTCTGGTAGGCCATCCACTCCTGCACGTCCGGGGGCAGGGCCAGCCACTCGGCCTCGTCGTGCATCATCTTGCGCACGCGGCCGGCCAGATAGGTCGAGAGCGGGAACTTCGAGCCGCCCCAACTGGGCATCTTCGGATCCTTGTCGGGCGCGGGGGTGACGAAGGCGTCGGCGCCCACGAGGCTGTTGAACCGCCAGACCTGGCCGGCGAAGATGAAGGTGTCGCCCGGGGTCAGCTGCTCGAAATAGCCTTCCTCGGCCTCGCCGATCTTGCGGCCGCCCATGGGCCTGCGACCGCCGCCGATGCGCACGTTGACGACCGCCGGCGAGACGATCGCGCCGACGTTCATGCGGTGGCGCTGGACGACCTGGGCGTTGCGGGCCTTCCAGAAGCCGTCGGCGTCTTCCACGATCCGGCGGAAGCGGTCGTAGGTCTTGAGCGCATAGCCGCCGGTCGAGACGAAATCGACGACGGTCTCGAAGTCTTCCCACGACAGGTCGGCATAGGGGCCGGCGGTGCGGACCTCGTCATAGAGGTCGAGCAGCCTGAAGGGCTCGGAGCAGGCGCAGCCCATGACGTGCTGGGCCAGGACGTCGAGGGCGCCGACGCGGGCGGGCTCGCCGTCGAGGTGGTTTTCCAGGATGGCGTCGGCGGCGGCGCGGCATTCCAGCATCTCGAAGCGGCTGGCGGGCACGAACAGGGCGCGGCTGGGCTCGTCCAGGCGATGGTTGGCGCGGCCGATCCTCTGGACCATCCGCGAGGCCCCCTTGGGCGCGGCCAGCTGGATGACGAGGTCGACGTCGCCCCAGTCGATGCCCATGTCGAGGGTCGAGGTGCAGACGACGGCCCGCAGCTCGCCCCGGGCCATGGCGGCCTCGACCTTGCGCCGCTGCTCGGCCGACAGGCTGCCGTGGTGCAGGGCGATCGGCAGGCCTTCGTCGTTGAGCTTCCACAGTTCCTGGAAGGCGAACTCGGCCTGGAAGCGGGTGTTGACGAAAACCAGGGCCGTGCGGCTGGCGGCGATGATCGCATAGACCTCGGCCATGGCGTGCTGGGCGGTGTGGCCGGCCCACGGCACGCGGCCGTCGGAGACGAGGACCTCGACGACCGGCTGGGCACCGCCGGAGCCGAGGACGAGGTCGACGGAGGAGGAAACCTCCCCCCGTGGGGGAGGCGATCGCGAAGCGATCGGAGGGGGGAGGTCGTCCGGCGTTTCGGAAGCTGAAACCGCCCCCCCGCCGGCGCGATGCGCCGCCTCCCCCATGGGGGGAGGTTCTTTCGCGTCATCGATCCCCCCCCCTTGGGGGAGGTGGCCCGGAGGGCCGGAGGGGGACGGCCGCAGGCCGGCGCTGACCCCCTCCGTCGGCTTCGCCGCCAACTCCCCCAAAGGGGGAGGATCTTGGTTTCTACCCAGCCACCGGCGCACCAGGTCGGGATCGTCCACCGTCGCCGACAGGCCCACCCGGCGCATGCGGGGCGCGAACTGCTGGAGGCGAGCGATATCCAGCGCGAGCAGGTCGCCGCGCTTGGACGGCCACATGGCGTGGGCTTCGTCGATGATGACGCACGACAGGTCGGCGAAGTATTCGCGCGCGCCTTCCCAGGCGCAGAACAGGGCGAGCTGTTCGGGCGTGGTCAGCAGGATGTCGGGCGGGCGGATGCGCTGGCGGGCCTTGCGGCTTTCGCCGGTGTCGCCGGTGCGGCTCTCGGCGACGATGGACAGGCCCATCTCGCGGATGGGAGTCATCAGGTTGCGCTCGACGTCGACGGCCAGAGCCTTGAGTGGCGAGATGTAGAGGGTGTGGATGCCGGCCGGCGTGTTGCGGGGCGCCCGTTCGGCCAGTTCGATCAGGCTGGGCAGGAAGCCCGCCAGGGTCTTGCCGCCGCCGGTCGGGGCGATCAGCAGGGCGTCGCGGCCGGCCTTGGCCTTCTCGATCATCGCCAGCTGGTGGGCGCGCGGCGCCCAGCCGCGGGCGGCGAACCACTCGGAAAAGCGCGGGGGAAGCAGGTCGGCCGGAACCATCGACGGGGCTATAGCATGTTCCTGTTCTGTTTCTGGCGGGGAATCGACATTGCCAGCGCGCGACAGCCGAAAATGGTAGCCGGTTTCGGCGCCCGTCGCGCGCCAAGCGTAGACAGAACAGCGTGCGAAGTTTGCCCTCGCGAGCCAAGCTTCCTAGGGTCGGCCCCGAAAGTTTTCGGAGTTCGCCATGTCCCGCGCCGCCCTTCTGCTGACCGCCGCCCTGGCTCTGCCGGGTATCGCCTTGGCCCAGAGCGTCGACAGCGGCCCGATCGATCCGGCCAGGCTGTCGGAGATCACCCGCGTGCTGGCGTCGGACGAATTCCAGGGCCGCGCTCCGGGCGGTCCGGCCGAGCAGAAGACCACCGACTACATCGCCGCCCAGTTCAAGGCCCTGGGCCTGGAGCCGGCCGGGGACGCTGGCAGCTACACCCAGAAGGTGCCGCTGGTGCACACCCGCATCGACGGGCCGATCGCCATGAGCTTCGCCACCGCCGGCGGCGTCGTGCCCCTGGCCCAGGGCGAGCAGGCGCAGGTCATGACCCTGCTGCCGGTCGACGCCGTGGCGATCAAGGATGCCCCGCTGGTCTTCGTCGGCTACGGCGTTTCGGCACCGGAGCGCGGCTGGGACGACTTCAAGGGCGCGGACCTGAAGGGCAAGATCGCCGTCTTCCTGATCAGCGATCCCGACCTGGAAGCGGCCGAGGGCGAGCCTGCCTACGGCAAGTTCGGCGGCAAGGCGGCCACCTATTACGCCCGCTGGACCTACAAGTACGAAGAGGCCGTGCGGCGCGGGGCGGTGGGGGCCCTGATCGTCCACGAGACCCTCGGGGCCGGCTACGGCTGGAGCACGGTGAAGGCCTCGAACGGCGAGGGCTACGACATCGTCCGCCCGAACCCGGCCAAGGAAAAGCTGCAGCTGCAGGGCTGGATCCAGCGTGACGTGGCCGTCGATCTCTTCAAGCGCTCGGGCCTGGACTTCGAGACCCTGAAGACGGCCGCCCGCGATCCGTCGTTCAAGCCGACAGCGCTTAAGGGCGCGAGCTTCTCGGCCGCCTACAAGGTGGCCCACGAGGCGATGGTCAGCCACAACGTGGTCGCCAGGCTGCCGGGGACGACCCACGCCGACGAGAGCCTGATGTACGCCGCCCACTGGGACGCCTATGGCGTCGGCGCGCCGGATGCGCAGGGCAAGACGATCCGGGCCGGCGCGGCCGACGACGCCATCGGCGTGGCCGGGGTGATCGAGGTCGCGCGGGCCTTCAAGCAGGGGCCGGCGCCGCAGCGCTCGATCCTGTTCGCCGCCTGGACCGGCGAGGAGCGGGGCCTGCTGGGCTCGGAATACTACGCCGTGAAGGCGGGCGACGCGGCGCTGGGCAAGATGGCCGCCAACTACACGCTCGACGTGCTCCAGACCGCCGGTCCGGCTAAGGACATCGTGCTGGTCGGGGCCGGACAGAACGAGCTGGAGCAGGGCCTGGCCAAGGCCGCGGCCGCGCAGGGGCGCACCGTGACGCCGGACGCCAAGCCCGAGCGGGCGCTGTTCTACCGCGCCGATCACTTCTCGCTGGCCAAGCGCGGGGTGCCGGTGCTGCTGGTGATGGGCTTAGGGGGAGGGGCGGACCTGCTGAACGGCGGCCGCGCGGCCGGCGACGCCTGGGTCGCCGACTACACCAGCCGCTGCTACCACCAGCCCTGCGACGCCTGGAGCGCCGCCTGGGACCTGCGCGGCGCGGCCCAGGACGTGGCCCTGGTCTACGAGGCCGGCAAGGCGATCGCCAATTCGCGCACCTGGCCCGACTGGAACGCCGGCTCGGAGTTCAAGCCGGTGCGCGCGGCCAGCGCCGCCGCGCGAAAATAACGAGCGCGGGGCCGTCGGCGTCGCGCGCCGCCGTCGTCGGCCCCTTTACCCGGAACAGGCGAGCCCTTAGGCAGGACGCGCATCGAGCCGCGTGGGGCGGCCGAATCCGCATCTGACAAGGTTTCTTCATGCCCTCGGGTCTTGTCGCGCTCCTGGATGACGTCGCCGGCATCGCCAAGATCGCCGCCGCCTCGATCGACGACGTCGGGGCCGCCGCCGGTAAGGCGGGGACCAAGGCCGTGGGCGTGGTGGTCGACGACGCGGCCGTGACCCCGGGCTACGCCATGGGCTTCACGCCCGACCGCGAACTGCCGATCGTGGCCAAGATCGCCGTCGGCTCGCTGCGCAACAAGCTGCTCTTCCTGCTGCCGGGCGCGCTGCTGCTCAGCGCCTTCGCGCCTTGGCTGGTGACGCCGATCCTGATGCTGGGCGGCGCCTATCTGGCCTTCGAGGCCACAGAGAAGATCCTCGAGATCTTCGTCCAACACGACGAGGCCGTGGAGACCGAGGAGCTGGCGCTCAGCGGTCCGGAGCTGGAGAAGGAAAAGGTCGGCGGGGCCATCCGCACCGACCTTATCCTGTCGGCCGAGATCATGGCCATCGCCCTGGCCGACGTGTCGGATCAGTCGATCCCCGTGCAGGCAGCCGCCCTGGCGGTGGTCGGTGTGGTGATCACCATCCTGGTCTACGGCGTGGTCGGCCTGATCGTGAAGATGGACGACATCGGCCTGCACATGGCCAAGAGCCCGCGCGCCCCGACCCGCAAGTTCGGCCGCGGCCTGGTCAAGGCCATGCCGGTGGTGATGAGCAGCCTGGGCTATATCGGCACGGCGGCCATGCTGTGGGTCGGCGGCGGCATCATCGTTCACGGCCTGCACCATTTCCACCTGACGCCCATCCCCGGCTGGGTCGAGGGTCTCCAGCACTGGGCCGGCCTGGTTCCGGTCATTGGTCCGGTGACCGGCTGGCTGGCCATGGCGCTGGCTTCGGCGGTGGTCGGCCTGGTGATCGGCGGCGTCATCGCCGGCGTGATGCACGTCATTCCGCGCAAGAAGGCGCACTAGGTCGGGGAGCGCGGATTGGCCGAACCCAAGCCGAAAGCCGTCAAGAAGGCCGCGCCGCGCAAGTCGGTGAACGCCGCCAACCTGGCGCACCTGGGCCCCGAGGCTCTGGCCGAGCTGCTGATGGAGGTGGCCGATGGCCACGCGGCCATCAAGCGCCGGCTGAAGCTGGCCCTGCTGGGCGAGGTGGGGGCGGCCGACCTGGCCGCCGAGATCGACAAGCGCATCGACGCCATCGCCGACAGCCGCGCGCGCATCAACTGGCGCAAGTTCAAGGAGTTCGTCCGCGATCTGGACGCCCATCGGGCCTCGGCGGCGGGGCGGCTGGGCGAGCTCGACGCCAACCTCGCCGTGCCGGTGCTGGTGCGGCTGGTGCGGGTGTCGGAAGACCTGGAAGGCCGGATCAAGGACCCCAAGGGCGAGCTGGCGGCGGTGTTCGACCAGGCGGTCGCGGACGTCGCGGCCCTGTCGCCCAAGGCCCTGACACTGGACAGCCGCTCGCTGGCCGACGCCCTGCTGGCCTTCGTCGAGGGGGCGTCGACCAAGCTGTCGGTCGACCTGCTGCGCGCCGCCGCCCCGGCCCTGGCCGGCGACGCCGTGGCCGTGCTGCGGGGCAAGGTGCGCGAGCGCCTGGCCGCCCAGCGCCGTCCCGACCCGCGCCTGCGCGCCGCCGCCCAGGTGCTGGCCGACCTGGAAGGCGACGTCGAGGGCTTCGCCGACCTGTTCACGGCCTCGCAACTGGTGCTGCCGCCGATCGGCGCCCAGCTCGCTCGCCGCTACCTGGCCGTCGGCCGCGTCGCCGACGCCCTGGCGGCGCTGGACGTCTCGGCGCCCGGTCCAGGGATCGTCGAGCAGGCCGATGTCGGCGCCGTGGCCTGGAACGAGGCCCGCATCGCCGCCCTGGAAGCGGCCGGCGAGCCGCTGGAGGCCCAGGCCGTGCGCTGGTCGAGCTTCAAGGCCACCCTGTCGGTCGAGATGCTGCGGGCCTTCCTCAAGGGGCTGCCGGACTTCGAGGACGTCGAGGCCGAGGACCAGGCCCTGGACTACGCCCAGGCCTATCCCGACCCCTACAAGGCGCTGGCCTTCCTGACCGCCTGGCCGTCGGCGGCCGGGGCGGCGCGGCTGGTCCTGGAGCGCGGCCCGGCGCTGCACGGCGACCGGCCGGAGGTGCTGGAGCCGGCCGTGCGCCTGCTGGAGCATCGCCATCCGCTGCCCGCCACCGTGCTGCTGCGGGCCATGGTCGACGACGTGGTGCGCTACGGCCGCGCCGACCGCTACGCCGACGCGGCCCGCTGGGTGCTGGAGGCCGAGTCCCTGGCGCCGGGCCTGCCGGACGATATGGCCATCGACGACCATCCGACCTGGGCGCGGCGGGTTGCGGGCTATCGCCGGCTGTAGGGCCTGGACGCCGCTGCGGCTTAGCGACGCGGTCTGTCGCAAGCCTCTGATAAGCAAGCCTTAAACCTGATGGGCGCAGAGGTGGCGGTTCTCGTCCCGCAGCCGCCGCGATGTTCCGATTGCCCTGGTTCCGCCCCGTACCCTCGACCCCTGAACTGATGAAGGCGCAGGTGCGCGCCTTCTCCAGGCAGGTGCCGATGATGTACGCGCTGGTGCTGGTCAACACGATCGCCCTGTCGGCGACCCACCTTCGCGACGCGCCGCTGCTGCTGACCCTGGGCTTTCCCGGCCTGCTGACCGTGGCCAGCCTGGTCCGGCTGGTGACCTGGTGGCGGGCCCGCCGGACCGCCATCGACCAGGTCTCGGCCAAGCGCCTGCTGCGCCAGACCCTGGTCTTCGCCGGGCTGCTGGGCCTGGGCTTCACCCTGTGGTCGTTCAGCCTGTTCCCGTACGGCGACGCCTTCGCCAAGGCGCACGTGGTGTTCTACATGGCCATCACGGCCATCGGCTGCGTGTTCTGCCTGATGCACATGCGGGCGGCGGCCTTCCTGCTGACCGGCATCGTCGTCGGGCCGATCACCGTCTTCCTGCTGGCCAGCGGCAATCCGGTGCTGACCGCCATCGGCTTCAACATGGCCCTGGTGGCGGTGGCCATGCTGGTCATCCTGCTGATCTCGTACCGCGACTTCTCCAACCTGGTCGAAAGCCAGCGCGGCCTCGAGGAGCGGCAGGCCGAGATCCAGAGCCTCAGCGACGACTATCTGCGCCTGGCCAACATGGACGGCCTGACGGGCCTGCCCAATCGCCGACAGTTCTTCTCGCGCCTGCAACGGGTGACCGACGAGGCCGCCGCCCAGGGCCGCCGCTTCGCCGTCGGCGTGATCGACCTGGACGGCTTCAAGCCGGTCAACGACGCCTACGGCCATGCGGTCGGGGATCGGGTGCTGGTCGAGGCGGGCGAGCGCCTGGCCCGCGACCACGGCCAGCCGCTGTTCGTGGCCCGGCTGGGCGGCGACGAATACGGCCTGATCATCGAGGCCGACCTCGATCCCGAAGCCCTGCAACGCCTGGGCGCGGACCTGTGCGCGGCCCTGCGCGAGCCCTACTGTTTCCCGGGCGTCACGGCCCAGGTCTCCGGCTCGGTGGGCTTCGCGGTCTATCCGCAGGCGGCTAGCGCCCCCAACCTGCTCTACGAGCGCGCCGACTACGCCCTCTATCACGCCAAGCAGAACATCCGGGGCGCTGCGGTGGTGTTCTCGGTCGACCACGAGACGGCGATCAAGACCGCTGGCCTGATCGAGCAGGCCCTGCGCCACGCCGACATGGACGCCGAGTTTCGCCTGGCCTTCCAGCCGCTGGTCGACATCAAGGACGAGCGCACCATCGGCTTCGAGGCCCTGGCGCGCTGGACCAGCCCGACGCTTGGCGCCGTCTCGCCGGGCGACTTCGTGCCGGTGGCCGAGCGCTCGGGCCTGATCGCCCGCATGTCGCCGGTGCTGCTGGGCTGGGCGCTGGACGCGGCGAGAACCTGGCCCGAGGACATCCGGCTGTCGTTCAACCTGTCGGTCCGCGACATCGCCTCCCCCGAGCAGATCGCCCGCATCATCGAGATCATCCAGGCCAGCGGCGTCGACCCCGGCCGCATCGACCTGGAGGTCACCGAAACCGCCGTCATGCGCGACTTCGACCAGGCCGCCCGCTCGCTGGCGGCGCTGAAGGCGCTGGGCGTGCGCATCGCGCTCGACGACTTCGGGGCCGGCTATTCCAGCCTCAGCTACGTGCACCGCCTGCCGATCGACAAGCTGAAGATCGACGGCAGCTTCATGCGCGGCCTGGAGGCGGCCGACAAGCGCCGGGCCATCGTCAAGACCATCCTCGACCTCTGCCGCAACCTCGGCCTCGACTGCGTGGTCGAAGGCGTCGAGGCCCCCGAGCAGCTGGTGCTGCTCCAGCCCCTGGGCTGCCGCGTGGTGCAGGGCTTTCTGTTCGCGCGGCCTATGCCGGGCGAGGCGGTGGCGGGCTATCTGGCGGCGGAGCGGGATGCTCCGGCTGACGAGATGCGGTCGGTGGGGTAGGGGGCAAAGATCCTCCCCCTCTGGGGGAGGTGGCCCGGAGGCCGGAGGG
>NZ_JBWKPK010000037.1:0-30397 GCF_059418205.1 Caulobacter sp. GW821-FHT09B11 | reverse complement strand
CCCCCCCCCCCCCCCTTCCCCGGTCTATGCAGCGACCCCCCTCAGTCGCTCCGCGACAGCTCCCCCAGAGGGGGAGCATCTGGAAGCCGGCCTAACGCCGATCCGTGAAATCATCCCCATACGATCAAACCCAGTAGCGCCGCCCGCCAAGCTGTGATTGCATCGAGAAAAATAAGGGGAGAGAAACAAATGGAACTGGTCCAATGGCCGGCGCTGATTGCGTTGGCGGTCGGCGTCGTGGTTTGGGGCGGCGTGATTCTGGTCCGCAATTGGCGGGAAGTTCCCGCGGCCGCCGACGAAGATCTCGACTAGTCTTTCAAGTCTTCATCTGATCGATCGACAAAACCGTCTCTTGCTGGCGGCCTGATCGCGTGCGGCTCGATGTCCGCGTGATCGGACGTGGCGCTGCGCGATCTCGCCCATGGGCCGGCTTGGCGCCCGCCGGCGGCCTCGACTAGTTTGCCGGCATGACAACCCCGCTTTCCGCCCTGAAGCCCATCGTCCTGACCACCGAAGCCGGCGTCGCGTTCCTGCGGCGTCATCCGGCGACGCGCGAGGTGGCGACCGGTGCGTCGGAGACGGGGCTGGTGCGGGCGCACCTGCACTTCGTCGACGCCATGGACCCGCCGCCGGAAGAGCAGTGGGCCATGCCCAACGCCGATGTGCCGGAAGACCGGGACCATGACCTGAGCTTCGAGAACACCGGCCACGCGCCGCCCTACGGGTTCTGGATCACCCACCCCGACGTGCTGGCCTGGGCGACGGACTTCGTCGAGGACGACGGCGCGGCGTGGCAGGTCAGGGTCTGGCTGAAGGGGGCTTGAGGCCTGGTCCGGACGACAGCCGGGGCTTCGTTCGTCTGCGCACAGGCGTATGAGCCGAAGCGTGTGAGTTGAAATCGCCATCGATCGCCTTCCTGGGCCTTGTGCCCAGGATCCATCGTTCCGCTGCTCAGACCTTTGCAGAATGGCCTGGGTCTGAGCGGTCGCCGGCATGGACCCTCGCCACAAGGGCGAGGGAGGCGACGGAGAGATGTCCTGCATCCGGACTGACGCGCGCCTCCTCGCGGAAGCCCACCGCCCGACGACACAAACCCTTGTCAGATAAGCTGGTGCGGGCGGTCGGGGTCGAACCGACACTCCTTTCGGAACCGGATTTTGAGTCCGGCGCGTCTACCAGTTTCACCACGCCCGCGCTTCGCTGCTTGCCCGGGGGCGAAGCGAAGAGGCGACTTCCTAGCAGCGGTCGCCCGGAAGTTCCAGAGGCGGTTTCGCTATCGAGGCTTCTGAATTTTAGCGCGTCATCCCGGGCGAAGGTCCGCGAAGCGGGCCGCAGACCCGGGACCCAGGGGCGACCGCAGTGCGCCTGCCCCTGGGTCCCGGCTCTCCGCTTCGCTGCGGCCGGGATGACGACCCTTGGAGCTCACCCCAGCCACGGCGCCTTGGCCAGCCGTTCGGCCAGGAACTCCATCAGCACGCGCACCCGCGCCGGCCGGATGGCGCTGGGCGGGGTGACCAGGTGCATGGCGATCGGGGGCGGGGTCCAGTCGGCCAGCACCTGCTCCAGGCGGCCGTCGGCGACGTCGTTCCAGACCATGAAGTCGGGTTGCATGGCCAGGGCCTGGCCCTCCAGCAGCAGGGCGCGGAAGACGTCGGCGTTGTTGGCGCGCAGCTGGGCGGGCACGCTGATGGCGTATTGGCCCTGCTGGGCGTGCTCGAACCGCCAGGCGTCGCGCGAGCGGCCGCCGGTGTAGAAGAGGGCGCGGTGGCCGGTCAGGTCCTTAGGATGGCTGGGCCGCCCATGGCGGTCGAAATAGTCGGGCGAGCCGACCAGCATTACCCGCACCGGGCATAGCCGCCGGGCCAGCAGGCTGGAATCCTCCAGGGCCGAGATCCGCAGGGCCAGATCGAAGCCGTCCTCGACGATGTCGACCAGCTGGTCCGACAGCGACAGCTCGACCGACACCTCGGGATAGAGGGCGAAGAAGTCCGAGAGGGCAGGGCCCAGATAGCCGATGCCGAACGACATCGGCGCGGCCAGGCGCACCAGGCCGCGCGGCACGGCCGACTGGGCCGATGCCTCCAGCTCCAGCGTCTCGCCGTCGGCCAGCAGGCGGCTGGCGGCCTCCAGCGAGCTCTGGCCGCTGTCGGTCAGAGACAGCCGGCGCGAGGTGCGGTGGAAGAGGGTCGCGCCCAGCCGCTGTTCCAGGCGCGATACGGCCTTGGAGACCGTGGCGTTGGACAGGCCCAGGTCCTTGGCGGCCCGCGCGAACGAGCCGGTCTCGGCCACCTTGGCGAACACGGCCCAGGCCTCGAAGTCAGGGAGTTTCATCATGTCGTTTTTGGAAATGGTTTCTTTCGACCATTTCTATTTCGGATCGAGCGATCTGTCTCCATCTTCCTCGTCAACGGAGACGCCGCCGCGGCTTCTCCACCCAGACACACCGGGAGATCGACATGATCGAAGTTCGCAAGTTCGACAGCCTGGGCGGCGCCAACCACGGTTGGCTCGACGCCAAGCACCACTTCTCGTTCGCCGGCTACCATGATCCCAAGCGCGTCAATTGGGGCGCCCTGCGGGTCTGGAACGACGACACCATCGCCGCCGGCACCGGCTTCCCGCCGCACCCGCACAACGACATGGAGATCATCACCTACGTTCGCGAGGGGGCGATCACCCACCAGGACAGCCTGGGCAACAAGGGCCGCACCGAAGCGGGCGACGTGCAGGTGATGAGCGCCGGCACCGGCATCCGCCACTCGGAGTACAACCTCGAGCCGGGCGTGACCAAGATCTTCCAGATCTGGATCATCCCGGACCGTGGCGGCGAACCGCCCGCCTGGGGCGCCAAGCCTTTCCCCAAGGGCGACCGCTCCGGCAAGTTCGTGGCCCTGGCCAGCGGCTTCGAAGGCGACGCCGACGCCCTGCCGATCCGCACCGACGCCCGCGTCCTGGGCGCGACGCTGAAGGCGGGTGAAGAGACCGAGTATTCGCTGGGCGACGGCCGCCACGCCTACCTCGTGCCCTCGACCGGCAAGGTCGAAGTCAACGGCGTCAAGCTCGACACCCGCGACGGCGCGGCGATCGCCAACGAGAACACCATCCGGGTCAAGGCTCTGGAAGACGCCGAACTCGTGCTGGTGGACGCCGCCTAAACCTTCAAGACGCGGCGGCAGTCGCCGCGTCTTTTCCTCCCCAACTTCAGACGAAGCTTTCTCTAGGAGACTCCCATGGCCAAGGTTCTGGTCCTTTACTACTCGTCGTACGGCCACATCGAGACGATGGCCAAGGCCGTCGCCGAAGGCGCTCGCAGCGCCGGCGCGACCGTCGACATCAAGCGCGTTCCCGAAACCGTGCCGGAAGAGATCGCCAAGGGCGCTCACTTCAAGCTCGACCAGGAAGCCCCGATCGCCACCGTCGCCGAACTGGCCGACTACGACGCCATCATCATCGGCACCGGCACGCGTTTCGGCCGCCTGAGCTCGCAGATGGCCGCGTTCCTCGACCAGGCCGGCGGCCTGTGGGCCCGCGGCGCGCTGAACGGCAAGGTCGGCGGCGCGTTCGTCTCGACCGCCAGCCAGCACGGCGGCCAGGAAACCACTCTGTTCTCGATCATCACCAACCTGCTGCACTTCGGCATGACGATCATCGGCCTGCCCTATAGCCACCAGGGCCAGATGAGCAACGACGAGATCGTCGGCGGCGCGCCCTACGGCGCCACCACGGTCGCCGGCGGCGACGGCAGCCGCCAGCCGACCCAGATCGACCTGGACGGCGCCCGCCACCAGGGCGAGCTGATCGCCGCCGCGGCCATCAAGCTGCACGGCTAAGGATCCCAGCCGGGTTCCTCCCCCAATGACCCGGCTGTACCGGCCGCGTCGCGCTTCATCCTCCCCCAGGAAGCGCGGCGCGGCTTTTCTTTTGGAAAACGGCGGCTTAACCGCGTTTGGAAGCGTCGTGTTCAGGCTGATGCGTGAGGATGCCCGTACGCAGGGGACAGCGAGGCGGGCGTGGCGAAGAAGATCAAGGCAGCGAAGCGGAGGTCGGGAATGGCCGACTTCATGACGCTGCTGGTCTGCATCGCCTGCACCGTGTGGGCCTTCAGGACGATCGTCGGTCTGGCCGGCTGATTATCGCTTGGCCTTGGGCCAAGAAGGCGGCACTTGAGCGGCAGAGCCGTTTCAAGACCAGGATGTCGCCGCCCATGAACACCCAGACCGCCCAGGGCGTCACGATCGTCGATCACCCGCTGGTGCAGCACAAGCTGACCCTGATGCGGGACAAGGAAACCTCCACCAAGACCTTCCGCGCCCTGATGCGCGAGACCTCGACCCTGATCTGCTACGAGGTCACCCGCGAGCTTTCGATGGACGAGGTCGAGATCCAGACCCCTGTCGCCCCGACCAAGGCCAAGGTCATCGCCGGCAAGAAGCTGGTCTTCGCCCCGATCCTGCGCGCGGGCCTGGGGATGGCCGAGGGCATGCTCGACCTGGTGCCGTCGGCCCGCGTGGCCCATATCGGCCTCTATCGCGATCCCGAGACCCTCGAGGCCGTCGAGTACTACTTCAAGACCCCGGAAGACATCGCCGACCGCCTGGTCATCGTCGTCGATCCGATGCTGGCCACCGGCCACACGGCCGTCGCGGCGATCGACCTCCTGAAGAAGCGCGGCGTGCGCGACCTGCGGTTCGTCTGCCTGCTGGCTTCGGTCCCGGGCGTGGAGACCCTGCGCGCGGCCCACCCCGACGTGCAGATCTGGACGGCGGCGGTCGACGCCTCGCTCAACGACCACGGCTATATCGTTCCGGGCCTGGGCGACGCCGGCGACCGCACTTTCGGTACGCGCTGACCCGCCGGCGCGCGCCGGCCCCGAACCGGGGCTGTTTGTGCGTCTGCGCACTTGCGCGACTCCACGGGCGCGGTAAGCAACGACGTTAACCTTTCGGGACGCCATGCTGGTCACGCCGCCGCTGATCTATGTCGCCGACGACGACGCCCTGACGCGCGAGCTGGTCGAGATCCAGCTCGGGCGCGGCGGCTACGCCGTGCGGACCTATCCGACGGTGGAAGACCTGCTGTCGGCGGTCGAGGCCGCGCCGCCGGCCCTGATCCTGCTCGACGTGCGCATGCCGGGGCTGTCGGGGCTCGACGCCCTGCGCAGCCTCAAGGCCGCGCCGGGCGGGGCCGAGATCCCGGTGCTGATGCTGACGGGGGAGGGGCGGCTCGACCGCATCGTCCAGGCTTTGCAGCTGGGCGCGGCCGGCTACGTGATGAAGCCCTTTACCGGCAAGGCGTTGCTCGATCGGATCGGCGAGGTGCTTGAGGCGAAGGTCTGAGGGCGGTGTCGCCTCCAGCCCGCAACACCCGTCGTCATCCCGGCCGAAGCGAAGCGTAGAGCCGGGATGACGAGCAATTGTGGGCTGGCGAACAGCGGGGGACCGCCAAAACAAAAAGGCCGGGGATCGCTCCCCGGCCTTTCGTTCGTCAGGGCCGTGGGGCCGATCAGATTTCCTGGTTGTACTTGCCGACGCGGGCGCCCAGGCGCGGCTTCACTTCCTGGTGGAAGAGGGCCTTCATGTCGTCTTCCGACTGGGTGCTCTCGACCACGACCACCACTTCGGGCTTGTTCGACGAGGCGCGAACCAGCACCCACGAGCCGTCGTCCAGGTGGACGCGCACGCCGTTGACGGTGATGACCTCGACGATCTTCCGACCCAGGATCGAGCCGCCGGCGGCGAACAGGTCTTCGTATTCCTTCACCACCTCGGCGACGACGCCGTACTTCTTCTCGTCGTCGCAGTGCGGGCTCATGGTCAGCGAGGTGAAGGCGATCGGCAGGGCCTTGCGCAGGTCCGACAGCTTCTTGTCCGGGTTGCGGTCGAGCATGGCCAGCACGGCGGCGGCGGCGGTCAGGCCGCAGTCGTAGCCGTAGCCCAGCGGGGCGTTCATGAAGAAGTGGCCGCTCTTTTCGAAGCCGGCCAGGGCGCCCGTCTCGGCGCTCTTGCGCTTGATGTAGCTGTGGCCGGTCTTCCAGTAGATGACCTTGCAGCCGTGCTCTTTCAGGATCGGGTCGGTGGCGTAGAGGCCGGTCGACTTGACGTCGACGACGAAGGTCGCGCCCGGGTGCAGCGGGGCCAGGTCGCGGGCCAGCATCAGGCCGATCTTGTCGGCGAAGATCTCCTCGCCCTCGTCGTCCACGACGCCGCAGCGGTCGCCGTCGCCGTCGAAGCCGAAGGCCAGGTCCGCGCCGTGCTCACGGACGGCCTTGGCCATCTCGTGCAGCATCTCCAGGTCTTCCGGGTTCGGATTGTACTTGGGGAAGGTGTAGTCGAGGTCGGTGTCCATGCCGACGACGTCCGACACGCCCATGCGCTGCAGGGCGTCGACGGCGAAGGCGCCGGCGGTGCCGTTGCCGCAGGCGGCCAGCACCTTCAGCGGACGGCTGATCTGGGCGCGGGTGGCGACGTTAGCGATGTAGCGCTCGGCCTGGCCTTCGACGCGGATCAGCTTGCCGCCGTCACGCTCGACGAACTTGGCGTTCAGGACGATGTCCTTGAGCTTGCCCATCTCGTCCGGACCGAAGGTCAGCGGCTTCTGGGCGCCCATCTTCACGCCGGTCCAGCCGTTCTCGTTGTGGCTGGCGGTGACCATGGCGACGCACGGGATGTCGAGGTCGAACTGGGCGAAATAGGCGGTGGGCGACAGAGCCAGGCCGATGTCGTGCACTTCGCAGCCGGCGCTCAGCAGGCCCAGGATCAGGGCGTTCTTGATCGACGAGGAATAGGAGCGGAAGTCGTGGCCGACCACGATCTTCGACTGGCCCAGTTCCTGGATGTAGGTGCCCAGGCCCAGGCCCAGGGCCTGAATGCCCAGCAAGTTGATCTCGGGGCCGAACAGCCAGCGCGCATCGTATTCGCGGAAGCCCGTCGCCTTGACCAGCGGTTCGTTTTCGTACGCAGCGGTATTCGGAACCAGATCGGCGCGGGGAGTCGAGAACATAGGAGCTCGCTTCAATGAGTGGCAGGGTGCGTTTAGCTGTCGGGGTGGTTGTCCGCCACCCTCTTCGTATGACGATGATCGATCAATGTGACGGTTGATCGAGATTTGGCTTCGTGCAGGGCGCCTATTGCGCGGGGTCGCCGCCGGCGGCGGCTTCCACGGCGGCTTCGCGCCGCCGGCGTTCCTCGCTGCGACGGGCCGAGGCCTTTTCCTTCTCGATCAGGGCCTTCATCTCCGGAGTCTGCTGGAGCGGGGTCGAGCCGAACGGGGCGGGCGAGCGGGCGCCGTAACCCTGCGGCCAGACCAGGGACAGGGCGACCAGCGCCAGAGCGATGAACGCGCAGATAGGCATGAAGATGCGATCGGGCATGGTCCGGCTATAGCACGTCGTTCGTGGCGCGACAGGGGCGATGCTTGACGTCGCGTCGCCCGCTTCCGTCGCCAGGCTCTGCGCGGCCTTGGGGCGCCGTCCGGCGTTGCGCGGCTTGACGCCGGCCCCGCGCGGCCTTAGCCCGCCCTTGATCAATCAAGGGAGTTCCGATGCCCGTCCTCGTCCTGCTTCGCCACGGCCAGAGCCAGTGGAACCTCGAGAACCGCTTCACCGGCTGGGTGGACGTGGATCTCACCGCCGAGGGCGAGGCCCAGGCCCGCAAGGGCGGCGAACTGATCAAGGCCGCCGGGCTCGACATCGACGAGGCCTTCACCTCGGTCCAGACCCGCGCCATCCGCACCTGCAACCTGGCGCTCGACGCGGCTTCGCAAAGCTTCGTGCCGGTGACCAAGGACTGGCGCCTGAACGAGCGCCACTACGGCGGCCTGACCGGCCTGAACAAGGCCGAGACCGCCGAGAAGCACGGCGAGGAGCAGGTCACGATCTGGCGCCGGTCCTACGATGTTCCGCCCCCGGAACTGGCCCCCGGCGGCGAGTACGACTTCGCCAGCGACCGCCGCTACAAAGGCGCGAACCTGCCCTCGACCGAGAGCCTGGCCACCACGCTCGTCCGCGTGCTGCCCTACTGGGAAGAAGCCATCGCCCCCAAGCTGAAGGCCGGCGAGAACATCCTGGTCGCCGCCCACGGCAACTCGCTGCGCGCCATCGTCAAGCATCTGTTCGCGGTGCCGGACGACCAGATCGTCAAGGTCGAGATCCCCACCGGCAATCCGCTGGCCATCGAGCTCGACGCCGACCTGAAGCCGGTGGGCGCCCGTTACCTCGACGAGGCCCGCGCCGAAAAGCTGCCGGCCATCGGCTGATCCAGGTCTGGTTCCAGATCTTTCGGGGTTCCTTTCGTCCGAGGACGAAAGGAACCCTAGGTCGTTTCAGGTGCTCTCTGCGCGCAGGAAGTGCCTGGAAACACGACGTTAATGCTGCCAGGCGCATCAAGTAGGCGTACCCTAAGGGGACGAAGACGCGAGCTTGCATGAACACCCCGGCAGCGGCAGGCCAGGAACACCGGCGCCTGACGCAACAAGAAGTCGACGTGATCTGCGCCAAGCACGACCGCCTGTGGTCGGCTCGGCTGGGCGGAGCGCGCGCGGTGTTCGCCTTCTGCGACCTTTCCGGACTGGTGCTGGCCGGCCGTAACCTGTGCGACGCCGACTTCACCGGCGCGCTGCTGGTCGGCGCGGACCTGCGCCGCTGCAAGCTCGACAACGCCAATCTCTACGGCGCCGACATGCAGGGAGCGGACCTGACCGACTCCTCGCTGCGGCGCTCGGATCTGCGCGGCTCCAGCCTGCGCGGCGCCAACCTGACCGGCGCCGACATGTTCGAGGCCGACCTGCGCGAAGGCCAGATCGCCGCCGCCGACCGCGAGAAGGGCTATCGCATCATCGAGCCGGTGCAGCGCGAGGCCTATGCGGCCGGCGCCAACCTCTCGGGCGCCAATCTGGAGCGCTCGCGGCTGTCGGGCATCGTCGCCACCAAGGCCGACTTCAGCGACGCGATCCTGAAAGACGCCAAGCTGGTGCGCGCCAACCTCAAGCAGGCCAATTTCAACGGCGCCAACATGGCCGGGGCCGACCTGTCGGGCGCCAACCTGTCGGGCGCCGACCTGCGCAACACCGTGCTGGTGGGGGTGAAAACCCTGTCCTGGAACGTCACCGGGGCCAGCATGGAAGGGGCGCTGACCGACAAGGCCTCGGGCGTCGACGTCTCCGACATGCCCTACGAGCAGATGATCGCCGACCACGCCCGCTGGTGCGAGACCGGCGGGGCCGAGGGCAAGCCGTCGTCGTTCGACAGGGCCGACCTGCGCAATCTGAAGAGCATCCGCGGCTTCAACCTGACGGCCCTGACGGCCAAGGGTGCGGTGTTCTACGGCCTCGATATGGAAGGCGTGCAGATGCAGGGCGCCCAGCTGGAGGGGGCGGACCTGCGGGCCTGCAACCTGCGCCGGGCCGACCTGCGCGGGGCGCGGCTGAAGGGCGCCAAGCTCTCGGGCTCGGACCTGCGCGACGCCCAGCTGGGCCCGCTGCTGATCGGCAAGGACCGGCTGCTGCCGGCCGACCTGACCGGCGTGCTGCTGACCAACGCCGACCTGGCCCGGGCCGACCTGCGCGGTGCATGCCTGGCGGGGGCGGACCTGTCGCGCGCCAACTTCACCAACGGCAACCTCAAGGACGTCGACCTGACCGGCGCGATCCGGCTGGGCGCGCGGGGGTTGGACGACGTCATCTGAGCAAATGTGACGAAAAGACGCGGCCTTAACCGTTCGCTCGTCGATTCCTGTTATCCGATGAAATTCAAGAGACTTACGCAGAGTCGGGAGGGGGTCCCGCAATGAACGCCGTGCAGAATCTTGCGGGCCGCCGCAAGCTCAGCCAGGCCGAACTCGACATGCTCGTCACGGCCCACGAGAAGTTCGTGACCGGCAAGCAGGGCGGCAAGCGCGCCTCGCTGCGCTTCATGAACCTGTCGGGCCTGGACCTGTCGTTCCGCAACCTGACCGACGCCGACCTGTCGGCCTCCATCCTCGACGGCTGCCGCATGGTGCGCACCAAGCTGGATCGCGCCAGCCTGTTCGGCTGCGACCTGCGCAAGGCCGACCTGCGCCAAGCCAGCCTGCAACGCGCCGACCTGCGTGGGGCCTGCCTGCGCGGCGCCAACCTCTCGCAGGCCGACCTGACCCAGGCCGACTTCCGCGAAGGCCAGATCGCCATCCCGCACCCCCGCAAGGGCCTGGACACCCTCAAGCACGAGACCCGCAACGGCGAGGTCGACGAGGTCAACTTCTCGGGCGCGACCCTCGACGGCTCGCAGTTCACCGGCGTCTCGGCCTTCAAGGCCGACTTCTCCGACTGCTCCCTGCGCGGGGCCAAGCTGTCGGGCGCCAACCTGAAGGAAGCCAACCTCGCCGGCGCCATCCTCGACAACGCCGACATCAAGGGCGCCAACCTCGAGGGCGCCAACCTGCAGGGCTCGGTGATGGCCGGGGTCGACACCTCGACCGCGCGGACCAGCGGCGCGCACATGACCGGGGCGCTGACAGCCTCGACGCCGGAAGCCGTGAACAAGGCCCGCGAGCTCTACGCCCGCTGCCTGGCCAACCAGCAATGGTGCCAGACCGGCGGCAAGGAAGGCGCGGCGGCCCGTCTCGACGGCGAGGACCTGCGTCCGCTGGGCGACCGGCTGAAGGGCCTGCGCCTGACCGCCATGACCGCCAAGGGCGCCTGCATGGTCGGCATGGACCTGTCCGGCGCCCAGTTGCAGGGCGCGAACCTGCAGAACGCCGACCTGCGCGCGGCCAATCTGCGCGGCGCCGACCTGCGCGGGGCCAAGCTGACCGGCGCCAACCTGACCAAGGCCGACCTGCGCCAGGCCTATCTGTCGCCGCTGCCGCTGGGACCCCAGCGCCAGACCCAGGTCAGCCTGGCGGCCGCCCGCATGCGCTACGCCATGGTCCAGACCGCCGACCTCTCCGAAGCCATCCTCGACGGCGCCGACCTGCGCGGCGCCGACTTCACCGGCGCCCGCATCGCCAAGGCGAGCTTCCGCGACTGCGACCTGAACCAGGTGCAGGGCGTGGATTTCGCGCCGGCGTAAGAGAACCTCCCCCTGTGGGGGAGGCGGCCGAAGGCCGGTGGGGGGCGTTTTCAGCTTCCCGACCATCGGCCGATTTCGCACCTACTCCCCCCACCGATCGCTACGCGATCACCTCCCCCATGGGGGGAGGTTCCTTTCGGGCGGCCTTCGTCCTCACACCTTCTCCGGATAGACCGGGGTGATGTCCACGGGGATGTCCTTCAGCGTGGCGATCACGCCGCGGGCGTCGTCGTCGAGGTGGGCGTAGCGGTCGAAGAAGGCGACCATGCCGGCGTAGTCGCCGTCGCCCTGCAGCTTGACGATGTCGGCCACCAGGTCGCGGATGCCGGCGGCCATCTTGGCGTCGTCGATGCGGTAGCGCTTGGCGACGGGGTCGAAGACGAAGGCGCCCTTGGCTTTCAGGTAGCCGTACTGCAGGGCCGCGCCGCGGCCGTGGGCTTCCTCGTCGCCCCAGCGGGCGGCGCGGAAGATGCCGGCGGTGTAGGTGGCGAAGAGCTGCGGGCGCTCGGCGGCCGGGATCTCG
This sequence comes from Caulobacter sp. GW821-FHT09B11, assembly GCF_059418205.1. NCBI lineage: Bacteria > Pseudomonadati > Pseudomonadota > Alphaproteobacteria > Caulobacterales > Caulobacteraceae > Caulobacter > Caulobacter sp. GW821-FHT09B11. Next base: position 18,830 of record NZ_JBWKPK010000037.1, on the reverse strand, counting down.
TTCTTCTCCATCATGAAGAGGATGTTCCAGGCCCCCATGACGTCGGCCTTGGCCTCCTCGGCGGTGCCGGCGATGTCCTTCAGCTCGGCCGAGACGGTGGTGGCGCGGCCGGCGACGGTGATCGAGCCCGGGCCCAGGCTGTGCGACAGCTCATGGAACAGGGTCTCCAGCGTCATGTACTTCTGGCTGACCAGGGCGGCCTGGTCGGCGACCAGCACGCGCGAGGCGATGGGCGAGAGGATGCCCTCGTACTTGGCGGCCAGCACGTTGGACAGGATCACCTTCTTGGCGCCCTTGGCCTCGCGCACCCGCTCGTCGTTGGGCAGGTTGAAGGCCACGGTCTGCGGGCCGTGCAGATTGTCGCCGCCGCCGCGGATCTGCTCGGCCACGGCGATCGGCGAGGCCCCGCCGCGCTTGAAGTTCTTGTAGGCGTCGGCCACCGGAAGGTTGGCTTCCATGTCGCGCAGATAGGCCTTGTACTTGTCGAGGGCCTGGCTCTCGGTCGGGTTCTTCAGGGTGACGAAGGCCTCGAAGGCGGCCTTCTGGCCGATCATCTCGTCGGTGTAGGTCTCGTACGGACCGATGGCGACCTCGATCGGCGTGCCTTCCAGGTCCATCCAGGCCATCTCGGACTGGAAGTAGTCGTTGGAGCGGAACGACTGGGCCCGCAGCGTCAGGAAGCGCTTGAGGCTGGCGTTGGTGGTGACCTTGGCGGCCTCGTCCAGCAGGGCGGCGGCCTTGGCCAGCTCGGGCTTGTAGGCCTCCGAATAGGGCACGGCGACCAGCTTGTCGCCGTCGCGGCGGACCACCGTATAGGCGTCCATCAATGACGCCTTCTGGTCGGGATGGGCGGCCAGATAGGTCTCGAATTCCGCCTTGGTCATGCCCGGCGGATAGAAGCCGTGGCCCGGGCCGTCGGCGCCGCCCTGGGCGACCGCCTGCTTGTCGTAGATGGCCGTCATCTGGTCGGCGGCCTGGATCAGCAGGTTCACCACCTTGCGCTCCTCGGGGCTGAGGAAGGCGGTGTCGGTCTTCATGCGGATGGTCGCGTAGCTCTCGGGCGCGGCCAGGGCGGGGGCGGAAGAGAGGGCGGCGACCGAGACGCCGAGCGTCAGGGCGAGGGCCAGGGCGGGGGAAACGAGCGCGCGCATGAAAGGGCCTTTGCGAAACGGGCGAAGGCGACGCTTACACCCGCCCCATGGCCAAGACGAGGCGAAGACGCGGACGGGCGCCTAGAAACGCCGCCGCTTCAGCGAGGCGAAGGCGTCGAGCATCACGGCGGCCAGGGCGGTCTGGCTCTGGGCGAAGGCCGGGTCGCTGGCGGTCCCGGACAGGCGCATGCCGTCGGGGCGCACGACGCTCCAGGTGTAGCGGCCGGCGGCGATGTCGAGCTCGACCTGGCAGTCGGTGGCGGGCGGGGCGGCGGTCAGCATGGCGATCTCCTGTCGGGGCGAGATCGAAGCCTAGAAGCGACCCAAGGCGCGGTGATGAACCGGTTGTGGAGATTCCGTGCAGACGCCCGGAGGGGATCAGGCCGTCGGCAGCCACAGCACGAAGCGCGCGCCCGAGCCGCGCGCGACATATGCCGTCTCGCCGCCATGGGCGCGGGCCAGCGAGCGGGCGATGGACAGGCCAAGGCCCGTGCCGCCTTCGGCGCGGCGGGTGGTGAAGAACGGCTCGAACAGGCGGGCGGCGTCGGCCTGGGCCACGCCGGGGCCGTCGTCGGCGACTTCCAGCACGACCTCGTCGCGCTCGTGGCGGCCCTCGATAATCACCTGTTTCGCGCCGGCCTGGCGGCTGTTTTCGACCAGCACGGTCAGCACCGTCTCGATCACCGCCAGGGGCGCGGCGACCGGCGGCAGGTCGGCCGGAAGGTCGAGGGTGACGGCCAGATCCGGGCCGGAGAGGACGGCGGCCACGGCCCGGGCGGCGGCGGCGGGCGCGGCGGCGACCCCCGCCTCGGGCGTGGCCATGTCGGCGCGGGCCAGCTCCAGCAGCCGTCCGACCAGGGCCGACAGCCGGGCGTTGTCGGCGGCGATGTTGGCCAGGAAGCGCTCGCGCTCGGCCTGGCTCATGGTCGGATAATGGTCCTGCAACAGCTCGATGGCGCCGCGCACCCCGGCCAGGGGCGTCTTGAACTCGTGGCTGAGGGCGGCGGCGAAGTCGCGCAGGTAGCGCGAGCGCTTGTCGATCGCCGCGGCCATGGCCCGGAAGTCGTCATAGAGGGCCTGGATCTCGACGGCGGCGGTGGCCGGGGTCTCGGGCGCCTCGCCCCGGCCCTGGGCCATGGCGCGGGTGGCGGCGCTGAGCTGCTCGATCGGCCGGGTGACCCCGCGCGACACCAGGCCCGCCAGGCCGAACAGCACCGCGACGATGACGCCGGCCCCCAGCAGCAGCTTGCCCCGATCCTCGTACAGGCCCTTGAAGAGGCCGCGCGGCGAGCGCGACAGCAGCAGCACGCCGACGGTCCGGCCCTCGATCACGACGGGGCGGGCGTGGTGCAGGCGTACGGCCGAGGCGCGGCTCACCCACTCCCAGGCATAGCGCTGGCGATACTTGCCGATGTGGCGCAGCACGGTCTGAGAGCCGCCGGCCAGGGCCGCGCGCACCTCCGGCAGGGCCGAGAGGTCGCCGCCGGCGCCGAGGCCGCGCACCACCCGGCCGTGGCCGTCGGTCAGCACCACGGCCGCCAGGGTGCTGCGGGTGGTGTCGGCGAAGATGTGGTCGAGACGCGCGGCGGCGGCGGTCGCGTCCGCCTCTGGCTGAACGGGCGAGGGCGGCGGCGTCGGCCGCTCGGGCAGGATCGAGGCGGCCGAAAGGTCGAGGCTCGGTTTCTCCGGGCGGTAGTAGGCGGGATCTTCGGGATCCGGTTCGGGCAGGGCGCTGGGAGCGGGCGCGCCGGGCCACAGGGCCGCCGCCGTCGCCGCCAGGGCCGCGCCCTGGGCGGTCAACTCGGCCTCGGTCTGGCGGACCAGGGTGTTCTCGTAGCTGCGCAGGAAGATGCCGCCCAGCGCCGGCATGGCGGCGGCGAACAGCAGCACCGCCAGCAGGATCGAGCGCAGGCGCAGGGCCGGCCAGCGGCGTTTCACCGCGTCCTTGAAGGCCGACAGCGCGGCGATCACGCCTCCGCGTCCTGGCCCTGGCAGGCCCCCAGCCGATAGCCGACCCCGGGCCGGGTCTCGACCACGTCGACGCCGCCCAGCCTGGCGAACTTGGCGCGCAGGTTGCGCACGTGGCTGTCGATGGTGCGGTCGGTGAGGGCGAAGCCCGGGCCGCGCAGCTTGTCGATGATGGCGTCGCGGGTGAACACCCGGCGCGGGGCGCTGGCCAGGGTCCAGAGGATGCCGAACTCGGTGACGGTCAGCGCCGTCTCGGTCTCGCCCCAGGCCGCCCGCCAGGCGTCGGCCTCGAGGCTGAGGCGGCCATGGCTGACCAGCTTGGGCTCCTCGGCCGGCGGCGGAGCGGCGGCCGAGGCGCGGCGCAGGATCGCGGCGACGCGGGCCGTCACCTCGCGCGGGCTGAACGGCTTGACCACGTAGTCGTCGGCCCCCAGCTCGATGCCCAGCACCCGGTCGATCTCGTCGTCGCGCGACGACAGCAGCAGCACCGGCAGCTGGCCCTCGGCGCGGATGCGGCGGCAGACGTCCAGGCCGTTGAGGCGCGGCATGTTGATGTCCAGCACCACCAGGGCCGGCCTGTGGGCGGCGATCGCCTCCAGCGCCGCCTCGCCGTCGGCGGCCTCGACCGTGGCGTAGCCGGCCTTGCCCAGGGCGAAGGCCAGCAGCTCGCGGATGTGGGGCTCGTCGTCGACGATCAGGATCGGCTGAGTCATGGCGCAGATGTTCCGCCTGCGACGTCCAGGGTCAACGGTTCGCTGTACGGTTGGGGCGTCGGTTCGGGTTCGCTCGGGCCGATCGGGCGGCCCTGGCAGTCCAGCGTTCCGGCCGGAACCGGGATGGTCCGGTCGCGCGGCGCGATCAGCAGGGCCTGGCTTAGCCGCCGTTCGCCGCGCCAGGACCAGCCGCGCCATTGGGCCTGGCGAGGTTCCAGGTCGTTCAGCACCGTCTCGCGCGACCAGGCCACGCGCGCCGCCAGCAGCGGGGGCAGGGCGGTCGCGCGGAGCTGGCTGAGGGCCACGACTGAGGCGGGACCCAGGCGCTCCAGGTAGCAGACGTCCAGCGCCTCGCCGTCGCCGCCCAGTTCGCGGGCGTGGCGGACGTTCCAGGCGGCGGCGACCGAGCCGAGGTCCACCACCGTGCAGACGGCCAGCACCAGGCCGGCGGCGGCGAGGTTGGCGTTGATCAGCCAGCCGGCGCTCCTGGCGCGCAGCATCCGCCAGCAGATCAGCAGCAGGCCAAGGCCCACCAGCGCCATCCAGATCAGGGCCGCCAGCCGCAGGCGGGTCAGGGCGTAGACCTCCACATAATCGAGGGTGCGCAGGATCGACGAGGCGACGAGGAAGAGGTTCTGCGCCACCCACAGCACCACCAGCCGCCGCAGCCACGTCGAGCGCGCCGTCGCCGAGCCGGGCGCCAGGGCGACCAGTACGAAGAGGCCGGCGAGCAGGGCGGTGGCGATCAGCGGATAGGCGCCGCGATGGGCGTATTCGGCCAGAGTCACGCCCTGCGGCAGCGGCGCGCGCGACCACAGGAAGGCCAGGTCCAGGCCGTTCTGCAGGGCGAAGATGGTGTTGAACACCACCAGCGACAGGCCCACCGAGGCGACGCTGAGGCCGGGTAGCGGCGCGGCGCCGGGCTTGGCGGCCGGCAGGCCCCAGAGCGGGCGCTTGAAGCTGGGCCGCAGCAACATCCAGACCCCGAACAGCACGATGACGGCGAAGCCGATGCGGGGCAGGTCGATCTGGGGGATGCGCCACTGGGCCACGGCCTGGGCGATCACCGGATTGGCGATGGTGAAGAGCGCCAGGAACACCGCGCCGCCGACGATGGGCAGGACCAGCACGGGCAGGCGACGCAGGGCCGCGCCCGAGCCCGGCGCGCGCTTGCGGGCCTTCATGACGTCGCGGAACGGGGCGATGAGGCCCAGGACCAGCAGGGCCGCCAGCCGTTGCAGCCAGCGCCAAGCGTCCTCATGCCGGCCCGCGCGGGCTGACAGCACCGCCACGGCGATGGTGATCGCCCACAGGACGAAGGCCAGCAGGCCCGGCGCCTCGATCATCACGACGCCGAAGACCGCGGCGGCCAGCAGCGCGCCCCAGGCCCGGCGCGCGGCGGGATGGACCAGGACGACGGCGATGGTCACCAGCAGGCAGAAGCCGCCCAGGGTCGCGCCAGCGGCATAGCCCCAGAACAGCTGGTCGGACGCCAGCACCAGCAGGGCGGCGGCCACCGGCTTCATCCAGAAGGGCGCGGCGGCGGGCGGCGGGCGGAAGGCTTTCATCGGAGGTCCCCATCAGCGGAGCCTTTCCGATAGCCGCGCGGCTTGCAGCCCCGGCGGCGAGGCCGTGCACGGCCCGCCCGATCGTCGTGCAGAACTGGTGCAGAGACGAAAAAGGGCGGCGCATCGCTGCGCCGCCCGAAGTCGGAGGGGACTTGGAACAGAGAGGGAAGAAAGCGATCGGGACGCCGTCAGGCGGCCTGTTCGCCCTCGATCAGGCTGGCGCTGTCGCTATCGATGGTGACGGCGCCGGTGTTGATCGGGATGGTGCGGGGCTTGAGGGCTTCGGGCAGTTCGCGCTTCAGCGCGATGGTCAGCAGGCCGTCGGCCAGGGCCGCGTCGGTCACCACCACGTAGTCGGCCAGCTGGAAGCGACGGTCGAAATTGCGCTCGGCGAGGCCGCGATGCAGGTAGCGCTTGGCTTCGTCATTGGCCGCCTTGCGGCCCGAGACGGTCAGCAGGCCTTCCTTGGCCTCGATCGACAGCTCTTCCGGCTTGAAGCCGGCGACGGCGATCTCGATGCGGTAGGTGTTCTCGTCGGTGCGCTCGATGTTGTAGGGCGGATAGCCGGAGGCGGCTTCGGTCTTGGCGGCGGCGTCGAGTTGCGCGGCCAGGCGGTCGAAGCCGACGAGCGAGCGGTAAAGGGGCGACAGGTCGATCGTACGCATAGATGTAGAACCTTCTCTTCAAGCAAGGTTGCGATGTGTGTTCGGACCTTCGACGACCCGATCTCGGCCTCGTCTGCGATCCGGAAGGCCCGGTTTGCCAGCGCCCTCGGTTGAATAGTTGGGAGGTCGGTTTTCGACTTCAAGGGGTGCGGCGTTTCGTTTTGGAATCGCTTGATCGGGAGGCTCGCGCGGTTAAGGTCGGCGCGCCCGGAACGCGGGCCGACGACGGAGACAGACCCATGCCCGCCCGCCGCCATTTCCTCATTCTCGCCGCCCTGGCCGCGCTCGCGCCAGCCACCGGCGCCCTGGCCGCCGACGCGGCCCTGAAGACCGCGGTCGCCTCGCCCGACCGCACCCCGACCAGCGTCGCCCGCGACGGCGCCCGCCATCCCTATGAGAGCCTGGCGTTCTGGGGGCTGAAGCCCGGCCAGACGGTGATCGAGGTCTCGCCCGGCGGCGGCTACTGGACCGAGATCCTCGCGCCCTACGCCAAGGCCACCAAGGGGACCTACGTGGCCGGCGTCGCCGACCTGGCCAACCCCAAGCTGTCGGACGGCGCCCGCAAGGGCCGCGCGGCCTTCGAGGCCCGCTTCGCCGACGAGGCCAAGTACGGCAAGGTCAAGTTCGTCGACTTCGGGCCGGTGGCCGCGCCGCTGGGCGCGCCGGGCTCGGCCGACCTCGTGCTGACCGCTCGCAACGTCCACAACTGGACCGTCCAGCCGGGCGTCGCCGACAAGCTGTTCGCCGACTTCTTCGCCGTGCTGAAACCGGGCGGCGTGCTGGCCATCGAGGAACACCGCGCCGATCCGGCCGACGAGAAGAGCGCCGGGGCCGACGGCTACCTGTCGACCGCCACCGTCGTGGCCCTGGCCGTGAAGGCCGGGTTCAAGCTGGACGCCAAGTCCGAGATCAACGCCAATCCCAAGGACACCAAGAACCATCCCTTCGGCGTCTGGACCCTGCCGCCGGTGCGCCAGTCGGCGCCCTCGGGCCAGCCGGCCGACCCGAACTTCGACCGCGCCAAGTACGACGCGATCGGCGAGAGCGACCGCATGACCCTGCGCTTCAAGAAGCCGGCGTGATCGGGCGTCCTTTGGCCCCGAAGCCCGCGGGCCGCGGGCGTGTTTTTGCCAAGGTCGCGGCCTAGGCTGGATCCATGCGTAGAGGGGGAGTGATGGATCCAGCGTATTCGTGGTCGCGTCGCGGCCTGATCGCCGCTGTCGGCGCTGCTGGCGCGGCCGGTCTCGTCGGCTGCGGCCGCAAGAAGGAGGCTGCGCCCGCCAAGACCGAGGCCGCCAAGCCTGAGCCCAAGGGCGGCGCGTCCACCCTGGCCGGCGCGGTGGCGGGCGACTGGCGCTCAAGCGCCGACAAGGCCCGGGACGCCTGGCGCCATCCGGTGCAGAGCCTGGAGTTCTGGGAGGTCCGTCCGGGCCAGACCGTCGTCGAGTTCTGGCCGGGCGCGGGCTGGTACACCGAGATCCTGGCCCCGTTCCTGGCGGCCACCGGCGGCAAGCTCTACGAGGCGGTGCTGGAGGCCGATCCGGCCGATCCCGCCGCCGCCGAGATCGTCGCCGCCTATCGTCGCAAGCTGGAGGAAAAGCCCAGGCTCTACGGCAAGGTCGAGATCACCACCTTCGGCCGCGGCAGCGGTCCGGTGGCCCCGGCGGGCAGCGTCGACCGGGTGCTGTTCCTGCGCAACCTGCACAACTGGATGGCCGGCGGCGTCGCCGAGAAGGCCTTCAAGGACGCCCTGGCGGCGCTGAAGCCCGGCGGGATCCTGGGTGTCGAGGAGCACCGGGGCGAGCCCGGCCGCGTGCAGGACGTGCTGGCCGCCGACGGCTATGTGCAGCAGGCCTATGTCGAGCAGCTGGCCAAGGAGGCCGGGTTCGAACTGGCCGGGTCGAGCGAGATCAACGCCAATCCGAAAGACACCAAGGACCATCCGTTCGGCGTCTGGACCCTGCCGCCGACCCGCCTGTCGGCGCCGCGCGGCGAGCCGGCCGAGCCCGACTTCGACCACGCCAAGTACGACGCCATCGGGGAGAGCGACCGCATGACCCTCAAGTTCGTGAAGCCGAAATGAGCCGCCGTATCGCAAGGCGCGCGCTGGTCGCCGCCGTCCTGACCCTGGCGGCCGGATCGGTCGCCTTGGCGCAAGGGAGCAAGGTGGCCCCGGCCGACAAGGTGTTCAGCTACCTGGAGAACTTCCTCAAGGTTCCGGCCCAGGAACGCTCGCGCACCCGCGTGGCCTACGGTCTCAGCCGTGACGGCAAGCCCGCCGCCGGGCTGAAGGCGACCCTGGTCGAGGCGGGCGGGGCGCGCACCCCTCTGCCGATCAACGCCGACGGCCGCTTCGAGCGCCTGCCGACGCTGGCCCAGCTGCAGGGCGGGGCCAAGGTCGAGTTCGACGCGCCGGCCGACGCCAAGTTCGGCTCGACCCTGATCATCGAGCCGGTGCTGAAGCCGGCGGCCGAGTACGACGCCGGCGAGCTGAAGACCGTCCTGGAGTCCACCAACGGCGTCATCGGCAAGGCGGCCGGGCCGATGGCCATGCTGGCGCCGAAGATGACGGGCTTTGGCTTTCCGGGCGCTTCCGGCGGCGCCGTGATCGGTCCCGACGGCAAGGCGCAGCCCCTGCCGCTGGCCGGCAAGACCCCGATTTACCGGCTTTCCGACTTCAAGGGCGCGACCCGCATTCGCCTGTCCGGCGCGCCCTCGCAGGTGCGCTTCATTCAGAGCAAAAAATAGCGTGGAGAGCGTCTAAACGGTGTTTACTTGCGCGCCGCGCCCGGCCAGGGTGCACGCCAAGTTCTCACGCGCATTATTGAAAGCGCAAATAAGAGGGAGATCGCGTTTCATGGCCACTCTGCAGGAAATCACCGACAAGATCAAAACCGCCGTCGGCGACGACAGCGGCCTCGGCAAGAGCCTGAAGTTCGACCTGAAGGGCGAAGGCGTCATCCTGATCGACGGCGGGTCGGTCACGAACGACGACGGTCCGGCCGACCTGACCATGACCCTGTCGAAGGAAGACTTCCTGGCCATCGGCGCCGGTTCGCTCGACCCGACCATGGCCGTCATGACCGGCAAGCTGAAGCTGTCGGACATGGGCGCGGCGATGGCGCTGCAGTCCAAGATGGCGGCGCTGTTCTCCAAGCTGCGCTAAGCCGATGGGGGAGCCCGCGCCTCTGGTCTCGATTCCCGAGGCGCCGGTTCCCGACCACGGCCAGGCCGAATGGTTTCGTGGCGCGGACGGGGCGACCCTCCGCGCCGCTTTATTTCATCCGGAGGGTTTTTTTTCCGAGGGGAAAGCGCGCGGATCGGTGGTCGTCAGCCCCGGCCGCAGCGAGCCGATCGAGAAGTACTACGAGGTCGTCTCCGACCTGCTGGCCCGGGGCTTCGTCGTCCTGGTGCATGACTGGCGGGGGCAGGGGCTCTCGCACCGCATGCTGCCTGACCGGCTGAAGGGCCACGCGGCCGGCTTCCATGACTTTCTCGGCGATTACCAGGCTCTGCTGGCCGCCTTCGAGGCGCGCCTGCCCAAACCGTGGATCGCGCTGGGCCATTCGATGGGCGGCTGCCTGACCAGCCTCGTCCTGGCCCATGGCGAGAGCCGTTTTTCGGCCTGCGTGCTGTCGGCCCCGATGCTGGGGCTGAACCCCGGACGTACGCCGGCCTTCCTGGCGCGGGGACTGGCGTGGCTGGCCGCCCGCACGCCGCTGCGGGGCGACTATGTGCTGGGCGACGTCGGCGATCCGTTCAAGCACGTCTTCCCGCAGGACGCCCTGACCCACGACGCGGCCCGCTACGCCCGCCATCAGGCCCAGATCCGCGCCAACCCGGATATCGCGCTGGGCGGCATCACCTGGGGCTGGACCGACTTCGCCTTTTCCGCCTGCGACTGGCTGGCCCGCGCGCCCGGCGTCGAGGCCATCACGATCCCGGTGACCATCGTCGGGGCGGGGATCGACACCCGGGTGCTGACCTCGGCCCAGAAGGCGATCGCCGCCCGCATCCCCAAGGGCCGCTATCTCGAGATCGAGGACGCCTTCCACGAGATCCTGATCGAGACCGACGACCGCCGCGCCCGCTTTTGGGCCGCCTTCGACGAGACGGTCGATCCGGTCGCGCCGCGATGAGCACGTGGCGGCCGAAGCAGGCGGTGCGGGTCGTCGCCATCGGCCTGCTGCGCTTTGAAGACCGGCTCTTGGTCGCCGAGGTGCGCAACGACGACGGCTCGGTGAAGGGTTGGCGGCCGCTGGGCGGCGGCGTCGAGTTCGGCGAGACCTCGGCGCAGACCCTGCGGCGCGAGTTCCTGGAGGAGACGGGCTTTTCGATCGAGATCGTCGGGCCGCCCCGCGTGCTGGAGAACCTCTACGAGCACGAGGGCCACATCGGCCACGAGATCATGTTCGTCTACGAGATCACGACCACCGATCCCAAGGCGACCGCGCGCGACCGCTTCGTGATCAACGAGAACAGCCAGGACGTCTGGGTCGAGTGGGTGGCCATCGAGCGCTTCGCCGCCGGCGAGCGGCTGCTGCCCGACGGTTTGAAAATCTGATCCTTCTCCCCTTGCGGGAGAAGGTGTCGCCGCAGGCGACGGATGAGGGGTCTCTCAGACCCGTCCTCATCGCCCGGTCGATCAGCTTTTGCAGCGGCGCCGATCTTCGACCCCTCATCCGACCTGCTTCGCAGGCCACCTTCTCCCGCAAGGGGAGAAGGGGTTATTTCGCCGACCGCTTCAGGGCCACCAGCGCCTCGTCCAGCACGCGTTGGTCGCCGGCGATGGCCATCTGGCCGCCGTGCTGGCCGATCGGGGCGCCGCGCCAGTCGGTGAGGACGCCGCCGGCGCCTTCGATCAGGGGGATGGCGGCCTCGACGTCCCAGCTCTTCAGCCCGGCCTCGATGACCATGTCCATCGTGCCGGCCGCGACCATGGCGTAGGCGTAGGCGTCGCAGCCCAGGCGGGCCAGCTTGGCGGCCGCGCGCACCTGGCGCCACGCGCCGAGTTCGGCGCCGTCAAAGCAGGCCTCAGGGTCAGTGGTGGCGATGATGGCGTCGGTCAGCACGGCGCAGGGACGTACGCGCAGGGGCTTCTCGCCGCCGCGGGCGATCAGGCGCGAGCCGGCGGCGGCCGAGCCGATATAGAGTTCTTCGAGATAGGGTTGGCCGATCGAGCCCAGCACGGGACGGCCCTGATGGCGCAGGCCGATCAGGGTGGTCCACAGGGGCAGGCCCGAGATGAAGGCGCGCGTGCCGTCGACGGGGTCCAGAACCCAGACGAACTCGGCGTCCGGGCGGTCCTCGCCGTATTCCTCGCCGATCACCCCGTGCTCGGGATAGCGCTCGGAGATCAGCTTGCGGATCGCCGCTTCCGCGCCGCGGTCGGCCTCGGTCACCGGATCGAACGCCGCGTGGCTGTCGCGCGGCAGGTTCTTGCCCGCCGCCTTGTCCTCCAGTCCGTGGTCGGACCGGAACAGCGGCAGGATCGCTCCGGCGGAGGCGCTGTTGAGCTCGACGATGAAGGCGTCGAGGGCGGCGATGCGATCGGCGGAGAGCGTCATGGGCAGGGCTTTAGCCTGCCCTGGCCCGCGACGCTACTCCACTGAACCGCCCAACTGAAGCGTGGGTCAGGCTTCGATCTGCTCGACGCCGTTCAGCGACTTGGCCAGGTCCAGCAGGCGGCGGCGCGGACGCTCGCCGAGCAGGTAGTAGGCCCGGATCAGGTCGATCGTCTCCTTGCGGGCGAACATCTCGCCGCCCTCGGAGTCGTTGTGCGCCGGCGCGGCCTCGCGGGCGGCGAGGTTCGACAGCCCGTCGTAGAAGTAGCCGACCGGCACTTCCAGGGCTTCGGACAGCTGCCACAGGCGCGCGGCCGAGATGCGGTTGGCGCCGCACTCGTACTTCTGGATCTGCTGGAAACGAACGCCCACGGCGCCGGCCAGCTGTTGTTGGGTCAGGCCCAGCAGCCGGCGACGGCGGCGGAGACGCTTGCCCAGGTGAGTGTCGATGTCATTGCCCATGATGGACCCTTGACCCCCGATGGCTTTCCCCCGTCCCGAAACGGAACGGTCTGCCCCGACAGCCGCAAGTCGCGCGCCAAGCGAGGCCGAGTCGCCTGAAAGCACCGAAAGGCGCCAGTCATGGCCCCGATTGCGGCGATTTATGGGTGATAAAATCAGACGATTTCAAAGACTTAAGGTCAGGTGTTGCGCTGGGGTGACTTCCGTTCCGCGTTGTCCCGCTCTAGTAAGGGGCGATGTCCCAAGTCCGCGCTTCCCGCACCCAAGATTTCTACTGGCGTCTCGAGGCCATCGGCTACGACCTGTTCATGGGCCTGTTCCGGATGCTGGGCGTCGACGCGGCCTCGGCCGTGGGCGGCTGGTTCGGGCGCACCTTCGGTCCGCTGAGCGGGGCCCACAAGGTCGCCGAGCGAAACCTGCGCCTGGCCTTCCCGGAAAAGGACGCCGCCTGGCGCGCCGACATGCTGCGCAGGCAGTGGGACGGCCTGGGCCGGACGTTCGGCGAGTTCCCGCTGATGGACAAGCTGCTGCCCTCCACGGGACGGGTCGAGGTGGTCAACGCCGAACGCCTGGCCCAGATCGCCCGCGACGGCGAGCCGGTGGTGTTCGTCTCGGGCCACCTGTCGAACTGGGAGGTGATGCCGGCGGCCATCGTCGATTCCGGCGTCACCTGCCAGATGACCTACCGGGCGGCCAACAACCCCTATATCGACGAGCGCATCAAGAAGAGCCGGTTCCGCTACGGCGTTCGCCTGTTCGCCCCCAAGGGCGGGGACGGCGCGCGCGAGCTGCTCGACGCCATGAAGCGCGGCGAGTCGGTGGCGCTGATGAACGACCAGAAGTTCAACGGCGGCGTCGCGGCTCCGTTCTTCGGCCACGACTCGCGCACCGCGCCGGGGCCGACGCGCCTGGCCATCCGCTTTGGCGCCGTGCTGCAGCCGATGTCGGTGCAGCGCACCAAGGGCGCGCACTTCCGCGCCGTGGTCCATGATCCGATCATTCCGCCCAGCACCGGCGACCGCACGGCCGACATCGAGGCCGGCGTGCGGATGATCAACGCCTTCATGGAAGATCGCATCCGGGAGCGGCCGGAGGAGTGGTTCTGGGTCCACCGCCGCTGGCCCAACGAAGTCTATGCGGCGCTGCTGGCGGGGGATGCGGCGGAAAAGGCCTGAGAACAGGCCCGTCCCTCACTCCCGTCATTCCCGCCCTTGTGGCGGGAAACCCTCTGTCAGCCGCAAGGGAAATTGGGGCGGACTGCTGAGCAGTCCGCTTGCGTCTCACGTGCCAGCGGAACCAGGGGTTCCCGCCACAAGGGCGGGAATGACGGGAAGAAGGGTGAGCTAAAGCTCGATCGCGCCCTTGTCCGTGCCGCGGCGGAACGGGCCGCCGTAGTGCGGGTCCTGGCGGCGGCGGCGGCAGGGGCCGAAATAGTCGGCGCTGCGGATGAACGGCCGCGGCTTGAAGATCACCATGTCGATGCGGTCGAGCAGCGAGCGGGCCGTGACCGGCTTGACGACGATCTCGGTGACGCCGGCGTCGCGCGCCTCGAACACCCGGTGCCGTTCGGCGAAGCCGGTCAGCATGATGATCGGCAGGAACGGGTCGGTGCTGTCGGGCGAGTTGCGCACCAGCTGGGTGAACTGCACCCCGTCCAGCGGCGACATCTTGAAGTCGACGATGGCGATGTCGATCTGCCGATCCTTGAGGATCTGCAGGCCCTCGGCCCCGTCGATCGCCTCGTGCACGTGGCGCACGCCCACGCCCTTCAGGATCGTGCTGACGATGGCCCGCATGTGGTGGTTATCGTCCACCAGGAGGAAACGGAGCTTGTCTAGCACCGCGGACATGCGGGTTTACGCCTCATACGCGAATTTCAGGGCGGGCTGGGGATAACCATAACGACAGGGGGCTGTCGATAGGTGCTGTCCCCAAATGGTGAAGTTTGCGCCGTTCACTGTCGCATTCCTGCGTCGGCGACCCACAGGCTGGGATCGAGGTTGCGATCGCGCCACTTCAGGCGCCAGCAAAGGTGCGGACCGGTGGCCCGACCCTCCCTGCCGACCGCGCCGATCAGCTGGCCTTGGGCCACCCGCTGGCCGGGAGTCACCTCGATGCGGGAAAGGTGCAGATAGGCGCTGATCAGGCCCTGGCCGTGGTCGATCAGGATCAGCCCGCCCTCGAAGTGCAGGCCGGTCTCGGCGAAGGCGACGACGCCGGCCGCCGGGGCGACCACGGGCGTGCCGACCGGCGCGGCCAGGTCGACGCCGTAGTGCGGGCGCTTGGGCTCGCCGTTGAGGATGCGCTGGCCGCCGAAGCTGGAGGAGCGGCGCGTGGCCTTCACCGGCCAGATGAAGCCGGTGCGGAAGAAGTCGCCGTCGATGCGGCTGGAAAAGCCCGTCGCCTTGCGCGCGCCCTCGGCGGCGATGCGGGCCAGCAGGGCCGGATCGTCGGGCGTGACCTGCGACGGCGGCAGGCCGTCGATGCGCTGGATGTCGAAGGTGCCGGGCGCGATCGCCACGCGGTGGCTCGCCGAGCCGTCGGGCGTCTGCACGGTGATCTCGGCCGTCGGCGGGGCGTCGCGGTCGAAGCCGACCACGAACCAGCCGTCGGCCGAGCTCTGGGTGACCGAAACGCCGTCCACCAGCACGTCGGCGCGGGGCGCGGTGCGGCCGACGACGTAGCCGCCCTGTTCCAGGCGTCCATTCAGCGTCAGGCCAGGCGCCGCGGCGCGGGCGGAGAAGGCGAGGGGAAGGGCGGCGCCGACCAGGACGGCGAGAAGCCCCCGGCGGTTCAGGCCTTGGTCTCCTGCCAGCGCTTCAACGCCTCTTTCGGCGTGGCGTAGGCTTCCTGCAGCTCGGGGCTCCAGTAGCGCAGGGCCTCCAGCGGCACCTTGGCGCCGGTGACGGCGCAGACCACGTACTGGCCGGG
This sequence comes from Caulobacter sp. GW821-FHT09B11, assembly GCF_059418205.1. Classification (NCBI taxonomy): domain Bacteria; kingdom Pseudomonadati; phylum Pseudomonadota; class Alphaproteobacteria; order Caulobacterales; family Caulobacteraceae; genus Caulobacter; species Caulobacter sp. GW821-FHT09B11. The sequence goes on along the minus strand of NZ_JBWKPK010000037.1, from coordinate 3,808 downwards.
GCTGAGCACGGCGAAGTCGCCGTCGCCATAGTGCAGGACGGCCAGGCCGGATTTGCCGATGTCGCGATCGTAAGCGTTCATGGGACTCTTCTACGCCAAAGCGCGGGACTAGAACAGATCGCCCTGGCCGGGCGACGGCGGGGGCGCGGGTTTCGGGCGCGGAGCGGGCTTGGGGGCCGCCTGCACGACAGGAGCGGGCGGGGGAGGCGGCGGCGTCGAGCCTTCGCCGTCGATCACCGCGTCGCGTTCGCCCAGCTTGAACTTCAGGTTCACACGCTCGCCGGCGGCCAGGTCGGCGGCCGAGCGGGCCAGGGTGCCGTCCATCTTGCGCACCAAGGCGAAGCCCAGCTCCAGCGGGCGTTCCGGGTTCAGCGACTGGCGCAGCTTGTCCAGCCCCGCCAGGCGATCGGCCTCGCGGTCGAGGCGGCGGCGGGCGACGGCGTTCAGGCGATCCCACAGGGCCGGCAGGCGGGCGTGCTGGGCTGCGCGCTCGGGCGCGCGACGGGCGGCCAGGTCCAGGCGGCGCGACAGGTCGGACAGGCGCTCGGCCTTGGCTTGGCGCTGGCGGGCCAGGGCCTCGGGCGACAGGCGGGCGGTGACTTTCAGCAGGTCCTGGGCGTGGACCGAGGTGTTGCGGGCCAGGGCCGCGTCCAGCCGGCCGGCGGCGATGTCGAACCGCTGCTGGGCCAGGGCCAGCAGGTCGTTGGGGCGGGGCAGGCCGCGGGCGGCGGCTTGCAGGCGCGTGCGGCGCTCCTCGACCACCCGCCCGGCGCAGCGCGACAGGCGGCGGTCGTAGTCGGAAACCAGGCCCCGCAGCTCGGCCAGCACGGGCGTGGCCATCTCGGCGGCGGCGGTCGGGGTGGGCGCGCGGCGGTCGGAGACGAAGTCGATCAGGGTGGTGTCGGTCTCGTGGCCGACGGCCGAGATCAGCGGGATGGTCCCCTCGGCCACCGTGCGGGCCAGGGCCTCGTCGTTGAAGGCCCAGAGGTCCTCCACCGAACCGCCGCCGCGCGCCACGATCAGGATGTCGGGACGCGGGACCGGACCGCCGGGCGTAAGGGCGTTGAAGCCCCGGATCGCGCCGGCCACCTGGCCGGCGGCGGCGTCGCCCTGCACCACGACCGGCCAGACGATGACGCGGCAGGGCCAGCGGTCGCGGATGCGGTGCAGGATGTCGCGGATCACCGCGCCGGTCGGGCTGGTGATCACCCCGACCACGGCCGGCATCGAGGGCAGGGGCTTCTTGCGCTCGGCCGCGAACAGGCCCTCGCCGGCCAACTTCGCCTTCAGGCGTTCAAGCTGCGCCAGCAGCGCGCCGACGCCGGCGGCCTCCATGCTGTCGATGACGATCTGGTAGCGCGAACCGGCCGGATAGGTGGTGATCTTGCCGGTGACGATGACCTCGAGCCCGTGCTCGGGCCGCACGCCCAGGCCTCGCACATTGCCCTTCCAGACGACGCCGTCGATGGCGGCCTTGTCATCCTTGATGGTCAGGTAGACGTGGCCGTTGGAGTGATGGGTGACCTTCGACAGCTCACCACGCAGCCGCACGAAGCCGTAGCGGTCTTCCAGCGTGCGCTTCAGCGCGAAGGCCAGTTCCGAGACGGAATAGGCGGGCGCGTTGGAATCGGGGGCGAGGTCGGTCATCGCAGACAACATAAAGCCCTCCCCGCGGAACGGGGAGGGCTGCATGGCGAGAGCGCCTTGCCGACGCTTCTCTTCTTGTCGTTTTTTGCCGGCGCTAGATGTAGCGGCGCAGCGAGCGGGCGAGCTCGGTGGCGCCGCCCTTCTTCTTGGTCTGCTGCGGCTGGTAGGCCACCCGGGCGTGCTCGACGCAGTAGGGGCCTTCCGACGAGCGGCGGCCGCAGAAGGTGAAGCCGTCCGACGACGGGTCGCCGATCGGCCATTTGCACATGTGGGCGCCGAGGGTCAGCACGGTGGCCGAGCCGGGGGCTTCGTTGCGCAGGACCGGAACCGACGGCTGCTGGTGAGCGGCGACCGGAACCGGGGCCGGGGCGACCGGTTCGGCGGCGACCACGCGGCGCGGCGCGGCCGGCATGGCGGTGGCGGCCGGACGAGCCGGGCGCGGCGCCTTGAAGGCCGGGCGAGCCGGTTGCGACGGCGCGGCGCGACCCGACAGGCCCAGACGATGGACCTTGCCGATCACGGCGTTGCGGGTGACCCCGCCGAGTTGTTTGGCGATCTGGCTGGCGGACAGCCCGTCCAGCCAAAGCTTCTTGAGGGTGGAGACCCGTTCGTCAGTCCAGCTCATGGCCTTCTCCGCCTAAAAAAGGCGCCACGACGAGAACCCCACCTCGCCATGACCCTACATCTGGTGTACAGCACGCCCCGCCGGCGGCTGACCTACCACATAGTGTAAAGAATGCGTTAAGACGCACAATAGGCGCCAGGTACTCTGTCCACAGAAACAATATATTGATTCTCGAAGCGGGACGCTTGCGCCCGACCCTTCCCAGGCGCACATGGCGAAGGAATTTCCAGGATCAGGCCGATGAGAGACATGGCAGACAGCGTCGTTCCGCCGCAGCCGCGCGACTATCACGGCTGGAATTGGAGCGGGTTCCTCACCCTCTATCAGCGCGAGATCCGCCGGTTCTGGAAGGTGGGCATGCAGACCGTGGCCGCCCCGGTGGTCACCACGCTGCTCTACATGCTGGTGTTCGTGGTCGCGGTCGGCGCCAGCCGCCCGGCGGTCGAGGGCGTGACCTTCGGCCATTTCGTGGCTCCGGGCCTGATCATGATGGCGGTGCTCAACAACGCCTTCGCCAACTCGTCCTCGTCGCTGATCCAGGCCAAGATGATGGGCCTGACCTCGGACTTTCTCACCCCGCCCCTGACCCCGCTGGAGCAGGTGGCCGCCTTCGGCCTGGGGGCTGCGACCCGCGGCGTCGTGGTCGGCGCGGTGACGGCGGCCGTGATCGGCGTGCTGCCGGGCGCGGGCCTGCAGATCTCGCACCTGTGGGCGATCTTCTATTTCGCCGTCGGCGCGGCCCTGATCCTGGGCCTGGCCGGCGTGCTGGCCGGCCTGTGGGCTGAGAAGTTCGACCAGCTGGCGGCGGTGACCAACTTCGCCATCATGCCGATGACCTTCCTGTCGGGCACCTTCTACCTGGTCGACAAGCTGCCCGAGCCGTTCCGCACGGCCAGCCACTTCAACCCGTTCTTCTATCTGATCGACGGCTTCCGCTACGGCTTCATCGGCCACGCGGATGGTTCGATCGCCATCGGCGTGGTGGTCACGGCGGTGCTGACGGTCGGCCTCTTCCTGTGGTGCTGGGCGCTGTTCCGCAGCGGGTATCGCCTGAAGAGCTGAGGGCTTCTCTTCCAATCCAAAGTCCACAAAGGTCGTCATCCCGGAAAGCGCGCAGCGCTTATCCGGCGACTGTGTTGGGTCAAGCGGGCTTCTGCCAGGGTTGTCCGGATTTGAGCATGCCGTTTGCGGCGACGACGATCTTCCTGGCGATGGCGACGAGCGCGACTTTGGCGGGTTTGCCGGCGGCGCGGAGGGCCTGGTACTCGCGCTTGAAGCCGTTGTCTGAGCGGGCGGCGCTGACGGCGGCCATGTAGAGGGCGGCGCGCACGCAGGGCCGGCCGCCGCCGATGTGGGCGGGGCCGGTCCGGGTTCCGCTCTGGTTGGGATGAGGCGCCAGGCCCGCCAGGCTGCCGACGGCCTTGCGGTCGAGGCCGCCGAGCTCGGGCAGGTCGGCCAGCAGGGTCATGCTGACGGCCGGGCCGACGCCGGGGATGGTCTGCAACAGGGCCTGGCGGGCCGGGCCGTCGTGAGCCT
>NZ_JBWKPK010000036.1:0-49623 GCF_059418205.1 Caulobacter sp. GW821-FHT09B11 | reverse complement strand
GCGTGACGGAGGGGACGACCGCCGCTGCCCCGCCCAGTCTCGCCCCCTCCACCACTTCGTGGTCCCCCTCCCCCGCACGCGGGGGAGGAGAAGAAAGCCGACACCTTCTCCCGCAAGGGGAGAAGGATGATTTTGACGCAATTCCCCCTTCCCCTCCCGGGGGTCGAAGCGCTAATCGGAAAACATGCCCGAACTGACCGACAGCCACGCCGCCGATCCCCTGATCACCCTGGCCCCGGACAAGTGGGTGACGCTTCGCGACGCCTTCGGCGTGGACAGCGACATGAAGGTTCCGGCCTTCAGCCATCGCGACAGCCACGTGCCGGAGATCGACAGCGCCTACCGCTTCGATCCGCAGACGACCAAGGCCATCTGCGCGGGCTTCGCCAAGGACCGCCGGGTGATGGTCCAGGGCTATCACGGCACCGGCAAGTCGACCCACATCGAGCAGATCGCCGCACGGCTGAACTGGCCGCTGGTGCGCGTGAACCTCGACAGCCACGTGTCGCGGATCGACCTGGTCGGCAAGGACGCCATCGTCCTGAAGGACGGCAAGCAGGTCACCGAATTCCGCGAAGGCATTCTTCCCTGGTCGCTGCAGCGCCCGATCGCGCTCGTTTTCGACGAATACGACGCCGGCCGTCCGGACGTGATGTTCGTCATCCAGCGCGTGCTGGAGGCCGGCGGCAAGCTGACCCTGCTCGACCAGAACCGGGTAATCCGCGCCAATCCCTATTTCCGGCTGTTCTCGACGACCAACACGATCGGTCTGGGCGACACCACCGGGCTCTATCACGGCACCCAGCAGATCAACCAAGGCCAGATGGACCGCTGGTCGATCGTCACCACGCTGAACTACCTCGAGCACGACGTCGAGGCGGCCATCGTGCTGGCCAAGAACCCGTCCTACGACAACGCCGAGGGCAAGCGCACCCTGGCGGCCATGGTCCGCGTGGCCGACATGACCCGCAACGCCTTCATGAACGGCGACATCTCGACCGTCATGAGCCCGCGCACGGTGATCACCTGGGCCCAGAACGCCGAGATCTTCGACGGCGACATTGGCCTGGCCTTCCGCCTGACCTTCCTCAACAAGTGCGACGAGCTGGAACGCCCGACCGTCGCCGAGTTCTACCAGCGCGCCTTCGGCCAGGACCTGCCGGAAAGCGCGGCGCGGGTGAAGGTGGCCTAAAGCGCCCCTTCCCCGTCCGGAAAGACCCGTCCGGAAAGATCGAAAGGCGGCCCCCGCGAGGAGGCCGCCTTTTTCGTTCTGCGATCCAGCCAACCATAAGCTTCGCCATGGAGCCTGCGTCTTCACGCGGGGACAAGCCGCCTGCGTCAGGCACAACTAAGCTGAGCTAGCTTGGAGTTGGGGCCGGCATTCTGGCAACACAATAGTAAGTGATGGAACTGGAGCTCAGCTCACTCGTTGTGCCCACACGGGCAATTTCAACTTCGCGGTTGCCCAACCGAGGAACTGCGATGAACGCGCTTATGACCTCTGATTTAGGCCCTTTGCACGTCCTGGCAACTGCAATCGCGACGCTATGCATTCTCGCACGCATTATCCGTCGCTGGCATTTGGAATATGAACGACTGCGCATCATCCGCGCGATTGTTTCTCAGCACGCCGTTAATCCGGAAAACGCGCCGGTTGATCTCGTGCAACTCATCTGGGGGCGCGACGAGGGTCGGAGGCCGCCACCTGGCAAGAAGCCGAATGGTGCGATCGGTCGTAAGACCCCGCCCGATCAGGCGGATTGACCGAGTAGGAATTCAGCAGCCGAGACAACTGTACTTCGGTGTGATGGTGGATGGACGGCCTGGCGAAAGCGGCGCGGAGCTGAGCGCCCTCCCCTTCTCCCGTCATTCCCGCCCTTGTGGCGGGAATGACGGGAGAAGGGGAAAGGGGAAGACCTGTGCCCCCAAGGCACAGCTGCTTTTCCACCATCGCCCTTGAGCCGCTCCGCCCGCGCCCACATCTGCGCCCTTCCTCCTCCCGCAAAGAGCACGTCCTTCATGTCCGCCCTGTTCACGCCCTTCCGCCTGAAGGACGCCGCCCTTCGCAATCGCATCGCCATCCCGCCGATGTGCCAGTACAGCGCCGAAGACGGCGTCGTGACCGACTGGCACCTGCCGCACTATGCGGGTCTCGCGCGCGGCGGGGCCGGCCTCGTCATCGTCGAGGCGACGGCGGTGTCGCCCGAGGGCCGCATCACCCCGGGCTGCACCGGCATCTGGACCGACGAGCAGGCGCAGGGCCTCGCCAAGATCGCCGCGGCCATCAAGGCGGCCGGCGCGGTGCCCGGCATCCAGATCGCCCACGCCGGCCGCAAGGCCAGCGCCAACCGTCCGTGGGAAGGCGACGATCATATCGCGCCGGGCGATCCGCGCGGCTGGGAGACCATCGCCCCCTCGGCGATCGCCTATGGCCAAGGCCTGCCCAAGGTTCCGCGCGAGATGACCCTGGCCGACATCGAGCGGGTCAAGGCCGACTTCGCCGCCGCCGCCCGCCGCGCCCGCGAGGCCGGCTTCGAGTGGCTGGAGCTGCACTTCGCCCACGGCTACCTGGCCCAGAGCTTCTTCTCGCGCCATTCCAACCACCGCACCGACCAGTACGGCGGAGACGCCCTGGCGCGCGGCCGGTTCATGGAAGAGACCCTGGCGGCCGTCCGCGCCGAATGGCCGGAGAACCTGCCGCTGACCGCCCGCTTCGGCGTGCTGGAATATGACGGCCACGACGAGGAGACCCTGGTCGAGTCGATCGACCTGACCCGCCGGATGAAGGCCGGGGGCCTCGACTTGCTGAACGTCAGCGTCGGCTTCACCATTCCCAACACCAGCATCCCGTGGGGCACGCCGTTCCTGGGGCCGATCGCCCGGCGGGTGCGCGAGGAGGCCGGCCTGCCGGTGGCCTCGTCCTGGGGCCTGGACGCCCCGCGCCTGGCCGAGCGCCTGGTGGCCGAGGAGCAGATGGACCTGGTGATGATCGGCCGCGCCCACCTGGCCAATCCGCACTACGCCTACGAGCTGGCCCAGGAACTGGGCGTCGAGCGTCCGACCTGGGCGACGCTGCCGGCGCCCTATGCGCACTGGCTGGACAAGTATCGTCCGGCGGCGGAACTGGCGGAGGCGGCGGAGTAACTACCCCTTCTCCCACCCCAAACCTCGTCATCCCGGAAAGCCCGCAGGGCTTATCCGGGACCCAGGGGCCGGCGCATCGCGGTCTGGCTAGCGCCTTCAGCCGCCGCCGACGTCACGTCGCTAGCCCCTGGGTCCCGGCTCTACGCGCTACGCGCTTCGGCCGGGATGACGACCTCGGGGACGGGAGAGGTGATTTACAGCGGCACCGCGAAGGTCTGCTTGACCGTCTGGGCCGGGATGTCGGTCTTGACGTTGAGCACGCCGCGGATGCGGCTGAGATGGTCGGCCTGGAAGCGGCGATAGGCGGCGATGTCGGCGGCGACGACGCGCAGCAGCATGTCGCAGTCGCCGAGCATGACGTAGCACTCGACCACCTCGGGCAGCTTGTTGATCTCGGCGACGAAGTGGTCGACGGCGTCCTCGTGCTGCGAGTTCAGCCAGATGCGGGTGAAGAAGGTCTGGCCCCGGCCGACCTTGGCCGCGTCGACCACCGCCACGTAGCGGGCGATCACCCCCGACTCCTCCAGGATCCGCACCCGGCGCAGGCAGGGCGAGGGCGACAGGCCCACGCGCTTGGCCAGTTCGGCGTTCTGGATGCGGCCGTCCTTCTGCAGTTCGCGCAGGATGCGGCGGTCGATGTCGTCGAGCTTCATGGAATCTACTGCCAGAATTTGGCGATCAGCATCGCCCTGATGCCAATCCTGGAGCATATGGGAGCATGATCGCAACCCGATTGCGCGGGGTTTGCGCTAGGCTGCCAATCCTTCCCGCAACCGCTCTTCCCCCGGTCGCCCATGACAATAGAAACCTGCGCTCCCGCCGCCATGACTGGCGACGGGCCCTCCGAACTGCGTTCTGAATTCAGGCCTGAATTCCGGCGAGGCGTGGTCGCCTCGCTGCCGGTGACGGCCGGCTTCGTGCCGTTCGCCCTGGTGCTGGGCGCCCAAGCCGCCCAGAAGGGCCTGAACGTCGCCGAGACCCCGCTGATGACGGGCCTCAACTTCGCCGGCGGCTCGGAGTTCGCGGCCATCGGCCTGTGGACCTCTCCGCCGCACCTGCTGCTGATCGCCGCCGTCACCCTGATGATCAACAGCCGCCACCTGCTGATGGGCGCGGCGCTGACACCGTTCCTCAAGGGCCTGCCCAAGCGCCGGGTGCTGCCGGCCCTCTTTCTCATGTGCGACGAGAGCTGGGCCATGGCCCTGGCCGATGCGAAGGCGCGCGGGACCTTCAGCCTGGCGCACTATCTGGGCGTCGCCCTGCCGATGTGGCTGGCCTGGATCGCCTTCACCGCCCTGGGCGCGATGGTGGGGCCAGTGCTGGGAAACGTCGAGACCCTGGGCTTCGACATGGCCTTCCCGGCGATCTTCCTCGTGCTGCTGCGCGGCATGTGGAAGAGCTTTTCGGCGGCGCGGCCCTGGCTGGTCAGCCTGGCGGTCGCCGCCTGCGGCCACCTGCTGGCGCCGGGGGCCTGGACAGTGGCGGCCGGCGCCCTGGCCGGCCTGCTGAGCGCCTGGCTGTGGGCCGGCGGCGAGCAGCGGGAAGAAAAAGAAGGAGCGGCGGCATGATCTCCCTGCCCGTCCTGGCGACCATCCTGGCCATGGCCGCCGTCACCTACCTGACCCGCATCGGCGGCTATCTGGTGCTGCGGAACCGCACGCTGGGGCCGCGCGCCACGGCGGTGATGGAGGCCGCGCCCGGCTGCGTGCTGATCGCGGTGATCGCCCCGCACTTCGTCTCGCCCCGCCCGGCCGACCTGCTGGCCCTGGCGATCACCTTCGTCGCGGCCCTGCGCCTGCCGATGCTGGCCGTGGTGCCGATCGGCATACTGGCGGCCGGCGGACTGCGGTGGCTGCTGGGGTAGGGCTCCGGGGGTGAAAACCTCGTCCTTCGACAAGCTCAGGATGAGGTTTTTCTACTGCCCGAGCTTGTAAATGGTCCTCATCCTGAGCTTGTCGAAGGACGAGGACCACGCACGACCCCCTCAGGCGTCCGGCCGCCAGGCGGCTTCGAACGCGGCCGGCTCGATCTGGACCAGCGACATCCGCTCGTCGCCCTCGACGGCCTCGTAGCCGGCCCGCAGGTTCTCGGTGCTCTCGTAGAAATCGCCGTCGGTGAGGTTCTCGGCCTCGCGGCCGGCGTAGTTCTCGACGGTGTCGCGCTCGCGGCGGCCGTCGCGGAAGACATCGACCATGCGCAGCACGCGGCCGTCCTCGTCGACCTCGTAGAACAGGGTGACGGGCTCTTCGGCGTGGTCGTGGGTCCAGTCGCAGCGGTAGTGGGAAAGGCTCATGGCCGCTCCTTTCCCCCGCTGCGCTGCGCGAGGCAAGGCCCGCCCTTGTCTTCCTCGAGGGGCGCGGCCATCTCTTCTTCCATGACCACGCCCGCCGAAGACCTGCTCGACCGCGCGGCCGCCGCGGCCCTGTCGCTGGCCGCCGAACGTCCCTGGCCGCAGATCGCCCTGCGCGACATCGCCGTCGCCGCGGGCGCGCCGTTCGCCGAGCTCTATGTGAAAGCCGACAGCAAGGCCAAGGTGCTGAGCCACCTGTCGCGCCGCTTCGACCAGGCGGCGCTGAACGCCGACGCCGGCGAGGGCGCGGCCGCCCATGACCGCCTGTTCGACGCCGCCATGGCCCGCGTCGAGGCCATGGAACCCCACCGCCACGCCCTCATCGCCATCGCCAAGTCCGAAGGCCTGCCCCGCTCGGCCGCCCGCTTCCCCAGGACCGCCCGGGCGATCCTCGAGGCGGCGAGCGTCGAGGCCACGCCGGTGCGGCTGGCGGCCATGACCGCCGTCTGGGCCCGCACCCTGCAGGTCTGGCGCGACGACGAAGGCGCCCTGAACCGCACCATGGCCGAACTCGACAAGCGCCTGAAACAGATGGCCGAGCAGCTGGGCAAGGTCGGCGCGGGGTTCTAGAGGCGCAATCTATGAGCGCATCATTGCCCTACAAATCCCGCCAAGGTTAAGCTTGTTCGTCGACGAGCGGTCGTAGCGCGCTGCGCTACATTCTGCTCGACATTCGTAGCGCGTTACGCTACACATGATGGCGGACATTGATGATCCAAAGCTGGAAGAGCGACGCCGCCAAAGCCGTCTTCCTGGGACATTCGCCCAAGGGCTTTCCCGCCGATCTGGTGCGGCGAGCCCGTCGGGTGTTGACCCAGCTGAATGCGGTCACCGAGGCGGCGCAGATGCGCATACCGCCCGGCAACCGCCTGCACGCCTTGGACGGGGACCGGGCCGGCGAGTGGTCGGTCAGCGTCAACGACCAGTTCCGGATCACCTTCCGGTGGGGCGACGACGGACCGGAAGACGTCTGGTTCGGCGACTATCACTGAGCGCATGAGTGCGAAGGACACGAACGATGAGCGACACCTTCCTCGATCTCGACTTCGTCTCGCCCCTGCCGCACCCCGGCGAGATCCTGCGCGAGGACTTCATGGCGCCGATGGGCCTGACGGCCGGCGCGCTGGCCAAGGCCATGGGGCTGAAGGACCGCACGCGGATCGAGCGCCTGACCCGCGAGACCCAGCCGGTGACCCCCGACACGGCCCTGCGGCTGGAGCGGGTGTTTTCCATGGACGCGCGGTTCTGGATGAACCTTCAGGCCCAGCACGACCTGTCCCGGACGGTGATCGAACGCCGCGCCGACCTGGAAGCGATCCAGCCGCTGGTCGCGGCCTGAGCCTCGTTCCCCCTAAGCCTCGTTCCAGGACAGGCTGCTGTTGCGGGCCACCTTGATCGCGCGGGCGACGGGCGGGGGGACGGTGGCGGGCCAGCGGGCGGCGACGAAGCGTTCCTTGGTCAGCCAGGCGAGCGAGACGCTGTCGGACTGGTTGCCGCCGAGGATGCGATAGGCCCCGTCGTCCTCGCCGGCGTAGAAGCCGACATGGCCCTTGCCGCTGCCCCGGCCGTCGCGCCAGAACACCATCACCGCGCCCGGGGTCGGGGCGGTGGGAATGCCGAAGCGCTCCCAGGCGCGGGCCGACAGCAGGCCCGACGGGGTGGGTTCGCGGTCGAGGGTGGCCGAGACGCAGTGGCCCACGAAGAGGCCGCACCAAGGCACGTCGTCGCCGGTGTAGATGCTCTTGAGGCCCTGGTCGGAGGCCCAGTCGATGATCTCGGGATTGTCGCCGCGACCGGGCTTCTCGCGGGTGCCGATCAGCCGGCGGGCCTCCTGGAACCAGACCAGGCTCGGATCGTCGAAATCGGCCAGGGTCAGGGGCGTGGGCGCGTTGACCGCCGGGGCGCCCTGGAACAGCGCCGCCAGGGTCAGGGGGCCGACCACGCCGTCGGGCTCGAGCCCGTGCTTGAGCTGGAAGCGGCGGACGGCGGCCACCGTGGCCCGCCCCCACACCCCGTCGATCGGCCCGGGCGTATAGCCGCGCGCCGCCAGCTGCTGCTGTATGTCCTTGATTTTCATGACCGCAACTCCGTTGCATATCGACGTTATCCGAACGACAAGCCGCGCCATAAGTCAATCATGGAGTGCATTACTCGGATTACGCGCAATACTTACATCGGCGCGACGTCGGAAACGGTCGCGCCCCCAGCCGGATCCCCCTTCCCCAATCCGTCCTTCCCCGCGAAGGCGGGGACCCAAGCTGACTTTCAGGATGAGGCGCGTCTGCGGGCGATCCGCGGATTCGGCTTGGGTCCCCGCCTTCGCGGGGATGCTCGGTGAAGAGGGTCCCGATGGCGCCAGGACCACGCGAGGCCCCGGAAGTCCGATCCACCCTACCCCGGCAGGCGCATCACCGCCCGCAGGCCGCCCATCGGCGAGCGCTCCAGGACGAGGTCGCCGCCCAGACCGCGGGCCATGTCGCGGGCCAGGGCCAGGCCGAGACCGACGCCCTTCTCGTTCTGGTTCCGCGACTCGTCGAGGCGGTTGAAGGGCTTGAAGGCCTCTTCGTAGCGGTCCTCGGGGATGCCGGGACCGTCGTCGTCGACCATGATCAGCACCCCGCCGGTCAGGCGCGGCTCCAGGGTGACGCGGACGGCCTCGCCGTGGGCGGCGGCATTGTCGACTAGGTTGGTCAGGGCGCGCTTGAAGGCGCTGGGGCGCAGGTTGGCGGTCAGGCCCTGCTCCAGCACCGTTTCGACGCTGGCCCCGCCGCGCTCGGCCCCGGCGCAGACCCCGGCGATCAGCGGCGCCAGCTCCACCGCCTGAAGCGCCTCGCCGCCCTCCCCGCGCGCGAAGGCCAGGTACTCGTCGATCATGTGCTCCATTTCGGAGAGATCGCGCTTGATAGCCTCGACCTGCGGGCCGGGCTCGGCCAGGGCCATCTCCAGCTTCAGGCGGGTGAGCGGGGTGCGCAGGTCGTGGCTGACGCTGGCCAGCAGGGCGGTGCGCTGCTCGATGTGGCGCTGGATGCGGGCCTTCATGGCCAGGAAGGCCTGGGCCGCCTGGCGCACCTCGCGCGCGCCGTGCGGCTTGAACTCGTGGTCGGCCCCGCGCCCGAAGGCGTCGGCGGCGTCGGCCAGGCGCTCGATGGCCCGCACCTGGTTGCGGATGAAGAGGATGGCGATGGCGGTCAGCAGCATCGTCGCCACCACCATCCACAGGATGAAGATGTGGCCTTGCGTGGCGAAGGCGCGGTCGCGGGGGGCGAAGATCCGCAGCGTGCCTTCGGCCACCTTGACCCGGATCTCGACGTGGGCGGCGTAGCGGTTGGAGGCGTCGAACCAGAACGGCTCGTCCAGGCGCTCGGCCAGGGCGCGCTGCATCGAGCGGTCGAGCGAGGCGAACATCGCCGGCCGCCGCCCGGTGGGCAGCTCGCGCCCCTTCAGCAGGGCGATCGACAGGTCCATGGTGTCCTCGGCCCGCTGGGCCATGCGGGCCACCGCGGCGGGGCTGGGATCATCCTGGTAGGTGGCCACGGCCCAGGCGATGTCGCCGGCCAGGCCCTCGGACAGGCGGCTGTTCACCGTCTCCCAGTGGGCGTCGAAGAAGCCCCAGGTGACGGCGATCTGCATCACGGCCACGGGCAGGACGATGATCAGCAGTGACCGGCCGAACAGCGAGGTCGGCAGCCAGCGCTTGATCTGGCGCGGAATGAACAGGCGGGTGCGCAGACGCAACTACTCCTCCCCCGTGCAACGGGGGAGGTGGCGCGCTGCGGATACGCAGCGTGACGGAGGGGACGACCGCCGCTGCCCCGCCCAGTCTCGCCCCCTCCACCACTTCGTGGTCCCCCTCCCCCGCAAGCGGGGGAGGAGAAGCGAAGCGGACGGGTTTGAGAGACCCCTCATCCGTCGGCTTTCGCCGACACCTTCTCCCGCAAGGGGAGAAGGATTTTGATGCGTAGCCATCAATCCGGCGCCAGCCGATAGCCCACCCCGCGCACGGTCTGCAGGTAGCGGGGGTTCTTCGGGTCGGGTTCGATCTTGCGGCGCAGGCGGGTGACCTGGACGTCGACCGCGCGGCCGGTGGCGTCGGCGGTGTCGCGGGCCAGTTCCAGGCGGTCGACGGGTTCGTGCAGGGCGCGGGCGAGGCGGCGCAGCAGGGAGACCTCGGCCTCGGTCAGGCGCACCGGCACGCCGGCCCTCGTCAGCTCGCCCCGGTCGGGGGCGAAGGCGCAGTCGCCCATGACGATCTCGCGCGGGCCGATCGGCTTGGGCGCGGCCCGGCGCAGGATCGACTCGATGCGCAGCAGCAGTTCCTGCGGCTCGAACGGCTTGGCCAGGTAGTCGTCGGCGCCGTGCGTCAGGCCCTCGATGCGGTCGCCGGTCTGGTCGCGGGCGGTCAGCATCAGGATCGGAACCTTGCCGACCTCGCCGCCCTTGGCCCGCAGGCGCTTGGTGAACGAGAAGCCGTCCTCGCCGGGCATCATCACGTCGAGCACCAGCAGGTCGAAGTCCATCACCGCCACCAGCCGGTCGGCGTGAGCGGCGTCGGCCGCCGCACTGACCCTGAAGCCGGCGCGACTGAGGAACTGCTTGAGCAGGTCGCGGATGCGGTCGTCGTCGTCGACCACCAGCAGGTGGCGCTCGCGTCTTTCCTCGGGGCTCACAGGGCCTCCCTCCGATTGACGCCGACGCCCTGGCGAGGGCCGGCCAGGGCCGCCAGGATCCGCCGCGCGCCGGGCACGCCATCGAGCCCGCCGGTGCGATAAGCACGGCCGAGCAAGGCCCGCAGGCGTTCGCTGACCCGGGCCTCGAAGGCCTTGCCGGCCTCGGTCAGCACGGCGGGCCGGCGGCGGGCGTCGAGATCGCCGGCGGCCTTCTCGGCCAGGCCCAGCTTCTGCAGGTCGGACAGGGTCTTGCTGGCGGCCTGTTTCGACAGGCTGGTCAGCTTGGAAAGGTCCTGCACGCCGATGCCGGGGCGGCGGCGCAGCAGGAAGGCCGCGCGCCAGTGCGAGCGCCCCAGGCCCGGCCCTTCGGTCTCCAGCACCCCATCGACAGCCGCCCACAGCGCCGCCTCGGCCAGGAGAATCAACTCCAGGCCGCCATCGAGTTCCTCCTCGCGCAGGATCAGCCGGGGATCGGCGTGCGGGGTCATGCGGGCGCGTCCATTTTGTTTGACCTTCCGGCTCCTCGGGCGTCTAAGGACCGGGTTCCAAATAAGGAGGTCTTGGACCGATGTCTCTCGTTCCCTTCGATGATCGCGACGGATGGATCTGGCTGGACGGCCAGTTCGTTCCCTGGCGCGAGGCGAAGGTGCACGTATTGACGCACGGCCTGCACTACGCCTCGTCGGTGTTCGAGGGCGAGCGCATGTACGGCGGCGAGATCTTCAAGCTGACCGAGCATACCGAGCGCCTGTTCAAGTCGGCCGAAATCCTCGACTTCGAGATCCCCTACACGGTGGAGCAGATCGACGAGGCCTGCAAGGCGACGGCCGCCAAGAACGGCCTGTCGGACTGCTATGTGCGCCCGATCGCCTGGCGCGGCAGCGAGATGATCGGCGTCTCGGCGCAGCAGACCAAGATCCACGTGGCCATCGCCGTGTGGGATTGGCCCAGCTATTTCGACCCGGCGCTGAAGGCCAAGGGCATCCGCCTGACCTGGGCCAAGTACAACCGCCCGGACCCGAAGACGGCCCCCGTCGCGGCCAAGGCCGCCGGCCTCTACATGATCTGCACCATCTCCAAGCACGCCGCGGAGAAGGACGGCTATACCGACGCGATGATGCTGGACTACCGCGGCTACGTGGCCGAGGCGACCGGCGCCAACGTGTTCTTCGTCAAGGACGGCGTGCTGCACACGCCCAAGCCCGACTGCTTCCTGGACGGCATCACCCGCCGCACGGTGATCGACATCGCCAAGGGCAAGGGGATCGAGGTGGTCGAGCGCCACATCGAGAAGGAAGAGCTGGCCGGCTTCACCGAGTGCTTCATCGTCGGCACCGCCGCCGAGGTGACCCCGGTCGCCGAGATCGGCGAGTTCACCTTCACGCCCGGCAAGCTGTCGCTGAGCCTGATGGACGCCTATGCGGCGCTGGTGCGGCGCGAGGAAGTCGTGCCCGCGTAAGGCGCCGGGCTGCGGCTATCGAGATTGAAGACCCCGGGGCGGTGACGCACCGGGGTTTTTCTTTGGCCGGGGAAGACCCCCTCAGTCGCTCCGCGACAGCTCCCCCAGAGGGGGAGCATCTGTCTTGCTAGATCCTCCCCCTCTGGGGGAGGTGGCCCGGAGGGCCGCAGGGGGACCTCCCCTCAGTCCGGCTTCACCGTCGCCACCAGCCAGCCGCCGCCCCACGGGGTGTTGACCACCGCCTCGTCGAGGACCTCGCCCAGGGTCTTGAGCCGCCGCCACAGGCGCAGGGGCTTGAGCGACAGCCACATGGTCAGGCCCACCGCCCCGCCGGGGGCCAGGCTGGCGCGGTAGTGCTCGATCAGCGGCTCGACGTCGCCCAGGTGCTCGATGCACTCGGAGAACACCACCACGTCGAAGGTCTCGTCGGTGCGGAAGTCGCGGCCGTCGCCGAGCAGCAGCTCGACCCGGCCGGTGTCGATCTCGGCGGCCAGCCGCATGCGGCCCTTGGCCACCGCCGGGGCGGCGAAGTCGACGCCGACATAGCGGGCGGGACCGTGGGCGCGCAGGGCCTCGTAGAACACGCCCTCGCCCGCCCCGATCTCCAGCACCCGGGCCTTGGGCCAGCGGTCGGCGATCATGGCGGCCAGCAGGCGGTGATGGTGGCGCTGGTCGGAGCGGTGCAGCCGGTCGTAGACGCCGTCGCGATATTCCTGGTCCCAGCGCTCGACCGGGGCGGCGCGGAAGGCCTCTCCCTTGCGCTTCTCCATCAGGTCGCCGACCCACGGACGGTCGAGCGAGGCCATCTCTATGAAACGGCGCCAGCGGATGTACGGCATGGGTCCCTCCTACACGGAGGAAACATCCCCCACCGGAAAAGAGACGTCGCCGCGTGCGTCGCGCCGCAAGGGAAAGTGGAATCGGCGCGGCCAAGCTCAATCGACGGGCGCCGGGCGCCTGTTCGGCAGCCCGTTACCCCGCGACCCGCGCCTCGATCTCGGCCAGGCGGGCGCGGGTGGCGGCTAGGTCCAGCCCGAAACGGGCCGGATCGGCGGCGGCGAGGCGGGCGGTGACGTCGTAGCTCTCGCGATAGAGATCGAGCGCCCGCATGCGGTGGCCGCGGTCCTCGCGCAGGTCGGCCAGGCGCTCCAGCGCCACCGACAGCGCCCGCTGCGCGCCGGGGTCGGCGGCTTCGCGGCCGCCGGCCGAGCGACGCAGGGCCAGGGCCTCCTCGAAGGCCGACAGGGCCTCGTTCAGGCGGCCCTCGGACTCGGCCACGTCGCCGATCCCGGCCAGGGCCCCGGCCAAAAGTTCGTCCGCCGACGGATCGCCCGGCGCGGCCTTGCGGACGGACCGGGCGTAGGAGACGGATTCCTCATAGGCCTCGGCGGCGTCGTCGTGACGCCCCTGGCCGGCGGCGAAGTCGCCCAGGTCGCGATGGGCGACGGCGCGCTCGCGGTCGGTGCGGGCGACGCGGACCATCCGGGCCAGCACGCGGGCGGCCGGGTTCCAGGATTCGGCGGCGGTGAGGGCCAAAAGCTCGGCGCGTAGGGTCTCGAAGTCCGCCTCGGCCGGCGGCAGGGCGACCGGCGCCGGCTGGACGACGGGCGCGGCGATCGGCTCGGGCGCGAAGACCGGTTGCGGGAAGGCTTCCGCGACAGGCTCGGGCGCGACGGGTTCAGGTGCGACGGGCGCGGGCGCTTCGGCGACGACCGGCTCGGCCAGGACCACCGGCGTCGCGACGGGCTCGCCAAGGTCCAGCACGGCCGGACCGGCCGAGGAGCGCCCGCCCCCACGGGCGCTCCTCTTGGTCCGCGACTCGGTGCGGCTCGCACCTTTTCGCGGAGTTAGGGCGGCGACGAGAAGGATCCCCCCTATCGTCATCGCCGCCCAACCGGCGAACGGCCGGTGCGGCTCGAACGGGCCGAGATCCCAGTCCGCGGCCCACGTCCCCAGCGCGCCCAGACCAGAAATCACGTATCCCGACGTCGTCAGGATCAGCCCCAAGATGATCCCTACGATGCGAGCCAGCATGTCGCCCCCTCCACGACGTCCGTCCGCCAGGGGCGGAAAGTCATAGGAGCGGGGGCCGCCCGTCGAGCCTGCTCGCCTCTCAGGGGAACAGCGATAACCTGTACGACGCCCGTGCAGGCGCCCACGGCGCAGTCTGCCTCTAAATCAGCCACGCGCGCGGGCGGGGATAGGCCTCGCCGCGCACGAGATAGGCGATGCCGGCGATGCAGCGGACCACGAACCACAGGCTGATCGCCGACAGGATCGCCACCCCCGCGATCAGCATCGGCACGCCGATCAGCACCAGCGACAGCGGAATGCCGAACAGCACCAGGACCGCGCCGATCAGGAACCAGGCGATCGACAGCCAGAAGGTGCGGATCGCGAAGGTGTAGTGGCTCTCGTTGATCGGCCCCGCCGTCCCGCGCTGCACATAGGCGACGATCAGGCCGATGAAGAAGGTCAGGCCGTTGGTGAAGCCCAGCAGGTAGAGGCCGTAGACCACGGCCGGCAGGATCTTGTCCTCGGCGTGGCGCTCCGCGCCCGGATCGAGGTCGGCCTGGATGAAGTCGCTCATCGGCTCACAGCATCCAGTTGCGCGGCGTGGGATAGGCCTGGCCCTTCAGCAGCCACGACAGGCCGACGGCGGCGCGCACCGTCACCCAGATGCCGACGGCCACCAGGATCAGGGCGCCGACGCCGATGATCAGGGTCAGGACGCCGATCACCGCGAACAGCAGCGACAGCCAGAAGGTGCGGATGGAGAAGACGTAGTGGCTCTGCAGCCATTCCGGCGCCGAGCCCTTGGAGACATAGGCCAGCACCAGGCCGACGATCGGCGAGAAGCCCGTCACCCAGCCGGCCAGGTAGCAGGCGTAGACGACGATCGCCATGGTCTTGTCGTCCTGCAGCGCGGGCGGGACGGTCTGGTCTTGCACGGGATCGGTCACGGGCGTCCTTCGTTGAAAAGCGATGTTTTCCCGATGCTCGCCAAAAACGCGCGGCGATGCAAATGAAGGTTCGGAGAGGTGACCTGGGATGAGGCGAGAGCCACGATCTCGGTTGATCAAATCAGTTCGTCATCCCGGGCGAAGGGCCGCGCAGCGGACCGCAGACCCGGGGCCCAGGGGCCACTGCACTGCGGCGGCCCCTGGGTCCCGGCTCTCCGCTTCGCTGCGGCCAGGATGACGATGAATATTTGCGGCGGATAAGAAGAGTCCGCCGCGCTTGCCTTCCTAAGGCAACCACCGCGTCGGCAGGTCGTGGGGGTCCAGCGTCTCGCCCCTGGGCAGCCAGGGAACCGCGGCGAACAGCAGCAGCAGCAGGAAGGCCATGCGGGCGGCGACGTCGATGGCCATGCCGCGCATCGAGGACGACACGGCCAGCAGCAGCAGGGCGAGCGTGCCGATCGCCAGCAGGCCGGCGACCAGGGTCGTCGCGTCGGCCAGCTTGAAGCCGGCGGTCTCGAAGCGGGCGCGGGGCGCAAGGTCGGCGCCGACGGCGGCGAGCGCGCGGGCCAGCAGCGAGAAGCTCTCCAGCCGGTCGTCGAAGCGGCCGGGGCCGCGCCAGCTCTGCGAAGCGATCGCCACCCTGCGGCGGCCGAAGCTCAACATCAGGGCGCGCCTGCGACCGCCGCCGCGCGGCATGGCCAGGCGGT
This sequence comes from Caulobacter sp. GW821-FHT09B11, assembly GCF_059418205.1. Taxonomy (NCBI): domain Bacteria; kingdom Pseudomonadati; phylum Pseudomonadota; class Alphaproteobacteria; order Caulobacterales; family Caulobacteraceae; genus Caulobacter; species Caulobacter sp. GW821-FHT09B11. The sequence continues at coordinate 34,333 of NZ_JBWKPK010000036.1, read as the reverse complement.
AGCGGGTCAGGTCTTCCAGGTCGAAGCGGCGTTCGCGGCCGCCGCGCCGTTCCACCAGCGTCCCGCCCTCCAGGCTCCAGGCCGTCTCGGGCTGGAACGGGGCGAGGCGAGCCGTATGGAGCAGGTCGCTCACCCCCGGACGGCGGTGATCTCGACGCCGGCGGCGGCGGCGTGCGGGGCCAGGGCCAGGGGCTTTTCCACCCGCACCCGGGCGCGGGTGACGCGATGGTCGTCGAAACAGGCCTGGGCCAGGCGCTCGGCGAAGGTCTCGACCAGGTCGATATGGCCGGCGGCGGCGATGTCCTGGGCGGCGTTGCGGATGGTCTCGTAGTTCACCGTGTCGCCCAGCTGCTCGCAGTGCACGGCGGCGACGTCGAGCTCGACGTCGATGACCAGCGGCTGCACGCGGCCGTGCTCGTGGTCGTAGACGCCGATCTCGGCGTCGACCTTGAGGCCGCGCACGAAGACCTTGGTGACAATGACCTTGACCACGGGGGCCGGGGCGGAGGCCGCGAACGGCTTGTCGGAGAGGGGGGAGACGGACACGGCGGAGGCTTTCAGGAACCGAGGACGTCGGGCGTGCGCCAGGCCAGGTGCTGGCCGCCATCGACCGCGATCATCTGGCCCGTGACCGACGGCGCGTCAATGAGATAGCGCATGGCGGCGGCCAGTTCGGCCGGATCGACGGCCGCGCCGAGGGGGGTTGCGGCGGCCTCGGCCTCGAACTCGCCGGGGGCCTGGTGCACCGAGGCCAGCACCGGTCCCGGGCCGATCGCATTGACCCGGACGGCCGGCGCCAGGGCCTGGGCCAGGGTCTGGGTCGCCCACCACAGGCCGGCTTTCGAGACGGTGTAGCTGAAGAACTGCGGGTTGGGTTTCAGCACCCGCTGGTCGACCAGATTGACCACCAGGCCCCTGGTTTCCGCCGGCAATGCGCCCGCGAAGGCCTGGGCCAGCAGCACCGGGGCGCGCAGGTTGGCGTCCATGTGGCGGTTCCAGCCGTCGGCGGTGACGGCGCCGATGCGGTCGTCCTCGAAGGTCGAGGCGGAATTGACCAGCAGGGTCAGGGGGCCGATCGCCGCGCTCGCCGCGCCGACCAGGGCCGCGCCGACGTCCGGATCGGCAAGCTCGCCCCGCACGGCGACGGCCCGGCGGCCCAGGGCGGCGATCTCGGCCACGACCTCGTCGGCCTCGTCCCGCGTCGAGCGGTAGTGCACCGCCACGTCATACCCCGCCCGCGCCGCCTCCAGCGCCAGAACCCGCCCGATCCTGCGCCCCGCGCCGGTGACCAGCGCGCCGCCGCGAGGGGATGGGGAGGAGGTGGTGGCGGGCATGCTGGGTCCTGACTGATGAGCGTTGCCGCCGTTCATAGCGGCTGGCGAGGCGACGGGCGACCTGTCGTTAGCGGCAGTAAGGACCGAATTATGGTAGCTACAATTATTTGACACTCCTTCTTTTTTGTAGTTACATAATTTTAGGCCAGTTGGCCGACTTCAGAAGCAGAGGCCACGTCATGCAAATCCATTGCTCGCCCAGTCCTCTGGGCCCTAGGTCACGCCATCTGGATCATCAAAATGGAACTGGAATGGGATGAGACGAAGCGCTCGCAAACCCTGACCCATCGTGGGCTGGATTTTTCCGATGCGAGCGTCGTGTTCGAAGGTCGGCACCTGACCATCGAGGACGATCGAGTTGATTATGGAGAGACCCGCTACCAGACGATCGGCCGGCTCGATGGCCGGATGGTCATGGTGGTCTGGATTCCACGCGGTCAGGCACGACGCATCGTTTCGATGAGAAAGTGCAATGACAGGGAACAACAACGATACGCGCCCAGTCTGGACGGATCCGGATGACGCGCCCGAATGGTCCGACGAGGTTCTCGACCGGGCCGAACTGAAGGACGGCGACCGTGTGCTGCGCCCCGCTTCCGGGACGCTGACCAGGCGCGGCCGCCCCAAGCTGGACGCTCCAAAGAAGCAGGTGACGCTGCGCCTGGATCAGGACGTCATCGACAAGCTTCGCGAAGACGGCCCCGGTTGGCAGAGCCGGGCCAATGATCTGCTGAGGAAGGCGGTCGGCGTCTGAGCCGGCCGCCCATCCGCAACGCCCCCGCCCCACCACCGCTCGAAAAGCCGGCGCCTGTTGATCGATTTGACAGCAGCGCTGCCGGGCCTATGATGCCTCTCGCCATGTATCGGATCGAATTGTTCAATCGCGACCAGCATCGGGCGGGCCACCTCATCGCAGGAGCCTAGTCCCGAGCCCCCATCGACGCCTAGACGTCGGGCTCGGGACGAAAATCAACGCGACATTCTCGTTGCGCAAGACTTCGAGCATCGATGTTCGAGGCTTCGCGATCTTGCGCCTTTCATCCGATTACTGCGTCGCGACCTGATCCGGGGCCGCGCCATGCGATGACGCATGGCCGCCGGGCGGGATGCGGCCGCGCGTCCGCAAAGGAGCGCCCACATGCCTGCGTCCATCCCCGCCCGCGAGCCCGAGGACCGCCCGCCGATCGCCGTCTGCGGCGAGGACTACGACCGCCTGGCCCTGCTGGTGGCCAGCGGCCCGCACGCCGCTCCGGGCCACGCCCTGCTGGCCGCCGAGCTGGAACGCGCCGCCCTGGTCGAGGGCGCGCCGGCCGCCGACCGCGTGCGGCTGGGCTCGCAGGCGACCTATCGCGACCTCGATCGGGGCCGCGTGCGCACGGTGGTCCTGGCCCTGCCCCACGCCGCCCATGACGAGGGGAGCGTGTCGGTCACCGCGCCGATCGGGGCGGCGCTGCTGGGCCTTGCGCCCGGCCAGCGCTTTTCGTGGACGCAGGCCGACGGCCGCGCGCGGACCATCGAGATCCTGGCGGTGCGCAATGACGCGTGACGCCCTTCCCCCCGATGTAATGCCCCCCGATATCAGGCCTCCCGATGTCGACGACCCCGGACCGTGCCCCAGCCCCGGCCAGGGACTGTCCACCGCCGCGGCGGCGGCGCTGATCGCGGCGGCCGACGTGGTCGAGGACGCCTGGACCCGCAGGCCCGCGCGCGAGGCGGTCGTGCGCCTGTCGCTGCACGCCGAGGAGCTGGCCAGCTCGCCCCTGGCCCGCGACCAGCTGCTCAGCCGCGCCCTGGAGCTGGCCGCCCAGGACCTGGAGGCCGGCCGCCGGCCGCTGGCCCACTGGCCGCTGTTCTTCGCCCGCGACCTGGCCCCGCCGACCGAGGCCCGCGAGGACGTGCGCGACTGGGTGCTGGCGCATACCGAGAAAGAGGGGGCGGACCCAATGCTGAGCGACGGCGAGGCCGTGGCCCAGGCGGTCGAGGCCCGCACGGTGCGCGAGCTGGGCGACGCCTTCGAGACGGCGCGCGGCCTCACCCGCCGCCTGCGCGTCGAGGCCTGGCTGCAGCTGGCGCTATGGGACGACCCCCGCATCCCGGCCAACGCCGAGACCCGCTGGCTGATGCGCGCGGGCGGCCGGCGGCTCATGGCGCGGCTGGGCGGGGATTGAACGGGGACGCCCCCCTTCGCCCGCCATTCCCGCCCTTGTGGCGGGAAACCCTCTATCAGCCGCAAGGGCAGGAGAGGCGGCGCGCCGAGCACGCCGCTTGCGCTTCACATGCGCGCTGAACCAGGGGTTCCCGCCACAAGGGCGGGAATGACGGGAAACTTGAGAGGCCTCGAGCCCCTCGGGCCTCAGTCGATGCGGCCGAACTCGAAGGCGTTCAGGCCGACGATGACGCCCAGGAAGATGGCGATGATCAGGATCGCGAGCATGGGCGTGTCTCCGCTTGTTGTTGTCTGTTTCCTCTCCGGCGGCTTTAGCGGCCAATGTTCGCCGGAGCAAGGGCCTGAGCCCTCGGCGCGCCGCGACCGCCGCGACCGCCGCGACCGCCGACAGTTTCGACTGCCACGCGCCCCCGAAACCCTCTAGCCTCGCGCCATGCTCTGGCGCCGCAAGGTCGAACCGTTCGCCCGCCCCTTCATCTTCGCCTGGTTCCGCTGGACCCGGGGCCTGACCCTGGGCGTGCGCGGCCTGGTCACCGACACCGAGGGCCGGGTGCTGATGATCCAGCACACCTACGTGCCCGGCTGGTACCTGCCCGGCGGCGGGGTGGAGAGAGGCGAGACGGCCGAGACCGCCCTGGCTCGCGAGCTGCAGGAGGAGGCCGGCGTGCGGGTGCTGGGCCGGCCGACCCTGCTGTCGGTGCACAGCAACGAGCCGCGCCACCCGGGCGACCACGTGCTGCTCTACCGCGTCCACGCCTGGGAGCCCTGCGAGGCCTCGGCCCAGGGCGAGATTCACGAGATCGCCTGGCGGCGCCCCGATGACCTGCCCGACGACGTCACCGCCGCCACCCGCCAGCGCATCGCCGAGGCGCTGCATGGGGCGGAGATCGATCCGATGTGGTGACCGCCTGCGACGGCGATCGCGGCCGCCTGGACGGGTCGTTGCGCTCGGGCGCGGCGGAGGCGCGGCTGAGGCTGGCGTTTTGGGAAGAGTCTCGCCCGCCTTTTCTCCCGTCATTCCCGCCCTTGTGGCGGGAAACCCTGGTTCCGCTTGCAGGTGAGATGCAAGCGGCGTGCTGAGCACGCCGCCACTACTGCCCTTGCGGTTGACAGAGGGGTTCCCGCCACAAGGGCGGGAATGACGGGAGTAGAGGGAGATAGAGGGGATGGAGGGGGCGACCGACGCCGCACCGCGACTTCCCGTCCGATCCGTGCTAAGCGCCCGGCCAACGAAATTCACGAGAGTTCCATGGCCCTGAAAGTCGCCATCGTCGGCCTGCCCAACGTCGGCAAGTCCACCCTGTTCAACGCCCTGACCCAGACGGCGTCGGCCCAGGCCGCCAACTATCCGTTCTGCACGATCGAGCCCAACACCGGCGAGGTCGCCGTGCCGGAGCCGCGCCTGGACGCCCTGGCCAAGATCGCCGGCTCCAAGGAAATCATCCCGGCCCGGATCACCTTCGTCGACATCGCCGGCCTGGTGCGCGGCGCGTCCAAGGGCGAGGGCCTGGGCAACCAGTTCCTGGCCAACATCCGCGACTGCGACGCCGTGGCCTTCGTGGCGCGCTGCTTCGAGGACGGCGACATCGTCCACGTGGAAGGCCGCATCGACCCGCTGAGCGACCTCGAGATCATCGAGATGGAGCTGATGCTGGCCGACCTGGAGAGCCTGGAAAAGCGCGTTCCCGCCCTGGAGAAGCGCGCCAAGGTCGGCGCCGACAAGGAAAGCGCCAACACCCTGCGCCTGGCCAATGTCGCTCTGGCCCTCCTGCGCGAAGGCCGCCCGGCCCGCGCCGCCAAGATCGACGCCGACGACGAAAAAGCCTGGCACATGCTGCAGCTCTTGACCTCGCTGCCGGCGCTCTATGTCTGCAACGTCGACGAGGGCAGCGCCGACAAGGGCAACAAGTACAGCGACCTGGTGACCGAACGCGCCGCCAAGGACAACGCCAAGAGCGTGGTCATCTCGGCCCAGATCGAGAGCGAGATCGCCCTGCTCGACGCCGAGGAGCGCGCCGAGTTCCTGGAGACCCTGGGCCTGGAGGAGCCGGGCCTCAACCGCCTGATCCGCGAGGCCTACAAGCTCTTGGACCTGCAGACCTACTTCACGGTCGGCCCCAAGGAAGCCCGCGCCTGGACCATCCATGTCGGCGACACCGGCCCGCAGGCGGCCGGCGTCATCCACACCGACTTCGAGAAGGGCTACATCCGCGCCGAGACCATCGCCTTCGACGACTTCGTCAAGCTGGGCGGCGAAAACGGGGCCAAGGAAGCCGGCAAGATGCGGGCCGAAGGCAAGGACTACGTCGTCAAGGACGGCGACGTGATGCACTTCCGCTTCAACGTCTGATCACGGGCTTGAAATGAGACCTCGCCTGGCCGAGCCTGCCCGCATCGCGTGGGAGCTTGGTCAGGCGTGAGATCGTGGATTGCCGGGGGCGCGCGGGCGCTCGTCCCGACCTTTTCGACCCATCCCGAGATGGAAGAGGTCTGGAGGCTGGTGCGCGACGGCGCGGCGGTGAGGATCACGCCATGAGCCAGGCGGTCGACACCGCCTCCGTCGTCGTCCGCCCCGATCTGCGGCGCCTCGCAGCCATGCACGCCGCGGCCGCGCTGATCCTGGTCGCCTTCGCCGGGGTGGCGGCCTGGTCGCAGGCGCTCGACGCCCATGCGATCTGGTCCTGGCGGGCCTGGCTCTCGCAGGTGTGGTCGTGGCCGATCTCGGCGACGGCGTGGGTCTCGCTGGCGCCCCTGGCGATCGCCGCCGTCGTGATCGGACGGACGCCCTTCGCCCTGCGCGACAAGACCCCCCGCCTGATCGTCGCCTTCGACGGGATCCGCTGGCGCGAGGGTCGCGACGGGCCGCTCTACTTCCTGCCCTGGACGCGGATCGCCTCGGCCTCGGTTCAGTCTTACGGCGAGGACGGCGAGGCCCTGCGCCTGATCCTGGGGATGCCGGCGGCGGGGGAACGGAGCGCTCCCGACTGGCCCATATCGGCGCCCGTCGACATCGATCTCGACAATCTCGACATCGCGACCCGCGACCTGAAGGCGGAGATCCACCGGCGCGCGGCCCACCTCTTCCCTCAAGCCTCGGAGCGTACGCGATGAGCCAGGCCGTCGCGGTTCCGCGCCTGCCGCTGGTGGTGCGGCCCTCGCGGCTGAAGCCCTGGCTAGGCCTGGGCGCCATGACGGTCTTCGTCGTGATCGCCTACCTGGTCAGCTCGCCCAGCCTGAAGCCGGCCGCCCTGCTGTGCGGCGGGGCGGCCCTGGCGATCGGGGCGGCGCTCAACCTCCTGAAGCTGCTGGACCGGCGCCCCCGGCTGGTGCTCGACCGCGACGGCCTGCAGTGGCGGACGAGCCTCGGCAAGCCCCTGCGCCACACGCCCTTGAGCCGGCTGCGCGGCGTCGGCTACCGCTCCGATCCCCGCCATCACGACGCCGGCTGGCTGGAGCTGGACATCGCCGGTCCCGAAGACGCGCAAGGCGGCGAGCAGCCCGGCGAGCGGGCCTCGATCCACATCAGCGGCCAGAACGCCTGGGGCGAGGACCTGCCCGACATCGTCCGGGCGCTGGCCCCGCATGTCTCGCTGATCGACTTCGACGACCGAGCGCCTTGACCGGAGGGGCGGCGCGGGTCTGGATGCGCCCGCTGAACCGAGCCGGGAGCCGCCCATGTCCGACACCATCACCCTGACCTCCGCCGTCGACGGCTTCGCGTTCTCCGCCCTGCACGCCGCGCCGCAAGGGCCGCGCAAGGGCGGGGTCGTGGTGATCCAGGAGATCTTCGGCATCGACCAGTACGTCCAGGCCGACGTCGCGCGCTGGGCCGCGCGCGGCTACGAGGCGATCGCGCCGTCGCTGTTCGACCGCGTCACCCCGGGCTACGTCGCCGAGCACGATCCGGAGGGCTTCCAGACCGGGATCGCCGCCGTCGGCCAGGTGGGCTTCCCCGCCATGCTGTCGGACATCCAGGCCAGCATCGACGCCCTAAAGGACAAGGGCCCGGTGTTCGCCGTCGGCTACTGCATGGGCGGCTCGCTGGTGTGGGTGGCGGCCTCGAAGCTGGAAGGCCTGGCCGCAGGCTCCAGCTATTACGGCAGCCAGGTGGGGGCAAACGCGGCCCTGCCGCTGAACTGTCCGGTGATCGTCCACCTGGGGGCCAAGGACGGCCACATCGACGCCGAGGCCGTCAAGGCGGCCGTGTGGACATCGCATCCTGACGTGCCGGTCTACGTCTATGAGAACAGCGGCCACGGCTTCAACAACGACGGCCGCCCCGACAGCGACCTTTCCGACGCCGAACTGGCCCGCGAGCGGACCGTGGCGCTGTTCGAAGCGGCCTCGGCTTCCTTTGGCGGAGCCGGCGCGTGACCACCGCCGGTCAGCGCATCGCCCTGGCCGACCGCGAAGGCGGCCCGTTCAGCGCCTGGCGCGTGCCGCCGGGCGAGGCGCGGCGCGGGGGCGTCGTGGTGCTGCACGCCATCTGGGGCGTCACCCCGCACATCCGCGAGTTCAGCGAAAGCCTGGCCGAGCACGGCTATGAGGTGATCGCCCCCGACCTGCTGGACGCCGCCGACGCCGCCTGGCCGGAACTCAACACCGAGCCGGCCATCCTCGACGACCGCATGGCTCTCGGCGAACAGGCAGCCTGGGGCGCGGCCTGCCTGCCGCGCGTGCAGACGGCGATCGACGCCCTGGAGGGCGGGCCGGTGTTCGTCGTCGGCTTCTGCTTCGGCGGCACCACCGCCTGGCTGGCGGCCACGCGGGCGAGCGGGGTCACGGCGGTCTCGGCCTTCTACGGCGGCGACATCGTCAGGTACCGCGACGAGACGCCGAAGGTCCCGACCATCCTGCACTTCGGCAAGACCGACGCGATGATCCCCCTGGCCGACGTCGAGGCCATCGCCGGGGCGCATCCCGATTTGCCGATCTTCCAGTACGAGGCCGGCCACGCCTTCGTGGCCCCCAGCGGCCACCACGCCGACAGCGCCCGGCTGTCGATGCTGCGCACCCTGCAGCTCTTCCAGCGCTCGGGCGGGAGCAAGGGGGAAGCCTGACGGCGGGCCAGGCCTCCCCCTCTCCCGGACGCGCGCCCCCACGCGCGTCGACGAGCTCGTTGCGAACAGCGCCGGTCAGGCCGGCGACAGCTCCGCGATCACCGGCGGTTCCTCGCCCTGCTCCGCCGCTCGCATGTCTCCGTCCTTGGAGGTGAGGTCGCGGACCTGGATCCTGGTCTCCACCGGATTGACGCCGGTGAAGACGCCCGCCACCTCGAATGCGCGCGACTCCACGCCCGGCCCCCGCCCGTGGAACAACAGGCGAGCCCTGAACGGCGCCTGCACCCGCGCGTGGCGGACCAGCGCCTGGTAGCTGTAGACCCGGCCGGGCGGCACATGGACCGCGACCTCGACCCGCTCCTCCGACACCGTCCGATGCGGATCCGGATCGTCCAGCGGCGTCGGCGCCATCTCGCGCTCGACGCAGTCCCCCTGGTCGGTGAGCACCACGCCGATCGAGACCTCGTCTTCATGGATCGTCACGCCGGACAGGCGCTCGCGATCGGCCGGGTCCAGCCTGCAGCCGCGCTCGGAGACGCAGGTGCGGGCAAGGGCGATGCGCTTCTCCAGCGGTTCCGCGCCGGCGCGATTGTCGACGATCAGCGCCGCGTCCGCCGGGGTCGGCGGCAGGTGATCGGCCACGGCCCGGTCGAGGTCGTAGAGGACGTGCTGCAGCTTGACCGCGCCGGCCTCGGTCGGCAGCAGCCAGCACTCCTGGGGCGCGCCGTTGTCCCAGCGACGCACGCCGATCCGGCCCGTCTTGTCGCTGCTAAGGACGTTGAGCTTGTATTCCCAGTCCATCTGGCTGTTGAGGCAGGTCCAGAAGCCCAGGGTCTCGGCCCGCCAGCGCTGGGCGAGATCCGGCTGGCCGTGCGGCGCGGCGAAGACCGGCGCCTCGGGACCGTCGATGGCCACGTCCAAGCCGCTCGGCCCGACGCGCCGGACCTTGCAGGTCAGGGCCAGGCCGCTGGCGACGTGGCGCAGCAGGGCGCCGCCGCGCCGGTCGCGCTCGGCGACCCAGCGCTGGCCGGGCGCGCCCAGCAGCGGCGCCAGAACCAGCTTGCCCGCCTTGTCCAGCGACAGCGCCAGGCTGGTGCGGTCGAGACTGGAGACGATGAAGAACGGCTCGTCCGGAAACAGGATTTCCTGGGCCATGGCGCGCGCGCTCCCGATCAACCCCGAAGGGCGGGTTTAGCAATACCCGTAAAATCTGTAAGTGGCCGCGACCCAAAATGGGTATTACTCCGGCCAGCTCCCCCGTTCAGCCCCTCTCCCAGTTCAGCGTCAGATGTCCGCTTCCCCGCCCGCGACCGCCGCCGTCCTGCCGCTCGACGACCACCGCTTCTGGGCGGTCGCCCGCGCCAGCCTCGACTACGTGCGCGACACGGTCGAGATCACCCGCGGCGACCACGAGCTGCTCGACGCCCTGATCCTGACCGCCGCGCTGGACGCCAACATGACCCCGGTCAAGCGCGCGCCCGACCTGCGCCAGGCCTATGGCGGCCCCAATGTCTCGGCCCCCGACGACCTGCGCCGGCCGGTCAGCGTCAACGCCGTGGCCCAGTCGCTGAACCTGCCGTTCGAGACCGTGCGCCGGCGCGCCCGCAAGCTGGCCAAGGCCGGGCTGTGCGTGATCGGCCCCCAGGGCATGGTCGCGCCCCACAGCCTGACCAGCTCGCCGTCCTACGTCGCCGACCAGCGGGCCCGCTACGACCGGGCCCGGCGGTTCTACGAGACGCTGAAGGCCCTGGGCGCCCTGCCCGCCTTCGAGCCCGCCCCGCCTTCCGCCCCGCCTGGAACCGAACCGCCGGTGCGCGCCGCCAACTGGGCGCTGTCGGAATACACCCTGCGCGCCTGCGCCGACCTGATCGCCCTGACCGGCGACGTCGTGACCAGCCGCGTGCTGATGGAACTGGCGCTGGCCGGCGCCCGCCCCGCCGACGGGACCATCACCGCCTGCCTCGACCCGGCCGGCGGCCTCGCCCGCCTGGGCCGCCCCACCCGCGTCGCCGCCCTCGCGGCCGCCCTCAACCTGCCGAGAGAAACCGTCCGCCGCCGCGTGGCCGAACTGGAGACGCTGGGCTTCTGCCGCCGCGAAGCCGGCGGGGTGGCCGCGGCCCTGCCGGCGGCGATGGCGCCGCGGGTGGTCGAGCTGGCCCGGACCAACGCCGGCAACGTGCAGCGGCTGTTCGCCAGCCTGGCGCGGGCGGGGGTGCTGGCGGATTGGGAGGGGAGAGGGCGTTCGCCTCAAATAGACATTCGAAGTGCTGAAGCTCAGCGCCTTCCAACGTCGATGCGACTAGCTTACGCCGCAAGCTTAGCTTTAGAAATTCGAAGCGCCAGGGAGCGACTTCGACATGATCCTACCAGCCCACGGTGAACGCCCTATCACGGGCAACAATGAAGACGCTCTTGATCGTTCACGCTTCGTCGAACGGATCGTCGACGCCCTGATAGATAGTGATGCGCGCGCCGCGCGGGGCGTGGTTCTTGGGGTCACCGGTCCCTGGGGAAGCGGCAAATCTTCGGTCTTGAACCTCGTCGATGAAGAGATCAGGCGCCGCAACCCGGGTGCTCTCATCATCCGCTTCGACCCCTGGATCATTTCCGGGCAACAGGATCTCATCCTGTCATTTCTGCGGGAAGCGGTTCGCACAGTGGCGGCGGAGCAGCGCAATGCCAAAGCCGCACGGAAGCTTATCGGCGCGCTACGGAAATATGCGCAACACCTCTCACCGATCGTCGATTTGGCTCACAAGGGCGCCGGCGGCGCCGTTAGGGGCTTTTTCGAAAGCCTGGGCCTTTTGGTGGAAGGCGATCTGAGCCTGCCTGGGCAGCGCAAAGAACTCGAACGGTTGATTGCGGAGGTGAAGGTTCCCGTCGTCGCGCTGATCGACGAACTTGATCGGGTCGAGGACAGCGAGGTCCGCGCGGTGGCCCAGTTGGTGCGCGCCGTGGGCGATTTCAAACAGATCAGTTACGTGCTGGCATACGACCCAAAGCGGGTCGCGCGAGCGCTCGGTACAGGCAACCAGGAAGAGGAGCGCCAAACTCACGGCCGCGCCTATCTGGAGAAGATTGTTCAGCTTCCATTGGCCCTTCCAGCCACGTTGCCTGAAGAGTTACGCGCTCTAATGGATGCCGAACTCGCCGCAATTTCAGCCGCGCTTGGCTGGGATAACTGCATCACACAACACGAGCGTTATGAGATCATAGCCGAGGCGATCACACCAAACCTGGCCTCAACGCCGAGAGACGTCAAACGCCTAGCCCAAATCTTTCATCCGCTTGTCGCGATGGTGAACAATGAAGTCGATGCTTTGGACGTTCTGGGCTTCGCGGCCCTAATGACCAAAGCTCCCCAGACAGTAGAACGCCTTCGGGAAAACCCGGAAGCCATCGTCGATGACCCCTTAACCTACCAAGAGGCAATGCGCCGGCTAGGCCACGCCGCCCAAGGCGCAGAACAGTCTCAGACAGTAATCGTGGAAGCTAAAGCAGAGGCGATTGCCCATCGATTGTTTCCAGCTCTAGCTGGTCAAAAGCACTCGATCGAACGCCATCCAAACGCCGTCAGCCGTCGCCGCGGCTTCTCCGTGATAACGCGTCTGGGACTTACACCAGGATCAGTCTCTAACGACGAGGCCGCCGCTCTGCTGGCGGCAGGCACCGAAGAAGTAACAGACACTCTAAGCGAAGCACTTCAGAATGATACGATCGCTCCCTTGCTCGATCGTTTGGCGGACATTTATCCAAAATATCTCCATCTAGACGATATCGGTTTCTGGAAAGGAGCCGCAAAGCTTTTGAACAATGAGGACGCCCCTCAGCAGGAGCGATTTGGTCGTTTCGACCACGTCGCATCAAGCCTAACGTCTATGCTCGACACTGCAATCGCGCGGCGTCCAGACCAAGCGGCCAAGGGACACCACATCGTAAACGCCCTAGGGCTGAACGAACTCGCGCTGATACCAATATGGGTCTACCGGCATATCATCGTGCACGGCTTAGAGCCGAATGGGTACGTCGACACACCGAAAGGGGGCTCGTTCTTCTTATCAGCGCAAGAAACTGCTTCATTATCCAATAACCTTGCCGGTCGCTGGCGAGAATTACAGTTAGAAAATAAATTTGTCGCACGATTAAATAGCGGCCATCCGCTTTATATAATGATCAATCTCAATCTCTGGGATTCCAAATGCCGACAACATCTACAGGCCCATCTCCACGAGTCCGTACCGATTCTATCCATGCTACTATTTCCACAAGGCTCTATGGTTGGGTACGAATTCATAGAGAAACTTTGCGGTCTAGATAATTTTATTTCTCAGGCCCAATGGATCTTGGAACGTGACGAACTCGGAGAGCCCGAGCAAATTGCTACAGAAGAGGCGTTAAGGTGGCTTCGTCGAGGAATACCATAAGGCGCTCCAGCCCCACACGACCAGGACCCTCGCCTAAAGTGCTTATCTCGAAACTTTGCGGACGCCCCCCTCAAGAACTCATCGGACCATCTTTGCCCCACAGCAAAACGCCGCCCGGTCTCCCGACCGGACGGCGTCCCGCTAGCCTTTCACGCACACCACCTGGCGCAGGGTGTGGACGATGTCGACGAGGTCGCTCTGGGCGGCCATGACGGCGTCGATGTCCTTGTAGGCCATCGGGGTTTCGTCGATCACGCCTTCGTCCTTGCGGCACTCGACGCCGGCGGTGGCGGCGACGTGGTCGGCGACGGTGAACCGGCGCTTGGCTTCGTTGCGGCTCATCGCCCGCCCGGCCCCGTGGGAGCAGGTGCAGAACGAGTCCGAGTTGCCCTTGCCGCGCACGATGAACGACTTGGCGCCCATCGAGCCGGGGATGATGCCCAGCTCCCCGGCCTTGGCCGACACCGCGCCCTTGCGGGTGAGGTAGACGTCCTTGCCGAAGTGCTTCTCCTTGCTGACGTAGTTGTGGTGACAGTTCACCGCTTCCTGCGTCACCACGAGGTCGGGGAAGTGCGCGCGCAGCACCCCCAGCACCTCGTGCATCATCACCTCGCGGTTGGCCCGGGCGTACTTCTGGGCCCAGGCCACGGCCCGCACGTAGTCGACGAAGCCGTCGGAGCCCTCGGCGAAGTAGGCGAGGTCTTCATCCGGCAGGTTGACGAACCAGCGGCGCATCTCGTGCTTGGCCCGCTCGATGAAGAACGTGCCGAAGCGGTTGCCCACGCCCCGCGAGCCCGAGTGCAGCATCACCCAGACGTCGCCGGCCTCGTCGAGGCAGAGCTCGACGAAGTGGTTGCCCGTGCCCAGCGTGCCGAGGTGCCCATAGCCGCCGCGCTGGTGGCCGGCCTTGGGGTTGCGGGCGACGATGTCGTCGTAGCCGTCCTTCAGCCCCGCCCATTTGTCGGCGGCGATCGCCGGCGGCTCGACCTGCCAGGCGCCCTTGTCGTTGCGCCCGCCGTTGTCGGTGCGGCCGTGGGGCACGGCGGCCTCGATGGCCGAGCGCACGCCGAACAGGTTGTCCGGAAGGTGCTCGGCGCGGATCGAGGTGCGCACCGCCATCATGCCGCAGCCGATGTCGACGCCGACGGCGGCCGGGATGATCGCCTTCCAGGTCGGGATCACCGAACCGACGGTGGCGCCCATCCCCCAGTGCACGTCGGGCATCACCGCCACGTGCTTGTGGATGAACGGCAGGCTGGCGACGTTGCGCAGCTGCTTGAGCGCCGACTCCTCGATCGGCACGCCTTGGGTCCACGCCTTGATCGGCGCGCCCTCGCTTTCGATGTGCATGAAGCCGCTCATGGGCTTCTCCTTTCCAATCCGCCCCTCCCGGCGTCATGGTCGGAGGCATTTCCGCGCAAAACGAAAAACCCCTCCGGCCAAGGCCAGGAGGGGTTTTTCCGTAACGCCGACAGTCCGCTTGGACCTAGGCCGTCTTCCCCTCCGACACGCGCGCGCCATTACCCTCGACCAGTCGGTCGAGTTGGTAGCTGACGGTCATGACTGGGGCTTTGCGCGCCATGGTCTTCGAGATCCTCATCGGGAGGCGGGCGATTACAGGGTTACGCGAAGCCGCGCCAGGGGGCGGGCGAGCAGCGCAAGTGGAAGTTGCAAGCGGTGTGGCAGATATGTCCCTCTCCCCTTGCGGGAGAGGGTGGCCCCGCGGAGCGGGGTCGGGTGAGGGGTTTCTCAGAACGCGCCGCCGCGACGGCGGACAGGCTGGGCGAGGCGTCTCCTGTTTGAGAGACCCCTCATCCGTCATCCTGCGGATGACACCTTCTCCCGTAAGGGGAGAAGGACGTTCAGGCCAGCTCCGGGCCGTCGGAGAGCGCTTCGCCGATGGCGCGGGCGCAGCCGGGGATGCCGAGGGCGCCGATGAACGACAGGGCCACGGCGCAGACCAGCAGGATCGGTTGGAAGATGCGCATGCGTTTTTCTCCACCTCTGAGCCCGCCTTGTCCCACCGGAAGGGGGTCGGCCGCGGGGTTGATAGACCGCCGTCCAGGTCGCTTAAACCGCTAGCGTGACGTTTGTTCCGGCCGGCGCGCCGGAAAACTCAGCATGCGGCATAAATGCCTCAAACTTATGTCACTGGTCGAGGTTGTAGGCCAGCCTCGTGGTCTCGATAAGCGCGAGTTTGTCGTTCAGCGGCGTCCAGTCGTCGGCGTCGGCGATCGGGGCCCACAGGGCCTCGACCTCGTCGATCAGCAGTTCCTGCGGCTCGGTTCGTCCGAACACGGGGTTTTCCAGGCGCTCCGGACGATCCGGCTCGAAACCGGCCAGACGCGAGCGGAACTCGGCGAAGACCGGATCCTGGTAGAGCGCGCCGCGCGGCCCCTCCAGCGCCCGGGCTTGCGAGGCCTCGCCGCCGAACCAGTCGAAGAAGAACGGCTCCCAGCGCAGGGCCTCGCCGCCGGACAGCTTGGTCCCTTCGGCCAAGGCCTTGAAGGCGGCGTTGACCAGCTCGACGTCGACCTCCTCGCCCCGGCTCCTGACGGCCAGGCGGGCGATCACGGCCTCGCGCAGGGCGTCGCGATAGGCCGCCGAAAAGCCGTTGAGAGCGGCGATCAGGCCTGACTGGTCGGGCGAGATCAGCACCAGGCAGGCGGCCAGCTGCTGCAGGTTCCAGAACCCCGCCTCGGGCTGGCGGCCGAAGCTGTAGAGGCCCGAATGGTCGAAATAGGCGGCCGTGAAGTTGGGATCGTTGCCTGGCAGGAAGCGCCAGGGGCCGTAGTCGAAGCTCTCGCCGGTGACGACCATGTTGTCGGTGTTGAGCACGCCGTGCACGAAGCCGGCGGCCATCCAGCGGGCGACGAGGCCGGCGGTGCGGGCCACCACCTCCTGGAACATCGCCGTCGGCCGGTCGGGGGCGTCGATCAGGTGCGGGAAATAGGTCTCGACCACGTGGTCGACCATGGCCGTGATCAGGTCGGGGCGCTCGAAATAGGCCAGGCGCTGGAAGGTCCCGAAGCGGATGTGGCTGTGCGAGAGGCGGGTCAGCACCGCCGAGCGGGTGGGGCTGGGCTCGTCGCCGCGGGTCAGGGCCTCGCCGGTCTCGACCAGCGAGAAGGCTCGCGAGGTGGGAACGCCCAGGGCCTCCAGCAGGCCGGCGGCCAGGATCTCGCGCATCCCGCCCTTCAGCGTCAGCCGGCCGTCGCCGTGGCGCGACCAGGGCGTCTGGCCCGAGCCCTTGGTGGCCAGGTCGAGCAGGCGGTCCGAACCGGACTCTCGCAGCTGCGCGAACAGGAAGCCGCGGCCGTCGCCGAGCTCGGGATTGTACGAGCGGAACTGGTGGCCGTGATAGCGCATGGCCAGGGGCTGGGGCTGATTGCCCGGCAAGGCCTGGAACCTTGCGAAGCGGGCGATCCACTCGGCGTCGGTCAGGCCCTCGAGGCCGACCGTGGCGGCCGCGCGGTCGTTGCGGAAGCGCAGGATCGTCTGCGGAAAGTCGGCCGGGGCGACGGGATCGGCGAACTCGCTCGCCGCCGCGACGAGGCCGGCGAATCGGGGATCGGGGCGGTAGCGTTCGGAGACCGGCATGAGCGCCAGATGCGCCCGGCGCCGCCCCCGCGCAAGAAGTCCGGGCCGCCCGCACGGTTTTAAGAAAGCGCGGATGCTCACATAACGCTGTCGCAGTTTCGCAACAGCAGGCCCCGATCCGTTTTCCAGCAAGGATTTCGCTTGCCGAGCATCCGGACCGCCCATAACCATTGGCTGTCCATTCGAACAATCGTTCGGGTGCAGGCCAATCAAAAAAGCCGGCGGGGGCGGTGCAAGCGCTCTCGTCATAACGAACCGAGGTAGGAAATGCGCTTTACCCAGGTGCTTCGCGGCACGGCCTCCGCCGTCGTGCTCGCGGGCGTCGCCGCGATCGGCGTCGCCCATGCTCAGGACGCGGCCGCGACGGCCGCCCAGGAGCCCGAAACCCTCACCGTCGACAGCATCATCGTCACCGCCCAGAAGCGCGAGCAGAACCTGCAGGACACCCCGGTGGTGGTCACCGCGGTCGGCGCCAAGCTGCTGCAGGACACCGGCGTCAAGGACATCAAGGACCTGACGATCCTGACCCCGGGCCTGACCGTGACCTCGACCACGTCGGAAGCCTCGACCACCGCCCGCATCCGCGGCGTCGGCACGGTCGGCGACAACCCCGGCCTGGAAAGCTCGGTCGGCGTGGTGATCGACGGCGTCTACCGCCCGCGCAACGGCGTGTCGTTCGGCGACCTGGGCGAAATGGAGCGCATCGAGGTGCTGAAGGGCCCGCAAGGCACCCTGTTCGGCAAGAACACCTCGGCCGGCGTCATCAACATCATCACCAAGGAGCCGGAGTTCGGCTTCGGGGCCAATGTCGAGGCCACGGTCGGCAACTACGACGCCAAGGGCCTGGCCGCCTCGGTCACCGGGCCGCTGTTCGGCAGCGACAAGTGGGCCGGGCGCCTGTACGCCGCCGCCCGCAAGCGCGACGGCTTCAACACGGTGGTGACGGGCGAAGGCCCCAGCACCGAGAAGGAAGACGCCGACCAGAACTTCTACACCGTGCGCGGCCAGCTGCTGTTCGTGCCGGACGACAACGCCACCTTCAAGTTCATCGCCGACTACACCAAGCGCGACGAGAACTGCTGCGGCGCCGTGCAGACCCGCACCGGCCCGACCTACGCCGTGGTCAACGCCCTCTCGACCGGCGGCGTCGGCGTGAGCAACCCGGCCGACCCGTTCAAGCGCGTGGCCTACTCCAACCGCGGCTCGCCGCAGGAAGTCGAGGACAAGGGCGTCTCGCTGCAGGCCGACATCGACCTGCCGATCGGCACCCTGACCTCGATCAGCGCCATCCGTAACTGGCGCACCGACACCGGCCAGGACAGCGACTTCACCGCCGCCGACATCACCTATCGCGCCAAGGACGGCACCAACTACGCCGAGTTCACCACCTACACCCAGGAACTGCGCCTGGCGGGGAACACCGAGCGCCTGAACTGGCTGGTCGGCGCCTTCCTGGCCGACGAGCGCCTCGACAACGAAGCCAACTTCCGCTTCGGGGCCGACTACGAAGCCTACATGTCGACGATCATCCTGTCGGGCATCGCCGGTTCGCTGGCTCCCGCGGGCATCACCGTCAACCAGGCCAACGGCGCGCTGTTCGCCTCGCAGGTGACGGCCCTGACCTACGGCAGCTCGTTCCCGACCGGCACCGGCCTGCACGACACCTACAACCAGCGCTCCAAGACCGTGGCGCTGTTCACCAACAACACCCTGAAGGTCACCGACGCCTTCGATATCACCCTGGGCCTGCGCTACACCTCGGAAAGCAAGGACCTCGACACCTACCAGACCGGCTCGGCGCCGGGCTGCGCGGCCCTGCTGACCACCGCGGGCCAGACCCGCGTCGCCCAGCAGCTGGTCGCCCGCGGCGTGCCGGCGGCCCTGTTCGCCACCTCGACCGGCACCACCCTGGTCTCGACCGTCGTCGGCAACATGTGCCTGCCCTGGGCCAACCCGGCCTTCAACGGCCGCGGCACCCAGCAAAGCCGCACCGACCGCGAATGGACCGGCACGGTCAAGGCCTCCTACCGCTTCAACCCGTCGGTGTTCGCCTATGTCTCGGCCGCCCGCGGCTACAAGGGCGGCGGCTACAACCTCGACCGCACCCAGTCGTCGAACGGCCTGCAGAGCGGCGGCAACGGCGTGGTGCCGATCTACGACACCTCGTTCCCGGCCGAGTTCGTCGACAGCTATGAAATCGGCGTCAAGAACACCCTGTTCAACCGCTCGGTGCTGCTGAACTTCACGGGCTTCTACCAGAAGTTCACCGACTTCCAGCTGAACACCTTCCTGGGCACCTCGTTCGCGGTGCGCTCGGTGCCAGAAGTGGTCTCGCAGGGCGTCGACGCCGACTTCCTGTGGTTCACCCCGCTGCGCGGCCTGACCATCCAGAGCGGCCTGACCTACGCCAAGACCGAGTACGGCGACCAGGCGATCCCGAACGACCCGAACAACGCCCTGTCGCTGCTGCCCGGCAGCCAGGTGTCGTTCGCGCCGGAATGGTCGGGTTCGGCCTCGATCAGCTACTCGCACCCGGTGGGCGCGGCCCTGAAGGCCAAGTACAACATCGGCGCCAAGTACGTGTCGGACTACAACACCGGCTCGGACCTGTTCCCGATGAAGCACCAGCCGTCCTACACGGTGGTCAACGCCCGCATCGGCATCGGCGACGCGGACGACAAGTGGACCGCCGAGCTGTGGGCCCAGAACCTGTTCGACGAAGACTACTACCAGGTGGTGTTCAACGGGCCGCTGCAAGGCTCGTCGGGCCTCTCGGCCACCGCGCCGACCTATTCGGCCAGCCGCGACACCATCACCTACGACGCCTTCCTCGGCGCGCCGCGCACCTACGGCGTGACCCTGCGGGCGAAGTTCTGATCACGGTCGATCCGAACGCCAAGACGGGAAAGGGCGGCCTCTCGGGGCCGCCCTTTTTCGTTGGGAAACGGCCCGCCCCTAGCCCAGCCGCGCCAGCACCCAGGCCGACAGGGCCTCGCGCCCGGCGGCGGGATCCTCGTCGGCCCGGCAGGCGAACCAGACCGCCGACAGCAGGCGCGAAGCCACGCCGGCGGCCAGCACCACCGCCTCGGCCGGCCGTCCGGTGACCCGGCCCAGGGAGTCGCGCAGGGTGCCGCCGTGGGAATAGCGGATCACCGCCCCGGCCCCGGCCAGGTCGGCGCGGCGCAGGGCGGCCAGGAACAGCCGGCGGCGGCGCAGCACCGGGCTGGCGGGACGCTCGGCGCGGGCGTGGAAGGCCAGCACCTCGCGCAGGCGCTCCAGGGTCAGCACCTCGTCGATGTGCGGCGGGGCCTCGGCGGCCTCGACGGCCTCGGCCTCCATGGCCGCCACCTGGCCGCGGATGGCCCCGCCGACCAGGTCCTCGACGGTGCGGAAGTGGTGGGTCACCGCCCCGGTGGTGACGCCCGCCCGGGCGGCGACGGCGCGGTGGGTCAGGCCGGCGAGGCCCTTTTCCTCGACCACCTCGGCGGCGGCGGCGGCGATGCGCATGGCGGCCGGTGCCACCGAGCCGTAGGGCCGCGCGCCGGCCGCGCGCTCGGCCGCCAGCAGGGCGCCGGCCTCGGGCCGGGCCGGGGCGTCCAGCCAGACGGCGGCGAAGTGGTCGACCATGTCGCGCAGCACCGCCCGCTCCAGGGCCGGCGACCAGGGCGACAGGTGATACAGCGCCTCGGACTCGAAGAAGGCGTGCAGGCCCCGCCCGGCGATCGGCGGCAGGCCCAGGACCTGGGCCGCGTCGCGCCAGAAGCCGGCCCAGGCCCGCGTCCAGTCCAGCCCCGCCCCCTCGGCGACGGCCTCCTGGTAGAGCAGGGCCAGCGGCCGGGCCGGACCCGTCCATTCGATCAGCACGTGCTCGAGCGCCCGCGCCGCGCCGTCGGGTCCGGGCGGCAGCATGGCCACCTCCCGCGCGCGCGCCGCCAGCCAGTCGCCCGCCTCCTGCGCCCCGAGCGCGAAGGCCGACGATAACAACTGTTCCATTCCGCCCAGGTTGTAGTTGATCGCGCTGGGCGAAACGCCGGCCGCGGCGGCGACGGCGCGGGCCGTGGCGGCGGCGATTCCCTCTTGCGCCACAAGCCGCGCGGCGGCCTGGGCGAGGCGCGAAGCGCGATCGCCGCCCTCTTCCAGGTCTCGCGTTGATTGAGGTTGCAGCATCAAGGTCGCGGACGGCGGCGATACGGTCATGCCCCATGATCCCCAGCCGCCCCGGCCGGCGCAAGCCTTAGGCTCGCCGAACGACGACCTTCACGAATACGATACATAACGTTCGTTCCAAGTTCACGGAGGCTGGCTACTCGCCCCGCACCGACGACGCCGAGACGTCGAGCTTCAGGGGATCAAAGAGATGCGACAGAAAACCGACCGCGCCGCCTTGCGCGCCGCCCTGCTGGCGAGCGCCGCGGCCCTGGCCGTCGCGGCCCAGGCCCACGCCGCCGAACCCGCCGCTGAACCCGCCGCTGAACCCGCCGCCCCTGCGGCCGCCGACCCGGGCGGCGACTCCGCCGCCATCAGCCTCGACGAGGTTGTGGTCACCGCCCAGAAGCGCAAGACCAATCTGCAGGACACCCCGATCGCGATCTCGGCCATGGACGCCGAGGCCCTGAAGGCCCGTAACGTCCAGTCGGTCGAGGACCTGGGCGACGGCTCGATCCCCTCGTTGCGCGTGGCCCCGTTCTTCTCGCGCAAGTCGGCCCTGACCATCGGCATGCGCGGCATCGGCGCCCTGGGCGACGCCAACCAGCCGGCCCGCGACCAGGCGGTCGGCGTCTATGTCAACGGCGTCTATATGGGCCGCGCCCAGGGCCTGGGCTCGGCGCTGTACGACGTCGAGCGCATCGAGGTGCTGAAGGGTCCGCAAGGCACCCTGTTCGGCCGCAACACCGAAGGCGGCGCGGTCAGCATCATCACCAAGGCCCCGAGCGGCCAGTTCGGCATGAACACCACGCTCGGCTACGGCAACTACAACGCCTACAAGGCCGAGACCCACATCGACCTGCCCGAGATCCACGACGTCAGCATCAAGATCGACGCCCTGGTCAGCAAGCGCGACGGCACCGTCACCAACCCGACCACCTCGGGCCAGCCGGACTTCAACAGCTACGACAAGCGCGGCGTCAGTGTCGAAGCCCTATGGCGTCCGAACGACAACTTCAGCGCCGACTACGCCTTCGACGTCTCGTATGACGGCTCGACCCCCTACTACGTGCAGCTGGAGAAGAAGGGCCTCTACGGCCTGGCCCCGCTGCTGAAGACCCAGCCCGACCGCGCCGAGAGCGCCAATGTCGGCGTGCCGCTGCAGGTCAGCGACGGCGACACCTGGGGCCACCGCCTGAACCTCTCCTGGAAGCTGGGCGAGAATCTCGAACTGAAGTCGATCAGCTCGTACCGCAAGCTGCAGCAGAACCAGTTCGACAACGGCTCGGAGATGCTGTCGGTCTACGCGCCGAACGGCGCCTTCGCCCGCTACAGCGTCGCCCGCTTCTGGCAGGACCAGGCCAGCGAGGAGCTGCAGCTGGTCGGCAAGACCGACCGCGTCGACTACGTGTTCGGCGCCTTCTATTTCCGTGAGAACGTGCGCGACAACGCCCAGACGCCGAACTCCCTGCAGTGGAATTCGACCGGCACGGCCTACAGCTACCTGTCGCTGGACTTCAACACGATCGCGCTGGACCGGGCCAGCCACGCCAAGACCACCAGCTACGGCGCCTTCGGCCAGGCCGTGTGGACGCCGGCCGTGCTCGACGACCGCCTGCACGTCACCGCCGGCGGCCGCTTCACCAACGACAAGAAGAGCGGCACGCTCGACATCGTCAACGGCGCCCTGCCCAGCTACGTCAACAGCGCCGGCGCGACGGTCACCGGGATCATCCCGTTCGACGGCAAGTGGAACCACTTCGACCCGCTGATCAGCGTCGCCTTCGACGTGACGCCGGACGTCAACGTCTATGGCCGCTGGAGCACGGGCTACAAGGCCGGCGGCGCCAACTCGCGCTCGCTGACCTACCGCACCTTCAATCCCGAGAAGGTCGAGATGTACGAGGTCGGCGCCAAGACCGAGTTCTGGGACAACCGCGCCCGGGTGAACGTCGCCGCCTATACCGGCGACATCAAGGACGCCCAGGTCGACTTCAACGTCACCATCCTGAACAACAACCGCGGCACGCTGGAAACCACCAACGCCGCCACCGGCAAGACCAAGGGCGTGGAGCTCGACTTCGCCCTGAAGGTGGCCGAGGGCCTGACGCTCTCGGGCGGCTACGCTTACACCGACATCACCCTGTCGAAGGCCTACAACCCCTTCACCGGCGCGATGTCGACCATCTATCCGCTGTACAGCCCCAAGAACGCCGGCAGCGTGGCGGCCGACTACCAGCGTCCGTTCCTGGGCGCGACGCTGAAGGCCCACCTCGACGGCAACTGGTCGGACGGCCAGTACACCTCGACCACCGACCCGACGCTCAGCGACAAGTCGTTCATCGTCAACGGCCGCCTGACCCTGGCCGACATCAGCATGGGCGACAACCAGCCCGACCTGCAGCTGTCGGTGTGGTCGCGCAACCTGCTCGACGAGTCCCACGCCTTCATGCGCAACACCAACGCCGCGCTGGGCGCCTACGCCATCTACAACGAGCCGCGCACCTTCGGCATCGAAGCCAACGTGAAGTTCTAAGATCATGAAAAACCAACAGATCGACCGTCGCGGCTTCATGGCCGCGACGCTGGGCGGCGGCGCGATGCTCGCCGCCTCCCCCGCCGCCCTCGCCGCCGCCGCGCCGCGCCTGGAGGCCACGGCCGAACGGGCCGACCCGGCGGCGGTGCGCCTGGCCTGGACCGGCGCGGCCGCCGCCTCGGTGTTCGCCTCCAGTGATCCGGACGCCAAGCGCGCCGCCATGCGCCCGGTCAAGACCGCCGTCGCCGGCGGTTCGGCGCAGGTCGAGGCCCCGGTCTCGCCGCGGCCCTACTTCCTGGTCGCCGCCGCCGACGGCCGCGCCACCCGCGTGGCCGAGCGCCTGCTGCCGCTGCAGGGCGGCCGCAACTTCCGCGACCTCGGCGGCTGGTACACAGCCGACGGCCGCCAGGTGAAGTGGGGCAAGCTCTATCGCTCGGGCGTGACCAGCAGCCTGACCGACGGCGACCTCGACTATCTGGGCGCCCTGGGCGTCTCGGTGATCTGCGACCTGCGCAACCCGCAGGAACGCGCCGCCGAGCCCAGCGCCTTCCTGAAGTCGGGCAAGGTCAAGCTGGTGGCGTTCGACTACGACATGAACGCCTCGATGAGCATGCTGGCGGGCCTGAAGACCCGCGACCAGGCCGTCGACGCCTTCGCCGCAGCGTATGTCGCCTTCCTCGACACCCTGCAGCCGCACTTCACCGACATGTTCGCCCGGCTCGTGGCCGGCGAGGCGCCGCTGGCCTTCAACTGCTCGGCCGGCAAGGACCGCACCGGCACGGCCGCGGCCCTGATCCTGTCGATCCTGGGCGTGCCGCGCGAGACGGTGCTGGCCGACTACGCCCTGACCCAGGTCTACACCCCGCCGTCGATGTACAAGGCGCAGATGGCCAAGGCCGGCGCCGGCGCGACCGGCGGCATGACGCCCGAGCAGATGCGGGCCTTCGCGGCCATGCCGCCCGAGGTGCTGGACATCATCATGGGCTCGGACCCGGACGTCATGCGCCGCGCCCTGGCCCAGATCGACGCCAGGTTCGGCGGCCCCACCGCCCTGGCCAAGGCCCGCTTCGGCCTGACCGACGCCGGCGTCGCCAAGCTGAAGGCGACCTATCTGGCCTGACGCTCCCCTCCAGCATCAGGCTAGCTGTCGCGCCGCTCTCGTCTTCCCCTTCGGGAGCGGCGCGACCTTTCGCCCAAGAGTCAGGCGTGTCGCGACAGGCGGCCCCGTCGGCGAAAATTCCCTTTGGCGCAAAAATCACCTCATGGTTGATTATTTGCAGGACACGCTAAAAACGTGAGGGGGGACAAGAACGATGTCTATCACCGAACAAGGCTGGGAGCTCCATGTCCAGCGCCTGGGACTGCACGTGGGCGCCAAGAAGACGCGGACCTACGGGAAATATCAGGTCTATGTGGACGGGCGGAAGCTCGACCACCTTTCGGGCTTCATGTGCGAGGCCATCGGTCCAGGCGACAACAGCAAGGCCAACAACGGTCGGCGGGTCAAAGCGGACACTTATCCGCTCTGGACTCAGTTCGGGCGCTACAGATCGATCGACTATTCGCAGAACACCACGACGCCGGGCGTAGATCCGATGCCCGGCATTCTCCTGGCGGCGACCAACAAGCGCACCGGCATCCTGATCCATCCCGGCCATCCGCCGGACGGTCTGTTCCTGGCCAGCGTCGGGTGTCTCAACCCGACCAATGCGCTGCAGCCCTCGGAACTGATGAACTTCTGGGACTCGCGCGCTCGAGTGATCGCGCTGCTCGACAGCCTGCGCGACTTCTCGCCGAGTTCGTTCAGCCACAAGACCATGACCGCGATCCCGAACGCATCGATCGTGATCGAAGACGAACCCATGCAGCAGATCGCGCCTGCCGATTTCTCGGCGCTGTCGCTTCAGGTCCCGGCGCTGCCCGCCGTGCTACCGATCTCCAAAAGCGCGGCGCAGGACGCCACGCGCTGGCTGATCACCAATTTTGGAGACCAGCTCGCAGGCGCGGTGCAGGGCAAGCCCTATGGCGTGGAACTCCTCTGCGCCATCGTCTGCCAGGAGACGGCCTACAAGTGGCTCAAGTGGAAGGACGACGAAACGCCAGCGACAATCCTGGCGCGCTGCGTGTTCGACGCCAGCGGCGACTATCCGGGCACCAGCCGGAAGGCCTTCCCGACGAACACCGCCGCCTTCCGCGCTCGCTACGGTGACGTCTTCACCGACATGCTGATCGAGGAGGCGAACCTCACCCGGCGCATGCAGGGCTGGGGCGACAAGCCCTGGGTCTACAAGGGCTACGGCATCTTCCAGTTCGATCTGCAGAAGATCCTCCGCGATCGCGCCTTCTTTGAGAACCGCCAGTGGCATGACTTCGGGGCCTGCCTCTCGCGTTGCGTGGGCGAACTCGACGACAATCTCGCCCGGCTCGGCGGCGACCTGTGGGCGGCTGTGAAGGCCTATAACGGGTCCGGCGCCGCAGCCACGCAGTACGCCCATAACGTCAGGGTATTCACTGACTACTGTCTTACGGTCGTAGACGGTTAGCTCTGGCTACGACGCCGCTCGCCTCGCCCGTCCGCCCTTCGACTCGCCCCCGCCCCTGCCGACCGCCGGCGCGCCTGCGCTCCTTCGTCTTCCGACGGAGGAGCGGGGCGATGGGCGGGGCGGCGAGAACCTCGTCCTTCGACGGGCCGGACTGCTCGCCTACGGTCCGACCTTGGTCACCTGGTTGTCGACGCCGGTCACGTTGCGGCGGACCTCGCCGGTGGAGCGCCAGCGCACCTTCTGGTCCGTGCCGCTGACCGATAGCGAGCCGCCGGGCGCGATGGCCGCGGTCACCGTGTTGCCGCTGCCCGAGATCGTCACGCTCTTGCACACGCCGGTCAGGGTGATGGCGTTGTCGACGCCGGTGACCGTCACCGCCCGCCCGTCGCAGGGCAGGGTGGCGATCTGGTCGGTTCCGGTGACGGCCAGCGGCTCGGTCGCCCCGGACGGCGCGGCCAGCAGGGCCAGGGTCGACAGGAGGGTGGCGATGCTCATCGAAGACCTCGGCCGCGCGTGAAGGAACCCCAGCCATAGCGCGAAGCCGCCCGCCGGCATGCTAGGGAAAACCCGAGTGTCGCCCGCGTCCATTTTAGCTCCGCACGCCGCCTTTCCCGTTTCCCCCGCGCGCGAACACCCGCACCCTCGATGCAGGCGAGGGGATGCGCGAGGGCGAGCCGCATGAAAGCGATCAGACTCCTGGGCTTCTGGATCTGCCTGCTGCTGGGCCTGGCGCTGGCGGCCCTGGCGCAGCGGGCCCCGCCGCCCCTGCCCGCGACCGCCCCGCCTGACGTCTTTTCGGCCACGCGCGCCATGGCCGACGTGCGCACCATCGCCCTGCGCCCCCATCCCACCGGCTCGACCGACATCGTGCGGGTGCGCGAGCATCTGATGAGCCGGATCTCGTCGCTGGGGCTGGAACTGGCCGTGCGCGCCGACGAGGGCTACGCCCCGGCGCGCAGCCAGGGCCGGTTCCTCTCGGCAGGCGCGGTGCAGAACGTCATCGGCGTGCTGCCGGGGGCCGATCGCACCAAGCCCGCCGTGCTGGTGATGAGCCACTACGACTCGGTGGCCAACTCGCCCGGCGCCGCCGACGACGCGGCCGGCGTGGCCGCCGCCCTCGAGGTGGCCAGGGCCCTGAAGGCCGGGCCCAAGCCCGCCCGCGACGTGATCTTCCTGTTCACCGACGGCGAGGAGCAGGGCCTGCTGGGCGCCGACGCCTTCTTCGCCCGCGACCCGCTGCGCGAGCGGGTGGGCCTGGTGATCAACATGGAGGCGCGCGGCGATTCCGGCCGCGCGGCGATGTTCCAGACCGGCCCCGGCAACGGCGCCCTGATGCACCTCTTCGCCCGCGAGGCCATCCGCCCGGCCGCCAACTCCCTGGCCGCGGCGGTCTACGAGAAGATGCCCAACGACACCGACTTCACCCACGCGGTGAAGGCCGGCCTTCCGGGGCTGAACTTCGCCTTCATCGACGACCAACTGGCCTATCACACGCCCCTGGCCCGCGCCGACCACCTCGACCAGGGCAGCCTGCAGCACCTGGGCGACCAGGTGCTGCCGACGGTGCGCGCCCTGGCCACGGCCGCCGACCTGCCGGCCAAGGCGCCCAACGCGGTCTATTCGGACCTCTTCGGCCTGGTGATGGTCAGCTATCCGGTCGAGGTCGCCTGGGGCCTGCTGGCCCTGGCCGGCGCGCTGGTGCTCTACGCCCTGGTGCGCGGCCTGATGATCAAGGGCGCCAGCGTCGTCGAGCTGCTGAAGGGCCTGTGCGGCTTCCTGCTGGTGGGCGTCTCGGGCGGCCTGGTGCTGCACCTGGCGGGCAAGCTGCTGGGCGTCGTGGATCTGCAGGGACACTACGCCCTCCTGGGCCGGTTCAACCCGCTGCTGCTGGGCGGCACGGCGCTGCTGGTCGGCACGGCGCTCGCCGTGGTGATCGGCCAGGCCAAGGGCGCGGCGCGGATTTGGCCCAGCCTGCTGGCCCTGGCCGCCGGCGGCCTGACCTGCCTGATCGGCGGCCCGCCGGCGCTCGATCCGATCGGCCTGGGTCTGGGCGTCGCCGCCGCCGTGCTGGTCTGGGCGTCGCTGGGCAAGCCGGTGGGCGTGCTGGGGGCCTGGATCGGGGCTCTGTTCGGCCTGCTGGCCATCGCCGTGGCGACCATGGTGCTGCTGCCCGGCGGCTCGGTGATGACCACCTGGCCGCTGCTGGTCGCGGCCCTGGCGGCGGTGCTGGTGCTGGCCAAGGGCGGCACGCGCAACAAGCGCGTGGCCCTGGCCCTGACCTTCTTCGTGGCCCTGGCGGCCGTGGCCGTTGTCGCCCAGGTCGGCGCCTGGGGCGGCTGGACCTTCGCCGGCCTCGGCGTCGAGCTGCCGGCGATCCTGGCGGCGTTCGGCCTCTTGGCCCTGCCGGCCCTGATCCCGCTGGCCCACGACTTCTCGGCCCTGAAGCTGGCGGCCATCCCCGCCACCCTGGTCGCCGGCCTGGGCGCGGCGCTTGTCGCCTACGCCGTGCTGGCCGGGGCCAGCGCCGCCCGGCCGGAGCTGACCGAGGCCGCGCACCTTTCGGACCTGTCGACCGGCCGCGCCTACCGGATCTCGACCCTGCCGCGGCTGGACGCCTGGTCGCGCGGCGCCCTGACCGCCCAGGGCGGCACGCCCGTGCAGCAGGAGCTGGTTCCGTTCTTCAAGTCCAAGGCCTGGCTGGCCGACGCCCGGCCCGTGCCGCTGGATCCGCCGCAACTCGTGCTCGAACAGGCCGGCGAGCGGCTGCTGGTGCGGGTGATCCCCGGTCCGGGCGCCGAATACGTCACGGTGCGGATCAGGCCCGACGGCATGCTGGCCGGCGCCCGCCTCAACGGCCGCCCCGTGCCCCTGACCACCAAGGCCGGCGAATGGACCAGCCTGACCTACCACGCCCCCGACCCCAGCGGCGTGACCCTCAGCTTCAGCCGCCTGAACGGCTCCGGCCGCGTCGAGGCCGCCGCCTTGGAAGTCCGCGAAGGCTGGCCGAGGGCCACGCCCTCGCCGGGGGCCAAGCCCGAGGGGCTGATGGCCTGGGGGCTGTCGGACAAGACGCTGGTGCTGACGCGGGCGAGCGTGAAGTGGTGATCCGTTTCGGAAAACCTCTCCCATAGGGAGAGGGAGGGGCCCGCCGCGCAGCGGTGGGAGGGTGAGGGGTTACGCCCTCACCCGGTTGTCCACGTCGTGCCGGCACGCCGGCTGGCCTCGTAACCCCTCATCCTCCCAAGCCTGCGGCTTGGGCCCCTCCTTCTCCCTATGGGAGAAGGGTTGGTTGGAGGGGAGAAGGACTATTCAGCCGCCGGCTTGGGCGCGTAGCCCAGGATGGCCTTGGTCTCGAGGAACTCGCCGAAGGCGTGGTCGCCCCATTCGCGGCCGTTGCCGCTCATCTTGTAGCCGCCGAACGGGGCCATCAGGTCGGGGCTGGCGCCATTGAGGTTGACCTGGCCGGCGCGGAGCTTGGCGGCGACTTTACGCACCTCGCCCGGATCGCCGCCCGAGACGTAGGCCGCCAGGCCGTATTCGGTGTCGTTGCCGATCTCGACCGCCTGGTCGACGCTGTCGTAGCCGAGGATGGCCAGCACCGGGCCGAAGATCTCTTCCTTGGCGATGGTCATGTCGGGGGTGACGTTGGCGAAGACGGTCGGCTTGACGTAGTAGCCGGTCTCCAGCCCCTCGGGCTTGCCGGGGCCGCCGGACACCAGGGTCGCGCCCTCGTCGACGCCCTTCTGGATCAGGCCCTGGATCTTGGTCCACTGCACTTCCGAGACCACCGGGCCGAGCTTGGAATTGCCGCTCGGGTCGCCGACCGTGTGGGCCTCGGCGGCGGCCTTGGCGATGGCGATCACCTCGTCCATGCGCTTGGCGGGCACGAGCATGCGGGTCGGGGCGTTGCACGACTGGCCCGAGTTCATCATCACCGAGGCCACGCCGCCGCCGATGGCGCGCTGGAAGTCGGCGTCGTCGAGGATGATGTTGGGGCTCTTGCCGCCCAGTTCCTGGTGCACGCGCTTGACGGTGGGGGCGGCGTTTCGGGCCACCTCGATGCCGGCGCGGGTCGAGCCGGTGAACGACACCATGTCGACTTCAGGATGGCTCGACAGCGCAGCGCCGACGGTGGGGCCGTCGCCGTTGACCAGGTTGAACACCCCGGCCGGCACGCCGGCGGCCTCGAGGATCTCGGTCCACACCCAGGCCGAGAACGGCGCGATTTCCGAAGGCTTCAGCACCATGGTGCAGCCGACGGCCAGGGCGGGCGCGACCTTGCAGGCGATCTGGTTCACCGGCCAGTTCCACGGGGTGATGAAGGCGCAGACGCCGATCGGCTCCTTGACCAGACGCGTCGTGCCGCGGTCTTCCTCGAACTTGTAGTCCTTCAGCACCTGCAGCGCCGTCTGGACGTGGGCGATCCCCATCGCCGCCTGGGCGCGCTGGGCCAGCCAGGCGGGGGCGCCCATCTCCTCGGTGATGGCCTTGGCCATGTCCTCGAAGCGCTTCTGGTACTCGGAGATGATCCGCTCGAGCAGGTCGATGCGCTCTTCGCGGCTGGTCTGGGAGAAGGTCGCGAAGGCCTTGCGGGCGGCGCGGACGGCCAGGTCCACGTCCTCGACCGACCCCAGGGTCACCCGGCCGGCGACGGCCTCGGTGGCGGGGTTGATGACGTCCACCGTCTTGTCGGACTTCGCCGGGGTCCATTGGCCGTCGATGTAGAACTTCAGGTAGTCGCGCATGGGGATCCTCCTGCCGGGCCGCTCTAACCTGGTGTGGGGGCGGGCCTCGTTCAAACGCTCATTTTAGAGAACGGTGATCAGGTGGGAAGGGGAGAAAGCGGAGACCCTCCGCTGCGAGGAATCGGTGAGAGTAGCTCCTCCCTCGCTTTAGCGGGGGAGGTGGCGCGCTGCGGATACGCAGCGTGACGGAGGGGGCGACCGCCGGCACGGAGCCCAGTCTCGCCCCCTCCACCACTTCGTGGTCCCCCTCCCCCGCTTCACGGGGGAGGAGTTAATTCAACACTCCACCCGGTTCACCGACAGGCCCACCGCCAGGCCGCCCAGCGACGTCTCCTTGTAGATCTCGTTCATGTCCTCGCCCGTGCGCTTCATCGTGGCGATGACCTTGTCCAGCGACACGCTGTGCTGGCCGTCGCCGAGCAGGGCCAGGCGCGCGGCGTCGATGGCCTTGATGGCGCCCATGGCGTTGCGTTCGATGCAGGGGATCTGGACGAGGCCGCCGATGGGATCGCAGGTGAGGCCGAGGTTGTGCTCCATGCCGATCTCGGCGGCGTTCTCGATCTGGGCGTTGGTCCCGCCCAGCGCGGCGCAGAGGCCGCCGGCCGCCATCGAGCAGGCCACCCCCACCTCGCCCTGGCAGCCGACCTCGGCCCCCGAGATCGAGGCGTTCCTCTTGTAGAGCGCGCCGATCGCCGCCGCCGTCAGCAGGAACACCCGCGCCTGCTCCGGCGTACCCTTGTGGAAGCGCATGAAGAACCGCAGCACGGCTGGGACCAGACCGGCCGCGCCGTTGGTGGGGGCGGTGACGACGCGGCCGCCGGCGGCGTTCTCCTCGTTGACCGCCATGGCCCACAGGTTGACGAAGTCCATGGCCGCCAGCGGATCGCTCATCTGGCGCTCCATTCGGCCAAGGATGGTCTGGTGGATCTGGCGGGCGCGGCGCTTGACCGACAGGCCGCCGGGCAGGATCCCGTCCTCGCGCATGCCCCGGTCGATGCAGGCCTCCATGGCCCCGAAGATGCGGTCGAGGCCGGCGTTCATCTCGCCCTCGCTCATCCGGGCCAGCTCGTTGGCGGCCATCACCTGGGCGATGGTCAGGCCGGCCTGGTCGGCGCGCTCCAGCAGGTCGGCCGAGCTCTCGAACGGGAACGGGATGGCCGGGCCTTCTTCGGGCGGGGCGTTGCGGCCCATCTCGCTCTCGTCGCGCACGAAGCCGCCGCCGATCGAGAAATAGGTGCGCTCGGCCAGCACGCCGCCTTCGGCGTCGAAGGCGGTGAAGGTCAGGGCGTTGGGGTGCTGGGGCAGGCGCTCGTGGCCGGCGAAGACGATGTCGCGGGCCTCGTCGAAGCCGATGCCGACCTCGCCGCCGAGCAGCATCCACTGGTTGGCCTTGGTCTGCGCCAGCGCCGCCTCGCCGGCGTCCGGATCGAGGTCGGCGGGGGAAAAGCCCATCAGGCCCAGAATCACGGCGCGGTCGGTGGCGTGGCCTTTGCCGGTCAGGGCCAGCGAGGCGTAGAGCCGGGTCTCGACCCGGGCCGTGGAGGGCAGTTTGCCGGCGGCGCGCAGCCGCTCGACGAACATCACCCCCGCCGTCATCGGCCCCATGGTGTGGCTGCTGGAAGGGCCGACGCCCAGCTTGAAGAGATCGAAGACGGAGGCGGTCATTGTAGGGAAATCACAA
The DNA here is from genome assembly GCF_059418205.1 of Caulobacter sp. GW821-FHT09B11. NCBI lineage: Bacteria > Pseudomonadati > Pseudomonadota > Alphaproteobacteria > Caulobacterales > Caulobacteraceae > Caulobacter > Caulobacter sp. GW821-FHT09B11. The sequence continues at coordinate 2,097 of NZ_JBWKPK010000036.1, read as the reverse complement.
AATGGATCGTCATCCCGGAAGCGCCGCAGGCGCTATCCGGGACCCAGGGGCGGTGCGCACGGCCCCTGGGTCCCGGCTCTACGCTGCGCTCCGGCCGGGATGACGGCTAGGGGGAGCGCGGTGTCAGATGACTACTTCCGTTCAGCCTTGGTCTTGTCGCGCAGGTCCTTGAACTCGGACCCCGCCTGCCACTCGGGCCAAGTCCGGGAGTTCGCCAGATCCGCGCCGACCTTGTAGAACAGGCCGATGTCCAGCGCCTGGCCCGACAGGTCCCAGTCCGCCGACCATTCGTCGGCCGGCTGGTGGTAGCGGTTGGTGGTGTAGTCTTCCTCGGCCTTCTCGCCGGCTTCCTTGCCGCCCTTCACGAGGTCGTTGCCCGAGCCGACCGAGATGGCGGGCACGCCGCGCTTGGCGAAGGGGAAGTGGTCCGAGCGGTAGAAGTGGCCGGCCTGCGGCGACGGGTCGGGCGTGAAGTAGCGGCCCTCTTCCTTGGCCTTGGCCACCAGCATGTCCTGCAGATCGACCTTGCCGTCGCCCGAGGTGGTGACGTCCTTGGCGGGCCCCGCGGCCGACAGGGCGTCGATGTTGAGGTCGGCGACGGTCTTGGCCAGCGGGAACAGCGGGTTGGCCGCGTAGTATTCCGAGCCCAGCAGGCCCTTTTCTTCCGCCGTCACGGCCAGGAACAGCACCGAACGCTGCGGCGCGGGGGCGGCCTTGAAGGCGCGGCCCAGTTCCAGCAAGGCGGCGATGCCGTCGGCGTTGTCCACGGCGCCGTTGTAGATCTTGTCGCCCTTGGCGTCGGGCAGGCCAACGCCCAGGTGGTCCCAGTGACCGCTGTAGATGATGCTCTCGTCGGGGAACTTCGTGCCCTTCACCCGGCCGGCGATGTTCTTCGACACGATGACCTGGTGGTCGACGGCGTAGTCGGCCGAGAAGGTCGCCTTCAGGTCCACCGGCTTGAAGTCGCGGGTCTGGGCCTGCTGCTTCAAGGCCTCGAAGTCGAGACCGGCCTGCTTGAAGAGCGCGACGGCCAGGTCGCGCTGGATCCAGCCTTCCAGGGCCGGGTGGCTCTTGCTCGGATCCTTGCGGACGATGTCGAACATCGTGTTGGTGTTGGAGTTCTTGACCGTGTTCCAGCCGTAGGAGGCCGGGGCGGTCTCGTGCACGATCAGCAGGCCGGCGGCGCCGCGGCGGGCGGCCTCCTCGTACTTGTAGGTCCAGCGGCCGTAATAGGTCATGGCCTTGCCGCCGAAATCACCCTTCCCCGTCTCGAAGTCCGGGTCGTTGATCAGCACGACGACGATCTTGCCCTTGACGTCCAGGCCCTTGAAATCGTCCCAGTTGCGCTCGGGCGCGGTGACGCCGTAGCCGGCGAAGACCAGCGGCGCGTCCTTGATCGACACCTTGTCGACGTTGGTCATGGCCGCGCGGATGGAGATCTGCTCGCCCTGGGCCAGGTTGATATGGTTCGACGCCGTCATGATGTGGGCGGCGACCGGGCCCTTGATCTCGAACTTGCCCAGCGGCACGTCCTGGGTCCAGGCGCGCTTGCCGTCCTTCTGCAGGTCGCCGGCCGGCTCCAGGCCGATCGCCTGCATCTGCTGGGTGATGTAGGCGACGGTCTTCTTCTCGCCCTCGGTGGCGGGGCCCCGGCCCTCGAACTCGTCCGAGGACAGCACCTTGATGTGCTGCGACAGCTTGGCGGGATCGATCTTGGGGGCGTCGGCCGCGTGCGCCAGCATGGGCGCGGCGATCAGGGCCGTGGCGAGGAGAAGGCGTTTCATCGTCGCTGTTCTTTTCGAGCGGTTCATTCGAAGGCGCGGACCCTAGCGGGTGGTTTTGACCGCCGCTAGGGGGTGGGAAGAAAGTGGGTTTGCTGCAAAGACCCTCTCCCTGAAGGGGGAGGTGTCGCCGAAGGCGACGGAGGGGGAAAATCCTTCTGAATCAGCAGTTGCTTCCCCCTCCGACCGCTTCGCGGCCACCTCCCCCCCTTCGGGAGGAGGGTCTGGAGAAGCGGCGCTGGCCCCCTCAGTCGCTCCGCGACAGCTCCCCCAGAGGGGGAGCATCTTCTTGGTGCGGCGCTGCTAGATCCTCCCC
>NZ_JBWKPK010000035.1:20432-50932 GCF_059418205.1 Caulobacter sp. GW821-FHT09B11 | reverse complement strand
GGGAGGATCTTGGCGCTTCAGATGCTCCCCCTCTGGGGGAGCTGTCGCGGAGCGACTGAGGGGGGGCGCCGCAGGCGCTCCATCCCTTCGAAGCGGAGAAACCCCATGCCCAAGTCCAAAGCGCCACGCAACCGCCTGCGCCGAACCTCCCGCAACCCCAAGCTCGATGCGGCCTATCGCGGGGTCATCGCCGCCTGCGAGCAGAACGTCGCCCTGATCCAGAGAACCATGCGCGACGTAGAGAGCGTCGCTCACGACGCGCCGGCCGAGGAGCTGGAGAGCTTTCGTCAGGAGATGGAGGAAGGCGTGCGCTGCTGGACCAGCGTGCGCAACATGCACCTGGACGCCATGCAGGGACCGCGGGAGCCCAGCTGGCCGGGGATCGCGAAGGCCCTCAATCGGGCCGGAATCACGAAACTCAAGCGCCGCTAGCGCTTGCCGCCCAGGCCCGGGAACATCGCGGCCTCGCCGTCGAAGACGCCAAGGTAGCCCAGCTCGCCCAGCAGCGGGGTCAGGTCTTCCAGCGTGTCGGCGCTGGCCCGGGCGGTCGCCAGTTCGCTGGGGCGGCCGGTCTGGTCGTGCAGGCGGTAGACCGTCCACATCTTGCCCTTGGGCGCCTCGGCGCCGGGGGCGAGATAGCGGTGCTCCCAGCCGACCAGGGCCGGGACGCGGCCGATCTCGACGTCGAACGGACGGTCGCGGAAGGCCAGATCCATCTCCAGCCGCGTGGCCTCGGCCAGGCGCTGGTCGAGCCAGGCGGCGAAGGCCTCCAGCACGCAGCCGGCCGACAATCCTTCGGGATTGGCGACGACGTGATTGCGGCTGGCGAGGGCTGCGGTCATGTCGCAAGGGATACGACCGCAGGTCTGTCGGAACGGCTAAATCTCTTGGTTTATTGACGTTTACCGCGAGTGGGCCTCAGCCCTCGGCTTCCGCCAGCTGCTCGGCCAGCTCCATCCACGTCGCCTCGGCCTCGTCGAGCTTGGCCTTGGCGTTGTCGCGGCGCTTCTCCAGTTCGGGCACCTTGGCCGGCGTCTTCACATAGAGCTGCGGGTCGGCCAGCTGGGCTTCCAGTTCGGCGAGGTCGCGGGTCTTGCGGTTCAGCACCTGCTCGGCCGCCTCGACCTTGCGGCGCAGCGGCTCGACGGCGACCTTCTTCGCGGCCGGGGCGGACGCCGTCTCGGCTTTGGCCGGCTCGCGCGCCACCTGGGTCGGCTTCACGGCCTGCTTGGCGCGGTCGAGCACGAACTTGGCGTAGTCGTCCATGTCGCCGTCGAACGGCACGACCTTGCCGTCTGCGGCCAGCCACAGGCGGTCGGCCACCAGCTCCATCAGCGAGCGGTCGTGGGTGATCAGCAGCACCGCGCCCTCGTAGTCGTTCAGCGCGTCGAGCAGGGCCCGGCGGCTGTCGATGTCGAGGTGGTTGGTCGGCTCGTCGAGGATCAGGACGTGCGGGGCGTCCATGGCCACCAGGTTCAGCAGCAGGCGCGCGCGCTCGCCGCCCGACAGGTTGGCGACCGTGGTCTCCTGCTTGTCGAAGTTCAGGCCCCACTGCGCCAGGCGCGAGCGACGCGAGGATTCGCTGGAATCCGGCATGGCCCGGCGGACGATCTCCAGCGGGGTGTCGGCGGGATCCATCGCCTCGATCTGGTGCTGGTGGAACCAGCCGACCTTCATCTTCTTGTCGCGATGCAGCTCGCCGGTCTGGATGTCCAGCGCCCCGGCGATCATCTTGGCGAAGGTCGACTTGCCCGCGCCGTTGACGCCCAGCAGGCCGATGCGGTCGTCCAGGTCCATGCGCAGGTTGAGGTTCTTGAGGATCGCGCGGCCCTGCTCGTAGCCGACATTGGCCTTTTCCAGCCGGATCAGCGGCGGCGGCAGCGGGCGCGGCGGCGAGGGCAGGGTGAAGGGCGCGACGCGCTCCTCGATCGTGGTGGACACCGGCTCCATCTTGGCCAGTCGCTTCATCCGCGACTGGGCCTGGGCGGCCTTGGAGGCCTTGGCCTTGAAGCGGTCGACGAAGGACTGCAGGTGGGCGCGCTCGGCGTCCTGCTTGGCCTTGGCCGACAGCTGCAGGCGGGCCTTCTCGGCTCGGCGCTTCTCGAAGTCGTCGTAGCCGCCGGTGTAGAGCTCCAGCTTGCCGCCGGCCAGGTGCAGCATGTGGGTGCAGCTGTTGTTGAGCAGCTCGCGGTCGTGGCTGACGATCAGGGCGGTGTGCGGGTACTTCTTCAGGCGCGCTTCCAGCCAGAGGGCGCCTTCGAGGTCGAGATAGTTGGTCGGCTCGTCGAGCAGCAGCATGTCGGGCTCGGCGAACAATGCCGCGGCCAGGGCCACGCGCATCCGCCAGCCGCCCGAGAACTCGCTCATCGGCCGTTGCAGGTCTTCCTGGGTGAAGCCCAGGCCCGCCAGGATTTCCGAGGCCCGCGACGGCGCCGAGTCGGCGTCGATCTCGATCAGCCGGCTCCAGATCTCGCCCATCTCCTCGGGATCGGCCGTCTCCAGCCGCGTCGTCAGGTCGTGACGCTCCTCGTCGGCCTCCAGCACCGTGTCGAGCAGGGTCACGGGCGTGGCCGGGTGCTCCTGGTCCACCGAACCGATGCGGGCGTTCTTGGGCATGCTGATCTCGTCCCCGGCGGCGACCAGGTGCCCGAGGATCAGCTTGAACAGCGTCGACTTGCCCACGCCGTTGCGGCCGATCAGGCCGACCTTGGCGCCGGGAGGCAGGCTGACGGTCGCCTTGTCGAAGAACCGGCGTCCCCAGGCGTCGAAAGTAAGTTCGTTGATCTGAAGCATGTTGGGAACGCGGGGTTGGCGGGGAGGAGGCGCCCGGCTATAAGCCCGCAACCTCCCAATTCACAAACTTTCTCTGTGAGATTTTCGGAATGACCGAACGCACCTTCTCGATCCTGAAGCCCGACGCGACCCGCCGCAACATCACCGGCAAGATCAACGCCGTGATCGAGGAAGCCGGTCTGCGCATCGTCGCCCAGCGCCGCGTCCACCTGACGGAAGCCCAGGCCAAGAAGTTCTACGAAGTCCACGCCGAGCGCCCGTTCTACGGTGAACTCGTCGCCCAGATGACCGCCGAGCCGGTCGTCGTGCAGGTCCTGGAAGCCGAAGGCGCCGTGGCCAAGTACCGCGAAGTCATGGGCGCCACCAACCCGGACAACGCCGCCGAAGGCACCATCCGCAAGCTGTTCGCCCTGTCGATCGGCGAAAACTCGGTCCACGGTTCGGACAGCCTCGAGAACGCGGCCATCGAAATCGCCCAGTTCTTCACCGATGCCGACATCGTCGGCTAAGGCTTTCGAGCTTTAGAACTGCGAAAAGGCCGGCGGGGAAACCCGCCGGCCTTTTTGTTTGGGGGCTTGCTTCTCGCCCCCCCCAACCGCCTTCCTCGCCCTTGTGGCGAGGATCCATGGTGGGGCGTTCTCAGATCGCGCCGATGAAGCTCGGCGCTCCGTGCGAGGTCTGATCCTTCTGAGCAGGCGGACGCATGGGTCCTCGCCACGAGGGCGAGGAAAGCAAATTTGGGTGCGGGCGAGAGCGGGGCTTCACGCCAAGCCAGGATAGAGATCGTCCCAGAACGGATTCGTCCGCTCGATCAGATTGATCTTCCACTGCCGAGGCCAGCGTTTCAGCGACCGTTCCCTCTGGAACGCCGTGGCCATGTCCTCGTGGGGCTCATACCAGACCAGCCGCGTGAGGCGGTACTTCTTGGTGAAGCCCGGGATCAGTCCCTCGCGATGCTCCCAGGTCCGGCGGGTCAGATAGCCGGTCGCGCCGATGTACAGCGTCCTCAGCCGCTCGTTGGCCATGATGTACACGGCGATGTAGCGCTCTTCGCTCTGCATATGGTGAGCGTGATGCAGAGCTGGAAAACAGCGCCACGGGAAAAGCAGGCGTTTTCCAGTTTCCCGGTTTCCCAAGAAACTCGCCTTCCTCGCCCTTGTGGCGAGGACCCATGCGTCCGCCTGCCCAGAAGGATCAGGCCTCGCACAGAACGCCGAGCTTCAGCGGCAGGCTTTTGAGATCGCTCCGGCATGGATCCTCGCCACGAGGGCGAGGAAGGCGAATAGGGGGGCGAGTGGAGGCCCTCAAAGCCCCCGCACGAACGCGCTCAACACCGCCGGATAGAGCCTGTGCTCTTCCTTCAGCACCCGCGCCGCCAGCGCGTGATCATCGTCGCCGGCCTCGATCGCCACCCGCGCCTGGCCCAGGATCGGGCCTTCGTCCACCCCGGCGGTCACCAGGTGCACCGTGCAGCCGGCCTCCGTATCCCCCGCCGTGATGGCGCGGGCGTGGGTGTCTAGGCCCGGATATTTCGGCAGCAGGGAAGGATGGATGTTCAGCATCCGGCCTTCCCAGGCGTCGACCAGGAACGGCGTGAGGATCCGCATGTAGCCGGCCAGGGCGATGACCTCGATCCCGCGCTCGCGCAGGGCCGTATCGACCGCCCGCTCGTGGGCCTCGCGGTCCTTGCCGAACGGCTTGCTCTCGACGCACAGCGCCTCGATCCCGGCCGCCTGGGCCGTGGCGAGACCGCCGGCGTCGGCCTTGTTGGCCAACACCAAAGCGATCTCGAACGGGCAGTTCGGGTCCTGGGCGGCGCGGACCAGGGCCTCCATGTTGGAGCCCCGGCCCGAGATCAGGGCGGCGACCTTGGTCCGTGCGGTCATCAGGCTGCGGCCAGCTGGCCGCAGACAAACGCGTCCTCGCCGGCGTTCAGCAGAGCGGCCAGCACCGGCTCCACGTCCGACTGCGCGACGATCAGGATGAAGCCGACGCCGCAGTTGAAGGTGCGGCGCAGTTCGTGGGCGTCGATTTGACCGACCTCTTGCAGCCACTCGAACACGGGCGGCAGGGCCCAGGCGTTCCAGTCGAATTGCGGGACCAGGCCCTCGGCGATGCAGCGCGGCGGGTTCTCGATCAGGCCGCCGCCGGTGATGTGGGCGCCGCCCTTGACCCGGCCCGACTGGAGCAGCGGCAGCAGCGACTTCACATAGATGCGGGTCGGGGCCATCAGGGCCTCGGCCAGGGTCTTGCCGTCTTCAAACGGGCAGGGGGCGTCCCAGGCCAGGCCCGAGCGCTCGACCACGCGGCGCACCAGCGAATAGCCGTTGGAGTGCGGACCCGACGAGCCGATGCCGATGATCACGTCGCCGGCCCGTTGCTTGTCGAGCTTGGGCAGCACGCCGTCGCGCTCGACCGCGCCGACCGAGAAGCCGGCCAAGTCGTATTCGCCGTCATTGTACATGCCCGGCATCTCGGCGGTCTCGCCGCCCACCAGGGCCGCGCCGGCCAGCTTGCAGCCCTCGGCGATGCCGGCGACCACGCTCTTGGCGGTCTCGACGTCGAGCTTGCCGGTGGCGAAGTAGTCCAGGAACATCAGCGGCTCGGCGCCCTGGGCCAGCAGGTCGTTGACGCACATGGCGACGAGATCGATGCCGACCGTGGCGTGCATGCCCGCGTCGATGGCGATCCGCAGCTTGGTGCCGACGCCGTCGGTGGTGGTGACCAGGAGGGCGTCCTCGTAGCCGGCCGCCTTCAGGTCGAACAGCGCGCCGAAGCCGCCCAGGCTGGCTTCCGCGCCGGGACGGCGGGTCGCTTTCGCCAGGGGCTTGATGGCGTCCACAAGGGCGTTGCCGGCATCGATGTCGACGCCCGCCTGGGCGTAGGTCAGGCCGCCGGCTTGGTCGGTCTTCGGATCGCTCATCGGGTCGCTCATCTGTGGTTCCAGGCCCTTCGCGGACCCTCTCGGGCGCTTTGGGACAGAAAAGTGGCTGCTCCGCAACGCTTGACGCTTGCAGACTCGGGGGTGCGCGAGGCTATTAGCAGCCGATGACGCCGATCACCACCACCGCCGCGCTGGCGGAGTTCTGTAATGGTTTGAAGGGGCAGCCCTTCATCGCCGTGGACACCGAGTTCATGCGCGAGACCACCTATTGGCCAAAGCTCTGCCTGATTCAGGTCGCTTCGCCGTCTTCGGACGCCGTGATCGACCCGCTGGCGGACGGCCTCGACCTCGAGCCGCTGCTCGAACTGATGCGCGACGAGACCCTGCTCAAGGTGTTCCACGCCGCTCGTCAGGATGTCGAGATCTTCAACAATCTCAAGGCGATGCCCACGCCTCTGTTCGACACCCAGGTGGCCGGCATGGCCGCGGGTTTCGGCGAGCAGATCGCCTATGACGCCCTGGTGCGTCAGATGCTGAAGATTGAGATCGACAAGTCGAGCCGCTTCACCGACTGGGCCCGCCGCCCGCTGACCGACGCCCAGCTGGCCTACGCCCTGGCCGACGTGACGCACCTGGCGCGCCTGTTCCCGGTGCTGCGCGATCGCCTCCAGGAATCAGGCCGCCTGGCCTGGGTCGAGGAGGAGATGAAGGCGCTCAGCGATCCGGCCGCCTACGACGTCGACCCGGAAAAGGCCTGGCGTCGCCTGCGTCCGCGCAAGACCCAAGCCAAGTACCTGGCCGTGTTCAAGGCCGTCTCGGCCTGGCGCGAGCGCACCGCCCAGCAGCGCGACCAGCCGCGCGGCCGCATCCTCAAGGACGAGGCCATCGACGAGCTGGCCACCCAGGCCCCAACCTCGCTGGACGGCCTGAACACCCTGCGCGGCGTGCCCAAGGGCTTCGGCGGCAGCAAGTTCGGTCCCGACCTGCTGGCTGCGATCAAGGCCGCCCTGGCCGATCCCGAGGGCTACGCCCCCGTGGTCGACAAGCCCGGTCCGCCGCCGCCGCCCTCGGCCGGCGCCGTGGTCGAGCTGCTCAAGGTGCTGCTCAAGGCCCGCGCCGAAGAGGCCGGCGTGGCGTCCAAGCTGATCGCCACCGTCTCGGACCTGGAGAAGATCGCCGCCGACGACGAGGCCGAAACCCCGGCCTTGCAAGGCTGGCGGCGTGACGCGTTCGGCACGGACGCCCTGAAGATCAAGCGGGGCGAGCTGGCCCTGGTGCTCGACGGGACCAAGGTCCGCGTCGTCGAGGTTCGCCGGGCTCCGCGCCCGGCCTGACCGGTCGTTCTCGCGGCGCGATCCAAAAGGGGTTGCGCCGCCGGCGACCCGGCGCGAAGAGCAAGCGCTGCTTTTGTGCAAGACGGCACAGCGGCCATTCGGCCGACATGTTTTGACAAAATCATCGTGACCTCCGGGCGCTATAAGGGCGTCGCGGAGATGTCGGCCGTGGGGACGGCCGAAGGCTGGGGACTAGGTCGAGTTGGCGTACGCGGTACAGGATCCGTGGCTGGTCAGGGCCGCACGTAGTTATGCAAGACCGGCAAAGGCCCTGCGGCAGCAGATTCCTCTGCGTCTTTTCGTCATCGCGATGGTCTGTGCGGCGATCGGCCTGGCGCCACGCTTTTCCTTCATGCTGCCTTGGGCGTTCGCCTGTCTCGCGGCGCAAGGTCTCCAGGCCGTGGCCCTGCGCGGCTTCGAGGGAGATCCGGGCCGCTGGGTTCTTGCCTGCCTGGGCGCCGACTTCCTGCTGGCCGTCGCGTTCGGTTGGCTGGCGGTGCCGCTGTGGCGAACGGGCCTGCCCGCCGGCGCGGCTGGCGGCGCTCTGCTTCTGGCCGGCTCGGTGATGACCGCTCTGATGGGGGCCAAGGGGTCGCGAATGGCCTTCGCGGTCACAGCCACGCCGCATCTGGCCTATCTCTTCGCCTCGCCGGTCCTGGCCGCCAACCACGAGGACGTGGGTGTGAAGGCCTTCCTGATCGGCGGCGGACTGATGGTGCTGGTCACATCGCTGGTCTTCGGCTGGTCGCGCCAGACCCTGATGGCCGAGCGCGAGGCGAGGGCGGCCGCCGAGATCCGTCGCGAACAGGCCGTGGCCGCCGACGCCGCCAAAAGCGCCTTCGTGGCCATGGTCAGCCACGAGCTGCGCACGCCGCTCAGCGCCATCCTGGCCGGGGCCGGCGAGATCGCCCGCACCTCCCGCGGCCAGGCCCGGGGCAAGGCCGGCCTGATCGCCGACGCCGGCGTGATGATGCGGGCCCTGCTCAACGACCTGCTCGACCTGTCGAAGATCGAAGCCGGCCGCATGACCGTGGAGTCGATCGACTTCGCCCCGCGCATCGTGATCTGCGACACCCTGCGCTTCTGGCGCGCCGAGGCCCGGGCCAAGGGCCTGGCGCTGCGCTTCACCGGTGGCCGCCATCTGCCGCGCTGGATCAAGGGCGACCCGGTGCGGCTGCGCCAGGTGCTCAACAACCTGCTGTCCAACGCCATCAAGTTCACGCCCGAGGGGCGGATCTGCGTGGCGCTGGAGATGACCCCGCGCGCCGAGGGCGGGCTGCTGCTGACCCTGGCCGTCACCGACACCGGGCCGGGCCTGGGCCCTGAGCATCTGGCGCGCCTCTTCACCGCTTACGATCAGCTGGGCGCCGACACGGCCCGCACCTTCGGCGGCACCGGGCTGGGCCTGGCCATCAGCCGCGACCTGGCCCGCCTGATGGGCGGCGATCTCGCCGCCGAGCCCGTTGAAGGGCCGGGCGCGCGCTTTGTCCTGACCCTGCCGGCCCTGCTCGGCGAAGAGCCGCCGGCGCCCGAGCCGCTCGACGCGCCCGCCGACGGCTTTGACGACGCGCCGTCCGTCCTGGTGGTCGACGACCACGAGATCAACCGCCGCACCCTGGCCCAGGTGCTGGAGGCCTTCGGCCTGGACGTCACCCTGGCCGCCGACGGCGAAAGCGCGCTGGTCCTGGCCGGCGAGACGCGCTTCGACGTGGTGCTGATGGACGTCAACATGCCCGGCCTCGACGGCCTGGACACCACCCGCCGGCTGCGCGCCGACGGCCTCAACCGCGAGACTCCGGTGGTGGCGGTGACCGGCGCGGTCAGCCAGGCCGAGATGGCCGCCTGCCGCGCGGCGGGCATGCAGGACTTTGTCGAGAAGCCGTTCGAGGTCGCCGCCCTGCACGCCGTCCTGGTGCGGGTGCTGGGCGGCGCCTAGGCGCGTCAGCCCACGATATGGACCACGGCCTGGCTGGCCGCGAGGCCAAGGGCGCCCAGAACCACCAGGTGATAGGCCGCGCCGAGCAGTACGGTCCGCTTCACCGACCAGCCCTCCCGAGCGCCGAACGCCGTGGCGACGTCCTGCTGCAATCGTCTGGCGGGGCTTTCGACGGCCTTCGAGCCGGCATTGGCCAGCCGGACGATGTCGCCCCGTGGCGGGCTCGCCGACGGCGCCTGGATCTGGTCTTGATGTTGGTAGGCGACTTGCTTCTGCATGCCGGCTTTCTCCCCGTGCTGAGACGAGGAGCTTCAGCTTGGCGTGGCTAACAAACCATGCTCGCGGAACGTCGTTCCGCCTGCGGCGCGCTGTCGCGGGCTTTGGGCGAAAGCCTCTAGAGCGGCGCGATCTTCAGCTTCAGGCCCAGCACCTGAGCCAGGGTCGTGGCCCGCTTGGCGGTCTGCTCGCCCAGCAGCATGGCCGCGTAGCCCTCTTCGGCCGACAGCTGGACGTCGCTCTTGTCGACTGTCAGGCGCGAGCGCGACAGCAGCGCGGGGCTGCGGCCCGAGAGGTCGCAGCCGAGCCGGATGGCCGCGCCCAGGGCCCGGGCGCGCTTGATGCGGGCAGGGCTGAGCAGGCGCTCCAGAACGTCCAGCTCAGGCGGCGTAAAGGCTGTGGCGTGGCGGGCGAAGGCGGCGGCGGCGAGGAAGGCGCGCTCGGCGTGGGTCTGGCCGGCGATCGGGGCGCGCAGCACCTGCTCGAATACGAGGTCGGCGCGATGATCGGGGTGCAGGCGGGCGCCGAGATCGGCCAGGCGGCAGGCGGCGGCCGTCAGCACCGCGTCGCGGCCGTCGAACAGCGGCTCCAGCTTGTCGAAGGCCGGCGTCAGCCAGGTCTGCAACGCCACGCCCAGGTCGTCGGCCACGCCCTGGCGGGCCGTCAGCGAGGCGCAGCCCTCGATCAGCGGGTCCAGGCCCCGCACGCGTGGCGGCATGGCCTCGAACAGCAGGCCCTCGCGCACGCCGAAGGCCGAGATCTCGATGCGCTTGAGATCCAGGCGCTCGATCAGGCTCTCCAGCACGATGGCGGCGTAGGGCAGGGTCTCGATCCGCTTCTTGGACATGCCCTCGATGCGTTCGAGCGAACTCTTCGACTGGTGCGAGACCAGGCGCGCAGCCTCCAGGGCCTCGGCGCGGCCGATCTCGTACTGGTGCACTACCTGCAGCGGGTATCCTGACAGCCGCATGTGCAGCAAGGCCAGGTTCCGCCAGGCGCCGCCGACGGCGTGGAAGGTGTCGGCCTTGAAGGCCTCGGCCACGGGAGCCAGGCGCTGGGCGGCGAGGCGGCGCACGCGGTCGGCGTCGAAGCCTTCGGTCAGGCCCAGGCTGAACGGTCCCAGCGGCAGGGTCACGCCCTGGCCGGCGCCGGTCGTCTCCAGCCGCACCAGTTCCAGGCTGGCCCCGCCCAGGTCGCCGACCACGCCGGTGGCGTCGGGCGTCCCGGCGAGCACGCCGAGGGCTGCGTAGCGGGCTTCTTCCTCGCCCGAGAGAATACGGATCGAAAGGCCGGTCTCTTCGAGCACGCGCTTGACGAAGGCCGGACCGTCGGAGGCCTCGCGTACGGCGGCGGTGGCGGCGACGAAGGTTTCGGCCGGCTGCACGGCCTTCAGCACCGCCTTGAAGCGCTTCAGCGCCGCCATGGTCTGGGTGACGCCTTCGGGAGCCAGGCGGTTCTTGGAGCCCAGTTCGCGACCGAGGCCGGCGAGAACCTTCTCGTTGAACACGGTCCAGATGGCGCGGCCTTCCAACCGGTACACCACCAGGCGCACCGAGTTTGAGCCGATATCGATCACGGCCGCGTCGCGCGGCGCCGAGAGGGGCATGAGGCTGGTTTAACGCATTCGGCGCTCAGGGGAAGCGGCGGCCTTGGACGAAACCGTCACGAAAGCCGTCGCTCCCCAGGTTTTGGGCGCCGGATCCTCAGCGCTTGCGCTTGGGACCCACGTGGTCGAAGGCGCGCGGCAGGTCCTGCACGTGATGCCCGCGGCCCGACAGGCTGGGATTGGTCATGAAGTATTCGTGCGCCGAGAAGGCGCCCTTGCTCTCCCAGGCCGGATCGCGGGCGTAGTGGCCCTCGCTGTCGAGGCGCCAGCTCTGGGCCTCGTCATTGAGGTTGGCGACCATGATCTGGCTCAGCACCTGCTGGTGCACGGTGGGGGTCTCGACCGGCACCAGGCTTTCCACCCGACGGTCGAGGTTGCGCGGCATCCAGTCGGCCGAACTGATGAAGGCTCGGGTCTGGGCGCTGGGCATGTCGGCGCCGTTGGCGAAGGCCACGACGCGGCTGTGCTCCAGGAAGCGGCCGACGATCGACTTGACGCGGATGTTCTCCGACAGCCCGACGATGCCCGGCCTCAAACAACAGATGCCGCGCACGACCAGATCGATCTGCACGCCGTCCTGGCTGGCGGCGTAGAGGGCGTCGATGATCTGCGGATCGACGACGGCGTTCATCTTGGCCCAGATGCCGGCCGGCTTGCCGGCCCGCGCGTTAGCGGCCTCGGCGGCGATCATCGCCAGCAGGTCGGGCTTCAGCGTCTGGGGCGAGAACGACAGCTTCTCCAGCGCGCCGGGCTGGGCGTAGCCGGTGATGAAGTTGAACAGCTTGCCGCCGTCGCGGCCCATGGCCGGATCGCAGGTGAACAAGCTGAGGTCGGTGTAAACCCGGGCCGTCTGCGGGTGATAGTTGCCGGTGCCGAAGTGGCAGTAGGTGCGCAGGGCCTCGCCCTCGCGCCGCACCACCACCGACAGTTTGGCGTGGGTCTTCCAGTCGACGAAGCCGAACACCACGTGCACGCCGGCCCGCTCGAGGTCGCGCGCCCACTTCAGGTTATTTTCCTCGTCGAAGCGGGCCTTGATCTCGACCAGGGCGGTGACGTTCTTGCCGTTGTCGGCCGCCTCGATCAGGGCCGCCACGATCGGGCTGTCCTTGGAGGTGCGGTACAGCGTCTGCTTGATCGCCAGCACGTTCGGGTCGCGGGCGGCCTGGCGGATGAACTGCACCACCACGTCGAAGCTCTCGAACGGGTGGTGGACCAGGATGTCCTTCTCGCGGATCGCCGCGAAGCAGTCGCCGCCGTGGTCGCGCACGCGCTCGGGGAAGCGGGCGTTGTAGGGCTTGAACTTCAGGTCCGGGCGATCCGGCGGGATCAGCTCGCTCATCTGGGCGAGACCCAGCTTGCCGTCGACCAGAACCACGTCCTCGGGCTGGGCGCGCAGGCCTTCGGTGATGAACTCGCGAAGGTCGGCGGGCATGGTGGTCTGAATCTTCACCCGCACCACGCGGCCCAGGCGCCGCTTCTTCAGGCGCGCCTCGAACTCGCGCACCAAGTCTTCGGCCTCTTCCTCGATCTCCAGGTCGCTGTCGCGGATCAGGCGGAACAGGCCGCGGCCCTCGACCTCGTAGCCGGGGAACAGGTGGTCGAGGAACAGGATGATGAAGCTTTCCAGCGCCACGATCTTGCGTTCGCGCTTGCGGCCTTTCAGCGGGCCGGCCGAAAGCTCCCAGAAGCGCTGCACCTGGTTGGGGATCGGCGCCAGGGCGTAGAGGTGCTTGTCGTCCGAAATCCGGCGCAGCTTCAGCGCCAGGCAGAAGCCCAGGTTCGGGATGAACGGGAACGGGTGGGCCGGATCCACCGCCAGCGGCGTCAGCACCGGGAAGATGCGCGACTTGAAGATCTCCTCGGCCCGCTCGCGGTCGGCGCCGACGATGTCCTTGGCGTCCAGCAGCTTCAGGCCCTCGGCCCACAGCTCGGCGCGCACCTCGCGCCAGATCTTCTGCTGCTCGCTCATCAGCTCGAAGGCCGAGGCGTTGATGCGGGTCAGCTGTTCGCCCGGCGTCAGGCCGTCCTGGCTGACCACGCGCACGCCCTCGCGCACCTGGCCCTTCAGGCCGGCCACGCGGACCATGTAGAATTCGTCGAGGTTGTTGGCGCTGATCGACAGGAAGCGCAGGCGTTCCAGCAGCGGATGGCGCGGGTTGGCGCTTTCCTCGAGGACGCGCTGGTTGAAGGCCAGCCACGAGAGTTCCCGGTTGAAGAACCGCTCCGGCGCGGCCAGCAGGTCTTCGTCGAGCACGAGGCGCGCGCGATCCTCGGGCGCGGTCTCCACCTTGTGAGGGGCGGGCGCGAGGGCGGCGGCGTCGGTCATCGTCTACTCCAGGGCAACGGTCCGCATCGTGACCGAGCCTGATGACAGCCGCAAGACAAACGCCGTTTGTTCAAGTGAATCGAAGCGTTCCGTTCAGTCCTCGAAACTGTCGTCGTCGCCGAAGGCCAGGACCTGGGCGGTGAAGGCGCGGGTGATTCCGCGTCCGCCTTCCGAGGCCGCCTCGTCCAGCAGCGCCACCAGGGCCACGGCCTCGGGTGCGCTGCGCGGGATGCGGCGCAGCAGGAAGGCGTAGACGTCGTCGGCTGGGCGGATCAGGCGGTCGGCGAAGGCGCGGCGCAGCACGGCCTCCAGCACCACGTCGTCGGGCTCGTCGATGAGGGCCGCGGTCAGGGCGTTGAGGCGCGAGCGCAGGTCCGGCACCACCGTCTGCCATTCCAGCGGCGCGGTCTGGGCCGTCAGCAGCAGGCTGCCGCCGTCCACGCCGGCCATGTTCAGCAGGTGGAACAGGTCCTCGTCCGACACCACGCCGCCCAGGGCGCGGCGGTCGGCGTCCTCGACCAGGATCGGACGGCCGCGCAGGGCGGGCAGGTCCAGCGGCGCGAGATTGGGATCGGCGGTGTCGATGATCACCGCGCCGGCCTGGGCCGCCCAGGCGCGCGCCAGATGCGTCTTGCCGCTGCCCGACGGACCGATCAGGGCCAGGCGGCCGTTCGGCCATTCCGGCCAGGCGTCCACGGCGCGCACGGCGTCCTCGTTGGCCGGCGAGACGGCGAAGTCGTCCCGCTCGAAGCTGGGCGGACGTTCCAACGGCAATTTCAGCTGGCTCAAGGTCGGGGCGAAGTCACATGGTGAATGGGTTCGCAAGCTATAGGCGGCGGAGACTCCGACAGCGAGACGGCGAACCGGCGCGCTTGGGGATAGAGGGGGCGATAGGTGTGGACGCTGGTCCAGGGTGTGGACGCTAGTGTGGACGGCTGTGTGGACGCCCGTGTGGAGTGTTGTGGTCAGATGGTTTCCAGCACCGTCGCGCCGTCCGGCGCCACCGCGTGCAGCACATGGAAGCGCGCGCCGGGGCGGCGGCTGGCCAGCGCCTGGGCGATGCGGCGGGCGCGAGTCAGGGCCGGCTCGTTCGAGGCCAGCCGCCGCCACTCCAGCCCGACCGGCGACAGCACATAGACGCCGAACGAGGTCGGGGCGGGCAGCGACGCGCCCAGGCCGTGCTCGCCCTCCATCGTCACCGTCGCCAGCGTGGTGGCGGCCATCGGCAGGTTGAAGGTGTCGCCGCCGCCGGAGATCAGGCCCGCCGCCTCCAGGGCGACGGCTTCGGGCTTGCTGAAGCCGCAGGCTTCCTGAAACACCACGTCGTTCAGCGAATGGGCGGCGGCCGTGGCGAAGAGGCCGATGGTCCGCGACGGCAACTCGGCCAGCAGGCGCATGGCGTGCACTGAGAAGCTGCCGGGCGACAGCATCTCGCCGGCCAGCACCATGCCCCACAGGGTCAGGGCGCGATCGCCGTGGGCGCGCTCGACGTGATCGACGAAGGCGTTCATCCAGGCCGGATCGACCGTGGCCTGGGCCCGGCCGCGCGTGGCGTGCTCGGCGATGCGGGCCACCGTCTCGCGCGCCGTCTGGCGGCGGGCGAACTCGCGAAGCTGGGTCGAGACCGCGCGCGACAGCAGGGCGTCTGACGCCGTCGCCGCGCCCATCAGGCCGGCGGTCAGGAACGACGGGGTTTCCTGTCCGCCGGGACCCGCGACGAGG
The DNA here is from genome assembly GCF_059418205.1 of Caulobacter sp. GW821-FHT09B11. Taxonomy (NCBI): domain Bacteria; kingdom Pseudomonadati; phylum Pseudomonadota; class Alphaproteobacteria; order Caulobacterales; family Caulobacteraceae; genus Caulobacter; species Caulobacter sp. GW821-FHT09B11. The sequence continues at coordinate 36,055 of NZ_JBWKPK010000035.1, read as the reverse complement.
CGTCCCAGAACGGCAGGATGGACGGGCGGCGAGGTCGGGGTTTCTATCGACAGGTACAACGGACTCTTGGCCTCGCGCGGAATGCGGCATGATCTCCGCGGCCGGCGTGCCAAATCGGCCCGCCGCCGTGATTCTCAGCGACCTTCAGGCAAGGCTCGCGCCATTCCGGAGAGCCCTCTGGCCCAGACCGCCGCCACCGCCGACCTCGCCGCCTGGCGGGCCGAGATGACCAAGCCGCCGGGCGCCCTGGGCCTCGCCGCCCGCGCCGTGCAGCTGAAGGTCAACAGGATCATCCCGGAGAAGGTCCACGCGGCGATCACCGCCGCCATGCAGGGCATGACCCGGGCCATCCTGACGGGGTCCGACTTCGCCACTGGTGCGCCGCTGGTGCAGGCCACGCTCGACGAGCGGCTGGTCCGCGTGCGGGCGGCCATCGACGGCTGGAAGAAGGCGGCCGCCGCCGAGGGCGGCATCGCCGGGGCAGGGGGCTTCGTCCTGGCGGCCGCCGACTTCCCGCTGCTTATGAGCTTCAAGATCAAGCTGCTGTTCGAGATCGCCGCCGCCTTCGGTCACGACGGCGCCGAACTCTCCGAGCGCCTCTACATCCTGCACATCTTCGAGCTGGCCTTCTCGGATTCGGGACACCGCGCCCGGGTGTTCGAGGCCATGGACGGCTGGGACCAGCGCCAGCACCCGACCGACCTCTCCGGCTTCGACTGGCGCGCCTTCCAGCAGCAGTATCGTGACCACATCGATCTTGCGAAACTCGCCCAGCTCCTGCCCGTCGTCGGCGCGCCGGTCGGGGCCATCGTCAACTGGCGTCTGGTGGAAAAGCTGGGGCACACGGCGGTGATGGCGTACCGGATGCGGCTTGAGGCGCAGCCGGCGCTAACCTGATCCCTCTCCCCTTGCGGGAGAGGGTGGCCTGCGAAGCAGGTCGGGTGATGGGTCTCTCAAATGCCAAAGCCGCGTGCAGCGGTCAGGCCGGATGAGGCGTACTATGTTTGAGAGACCCCTCATCCGTCGGCTGTCGCCGACACCTTCTCCCGCAAGGGGAGAAGGAATTAGGCCAGCGCCTGGTCGATCGCCTTCTGCAGGTTCTCGGGGCTCTCCGCCCCGACCACCGCCACCTTGCCGGCGAAGATCGCCACCGGCACGCCGGTGACGCCGCCCTGCACGGCCATGGCGTGCTGCTGGGCGATCGCGTCCTTGTCGGCGCCGTCCGCCAGCAGGCCCAGCACCGCGACCTCGTCCATGCCGGCGTTCTTGGCGATGTCGGCCAGCACGACCGGGTCGCCGATGTCGCGGCCCTGCTCGAAATAGGCCGCGAACAGGGCTTCGACGACCTCGTCCTGCACGGCCGCACCGCGCGCCCAGCGGATCAGGCGGTGGGCCGCGTTGGTGTTGGGCGACAGGGCGATCTTGTCGAAGGCGAAGTCGATGCCTTCCTCGGCCCCGGCTTCCTGCAGCGCCTTGTGCACGGCCTTCAGCCGCACCGGGTCCTTGAACTTGCCGGCCATGTAGGCGGCGCGGTCGACGCCTTCCTCGGGCAGGGTGGGATCCAGCTGGTAGGGTCGCCAGACGACGATCGGCTCGAGGTCGGGTCGGGCGGCCAGCGCGCTCTTCACCCGCCGCCAGCCCAGATAGCACCACGGGCAGACAACGTCGGCGACGACGTCGACGGTGATCGGCTGACCCATCGGCTTAACTCCTAGACGGCTTTCTGGAGCGCCAGCGAGGCGGCGCGTTCCAGCGCGTGGATGGCGGTTTCGCCCGGCTCGATCTGGGCCACGCCGATGTCGAACTCGCAGACGAAGGGACTGCGGTCTTCGCCGGCGTCGAAGGCGGTGCAGCCGATGACGGCGGCGATACGCTCGGCGGCGGCCTTGGCGGCGGCCAGGTTCGTGGCCGGCAGGGCCAGGGCGAAGACCTCCGGCGCCAGGCGGGCGGCGGTGTCCTCGACGCGCACCAGGCGGCCGACCATCGAGCCGATCTGCGGGATGGCGCGGTCAAGCCAGCCGTTCTGCCGCGCCCAGACCACCTCGGCCTTGTCGGCGACACGCAGCACGCCGATCGACAGCGGGCGTCCACGCTCGCGCGCCGCGCCGGCCAGCCGCGCCAGATGGGCGGCGAACAGGTCGCGGGTGAAGAGGCCGGTGGCCGCGTCCATCAGGCCCGAGCTGCGGGCCTTCTCCAGCGCGCCGCGGATGGCTTCGCCGCGACGGTAGTTGCGGGCCAGCTCGATGACCCGGCGGGCGGTGTCGCCCTCCGGCGTCTGGGGCGAGGCCACGTCGGAGACGCCGCGATGGAACGCCTCGGACATCGTCACGTAGCTCTCGGCGTTCATGTAGAGCAGCGCCGGGATGTGGAAGAGGCGCGTGTTGCGGCGCATGCCGGCGGCGATCGACATCGCCTCCTGCTGGTTCTCGCCGGCCCACAGCACCACCGCGTCGAAGGCCCGCTCATGCAGGTAGTCGAAGGCGGTGTAGGCGGTGAAGGCGCCGACCACGTCCGCGCCGCCCCGGGTCAGGGCGTTGGACAGGGCCAGAAACTGCGGGGCCGGCTCGCCGATGGCCAGCACGCGATAGGGCGTGGCGGTGGGCTCGGGCAGGTCCAGCCGGCGGCCGCGATCGCCGAAGGTGGTCAGGCGAAGCTCGAACTCTTCCTCGGCGATGGCCGTGCGGACCAGGGATTCCAGGCGCAGCACCGCCTGCGACGGATGCAGCGGCGGCGACAGGGTCAGGTCGAAGGCGGCCTGGCCGGCGTCCGTGCCCGGCTCGCCGATGGCGATCACCGGCAGGCGGCGCGGGGCCACGGCGGCCTTGAGGCGGCGGGCCAGCGTCTGGCTGTCGGGACCGGCCGCGTCGATGTCGACGATCACGGCCTCGATCTGCAGATCGCCCAGCGCCGCCAGGGCCGCATAGGGGCCGCGGGCGGTGATGGTGCGCCAGCCCAGCCGGTCCAGCCCCTCGGAAAGGGGACCGGCCCGCGTGTCGTCACGCGCCACGATCAGGATCCGGGCGTTCACCGCCAAATTCGTTCTCCGCTGGCGCAGGGCCTCGATTCGCGAGCCAACATAGCAGAGGCGGGGGTGCGGCAAAGGGATGCAAGGTCGCAGCCTTTACCTTGTCGACAGGTGGTTTGCGGCCGGGCTTGCCTGACCGAGCGTCAGCCGGGTCCTACTGGCGCCGACAGAACAGAAAACGGGAGGAACGCATGGGCCAGGGACCGCTGTCGGGACTGAAGGTGCTGGAGTTCGCCGGGATCGGCCCGGGGCCGTTCTGCGGCATGCTGCTGTCGGATCTCGGCGCCGACGTCGTGCGGATCGACCGCAAGGGCTCGGGCCGCTCTTCGCCCGCCGACGTCACCGCCCGCGGCCGCCGCTCGGTGGCGCTGGACCTCAAGCAGCCCGCCGCCGTCGAGACCTGCCTTAAGCTGATGGAGACCGCCGACGCGGTGTTCGAGGGCTTCCGTCCGGGCGTGATGGAGCGCCTGGGCCTGGGTCCCGACGTCGCCCTGGCCCGCAATCCCAGGCTGGTCTACGGCCGCATGACCGGCTGGGGGCAGACCGGCCCCTACGCCAAGGCCGCTGGCCACGACATGAACTACATCGCCATCACCGGCGCCCTCGACGCCATCGGCACGGAGGACAAGCCGATCCCGCCGCTGAACCTGGTCGGCGATTTCGGGGGCGGGGCGCTCTATCTGGCCTTCGGCCTGCTGGCCGGCGTGATCCATGCGCGCGAGAGCGGCCAGGGCCAGGTCATCGACTGCGCCATGAGCGACGGCGCGGCCTCGCTGATGGCCATGTTCTACGGCTTCAAGGCCATGGGCATGTGGCGCGAGGGCCGGCGCAGCAACCTGCTCGACGGCGGGGCCCACTTCTACGACACCTACCGGTGCGCCGACGGCAAGTGGGTGTCGATCGGCTCGATCGAGCCGCAGTTCTATCTGCTGCTGCTGGAGAAGACCGGGATCACCGACCCGCACTTCCAGGCCCAGATGAGCCGCGAGGACTGGCCCGCCCTGCGCGAGAAGCTGGCCGCCGTGATCGCGACCAGGACCCGCGACGAGTGGTGCGAGCTGATGGACGCCACCGACGTCTGCTTCGCCCCGGTCCTCTCCATGGACGAGGCCCCCGACCACGCCCACAACAAGGCCCGCGAGACCTTCGTCGAGGTCGCCGGCGTTATCCAGCCCGCGCCCGCGCCGCGCTTCTCGGCCACCCCCGGCGTCATCCAGGGTCCGCCGCCGAAGATCGGCGCCGACAACGCCTCGGCGCTGTCGGACTGGGGTTTCGATGGCGCGGCCATCGCCGCGCTGGAGGCGTCGGGAGCGCTGTAGGGGCGAGGTTTCGTCGCCCTCGCCAAACTGACAACCGCGTTCAGATGCGGTTCAGGCGGCGAGTCCTAATTTTCACCTGTAACCGGCCGCTGCGCCAACCCGTCCCTCGATGTGGCGTCCGGTTCAGGCAAGTCCTGCGGAGACGCGTCGCTTTCCCTGAGGCGGCGCGTCTTTGACTGTTTGACGACAAGCGGAGCCGCCAAGGGTTGCTTCACCGCGCGACGGCAGGCAGTTTCCGGCGGATGCAGCCCCCCAAGGCCCCCATCCGCTGGCGAGACCTCGATCTCGACCCAATCCACTGGATCCAGGAAATTCTCCGCGTCCTCGGCCTGGCCCTGTCCCGGCTGTGGGGGCGCGACGTCATGCTGTATGTCGGCGGCGTCTCGTTCTTCGCCCTGCTGGCCGTGTTTCCGGGCCTGGCCATCCTGATCGGGCTCTACAGCCTGCTGCTGGATCCCAGCACCGCCGCCCGCCAGGCCGACGCCCTGGCCTTCATGATGCCGACCGGCGCCCGGCCGATCTTTCAGAGCGAGATGCAGCGTCTGGCCCATGCGCCGGTCTACACCGTCTCGCTGCAGAGCCTCGTGATCCTGGTCATCGGCGTCTACGCCGCCCATCGCGGCTTCAAGGCCCTGCTGGCCGGCCTGTCGTTCATCCATGACGAGGAGGACCAGCGCGGCTTCTTCGGCTTCAACCTGATGGCGCTGTTCGTGCTGATCGCGGCCTTCGGCCTGCTGTTCGCCATGTCGGGCATCTTCCTGACCTTCCGGCTGCTCTCGAGCACCCTGAACCTGCGGCCGCTGGAGGGCGTATCCTGGATCCAGAGCGAGTGGACCTGGGCGACCCTGGGCCTCGTCTTCGGCATGACCCTGATCTACCGCTACGCCATGTCGCGCGCGCCGGTCGGCTGGCGGGCCTCGATCACCGGCGGAATCGCCGCGGGCCTGTTCTGCGTGTTCATGTCGTGGGCCAGCGCCTTCTATGTCGAGAAGGTGGCCCATCTGGGCGCGACCTACGGCTCGATCTCGGCCGTGATCATCTTCCTGATCTGGCTGTCCTGGAGCGTCAACGCGGTGTTCTATGGCGGCGCCCTGGCCACCGAGGTCGAGATCGCGCTCGACGAGCGGCCCCAGGCCCTGCTCGACGGCCCCAAGGCCATCGGCCTCAAGGCGCCTTCGTCACCCGAAAGCTGATCGCGCCGGAGGGCAGGTCCTCGACCCCCTCCAGCGTCGCCCCCAGCTGGCGGGCGAAATGCGGCACGTCGATGCGGGCCAGCGGGTCGTCGGCCAGCAGCCGCACCGTCGCCCCGGCCGGGGCGTGCTCCAGCGCCCGGCGCAGCCGCAAGGTCGGCACGGGGCAGCGATGCCCCCGGGCGTCGACCTCGATGTCGCTCACGAAAACACCTGCTCGGCCTCTTCGGCGGAGAGGATCCGATACTTGCCGGGCTCCAGATCGTCCGGCAGCACGATCCCGCCGATCCGCTCGCGATGCAGGGCGACCACATGGTTGCCCATGGCCGCGAACATCCGGCGCACCTGGTGGTAGCGACCCTCGGTGATGGTCAAACGGGCGGTGGTCTCGTCGACCACGTCCAGCTGCGCCGGCAGTAGGGGCTTTTCCTCGCCCTCCAGCATCAGGGTCCCGCTGGCGAAGGCCTCGCCCTCCTTGCCCGACAGCGGCCGGTCGAGGCTGGCCAGATAGGTCTTGGCCACATGCCGCTTGGGCGAGATCACCCGGTGCAGGAAATCGCCGTCGTCGGTGATCAGCAGCAGGCCCGAAGTGTCCTTGTCCAGCCGCCCGACGCTCGACAGCGCCGGATCGCGCACCTGCCAGCGGCGCGGCAGCAGGTCGTAGATCTTGGCCCCGTCCTCCCGATGCGAGCAGACCACGCCCAGCGGCTTGTTCATAAGTAGCACCAGGGGGGCGGGCGGATCGACCGGAACGCCGCGGATCATCAGGTGCTGGGGCAGGTCGGCGGTCACTGCGATGCGCTTGCCGGCGTCCTTCAGCGGCAGGCCGTCGAAGGTCACCTTGCCCGCCGAGACCAGCGCCTGCACCTCGCGCCGCGCGCCATAGCCCAGATTGGCCAGCAGCCGATCCAGGCGCGCCATCAGCGGCTTGCTCATTTGACGGCCTCGAAGACCTTGAAGCCGTTCTGGTCGACGGCCGACCGCACGCGGGTGAAGTGCTCGCCCAGCACCGCCTCGTAGGGCAGGTGACGATTGGCCACGAGCCACAGGACGCCGCCCTTGCGCAGCAGGGCCGCAGCCCCGCGAATGAACGCCTGGCCCAGCGCCTTGTCCTCGCCGCCGCCTTCATGGAACGGGGGATTGGAGACCACGAAGTCCAGGCCCGAAAGCTCCGGCAGACCCAGCCGCACGTCGGCGTGCGAGAAGCTCACCCGATCGTCGCCGACATTGCGCCGCGCGGCGTCCAGCGCCCGGCGGTCGATGTCGATGAGGGCCAGCTTCGTCACCTTGGGCGAGGCCAGCACCTGGTGGGCCAGCACCCCGATGCCGCAGCCCAGGTCCGCGCCGGCGCCGGAGAAGGCGGGCAGGGCGCTCATCAAGAGGGCGGTGCCGGTGTCGAGGCGATCCCAGCTGAACACGCCCGGCTGGGTCCACAGGCCCTCGCCGTCGATGCGGCGCGGCGCGCCCTCGGCCAGGGCTTCGGCTAGGCCGGTCAGGGTTTCAGGGCGCAGGGTGATGCAGATGCGGTGGTGACGGCGGGCGTCCTCGCCGATCTTGCAGCCGAACGCCTCCAGCTCCTTCTTCAGCCGCAGGCCGCCGCGATCCTTGGGCGCGGCCACGGTCAGCCGGCCGCCGGGCTTCAGCGCCCGCAGCATCTGGGCCAGCACATAGCGGCGCTCCACGGCGCCGGCCGGGGCCAGGGCCACGAAGGCGTCGAGCGAAGCGTCGGCCAGGCCTTCCAGCGGCTCGGCGCCCGGCACGGTGGGAGCCGTCTGGATCGCGCCGCGCGGCGTCTCGATCACCTCGCGCGGGGGAAAGCCATAGACGGCGGCGGAGGTGGTGTCGGTCATGGGGAAAGGATCTTGGTCGCGGGACTTGAAAGGTCGGGAAGGGGCGTTGGTTACCTTGGCGAGGCCCCGGAAGCCAGAGTTTCAGACGGAGGCGCTTCGAAGCCGGCCCGGTTGCGCGCCGCGAGGCGGGCCATCAAGCTGGCGTCATGACCACGCCGGCCCTCATCCTGATCGACATGCAGCGCGCCATGCTGCCGGAGAACACCGGCCCCCGGGACAATCCCGGCGCCGAGGACAACATCGCCCGCCTGCTGGCCGCCTGGCGCGAACACGGCCTGCCGGTCGTGCATGTGCGCCACTTCAGCCGCTCGCCCGACGGCGCCTTCCAGCGGGGCGAGCCCTCATCCGAGTTCCAGCCGCGGTTCGAGCCCCTGCCGTCCGAGCACCGCCTGGAGAAGTCCGTCCCCGACGCCTTCGCCGGCGGCGAGTTGGCGCCCTGGCTTAGGTCGCGCGATCTTTCCTCGCTGGTGATCGTCGGGGTCAGCACCAGCAACTCCGTCGAGGCCACGGTGCGCGCCGCCGCCTGCCAGGGCTTCGACGTCACCGTGCCGGGCGACGCCTGCTTCACCTTCGACAAGGCCGACCTGCACGGCCGGATGCGCCCCGCCGAGGAGTGGAGCCTGTTCAGCCTGTCGAACCTGCATGGGGAATATGCGGTGGTCGCAACGACAGCCGAGGCGCTGGCCTCGGCGTCGTGAGGCGACGCATCTGAAGAAGGGGTGGCGGACAGGGTGGGATTCGAACCCACGGTAGGCTTCCACCTACGGCGGTTTTCAAGACCGCTGCCTTAAACCACTCGGCCACCTGTCCGGAGCGGGCGGCTATATCAGCGCTCGTGCTTCGGCTCCAGAACGATCTGTCGCAGGCATCCTTAACCAAGCCTAAAAACATCTGAACGAAGCTGAGACCACGATGGGGGACGACCATCCGGAGTTTTGGCGACGCATGCGGCGCACCTACAGTTCTGAAATCCGCGCGCTGAAGGTCCTCGGGCTGACGGCGCTGGGCGCTGCGGGCCTGGCCGCCTGCGCGACGCCGTCTCCGCGCCTGCCGATAAACAAGCCGGTCGCCAGCAGCTCGCCCGACCGCGAATATCACGGCCCGCCGCCGCCTGGTTACGGCCAGGGCCTGCGCGGCACCGAGAAGCCCTATCAGATCAAGGGTATCTGGTACTATCCGAAGGCCGACCCGAACTACGACGTGGTCGGCACCGGCTCGTGGTACGGCGAGCAGTTCCACAACCGCCGCACCGCCAACGGCGAGCTGTTCGACATGGACCTGCCGTCGGCGGCCCACAAGACGCTGCCCCTGCCGTCCATCGTCGAGGTGACCAACCTCGACAACGGCAGGAAGATGCGCGTGCGCGTCAACGATCGTGGCCCGTTCGTCGGCGACCGCCTGATCGACCTCTCCAAGGCCGCGGCCGACGAGCTGGGCTACAAGGGCAAGGGCCTGGCCCGGGTGCGGGTGCGCTATATCGGCCCGGCGCCCAAGAGCGCCGTCGACCAGCCCCGCCGCTTCGCCGCCATCCCGGCCACCCCGCCGCCGTCCCAGCCGGCCTATCGCGAGATTCCGCGCGAGACGGCCGCGAATCTCTATGACCAGCCGGCCGACGCTGCGCCGTCGCGCGTGGTGAAGGTCGACGTCCCGTCCAGCGGCGCCTATCGCGTCCAGGCCGGCAGCTTCGCCAACCGAGAAAACGCCCAGCGCGCCGCCGATCGCCTGGCTTCGGCCGGCCGCGTCACCGTCGAGCCGATGGATCGCGGCGGCGGCACGCTCTACCGCGTCGTCGTCAACTGCGGCGCCGACGAGGGCGAGGCCTGGGGCGTCCGCGACCGCGTCGCCTCGCTCGGCTTCGGCGACGCCACGGTGCTGCGGCCCTAGCTCGAGCTAACCTTCTCTTCCGTAAAACCCCCGCGAAAGCGGGGACCCAGGCGTTTTATCGTCGAGCGCCCGCGTTTCAGAAAAAGCCTAGGCCCCCGCTTTCGCGGGGGTTTTACGGTTCGGTGTGGAACCCACCCAACCAGGTCTGGACAAGCCCCGCGTTCCAGCCGATTTGAGGCCGGTGACCCGCGGAACTTTCATCAGCTTCGAAGGCGGCGAAGGCGCCGGCAAATCCACTCAGGTGCGCCTGCTGGCGCAGCGGCTGGAGGCGCTCGGCCACGAAGTCGTCGTCACCCGCGAGCCGGGCGGCAGCCCTGGCGGCGAGGCGATCCGCGAACTGCTGGTGCACGGCGCGGCCGACCGCTGGTCGCCGGTGACCGAAACCCTTCTGATGTACGCCGCCCGCCGCGACCACGTGGAGCGGGTGATCCGTCCCGCCCTGGACCGGGGCGCGGTGGTCGTCTGCGACCGCTTCGCCGATTCGACCCGCGCCTATCAGGGCGCCGGCGGCGATGCGCCCGCGTCCCTGATCGCCAGCCTGGAAGAGCATGTGCTGGGCGCCACGATCCCGACCCTGACCCTGGTCTTCGACCTGCCCGCCACCGTGGGCCTCGAACGCGCCTCTGCGCGGGGCGGCGCGGCGCGCTTCGAATCCAAGGGGCTGGACTTCCACGAGCGGCTGCGCGCCGGCTTCCTGGAGATCGCCCGCCGCGAACGGGATCGCTGCGCGGTGGTCGACGCCACCGCCACGATCGAAGAGGTCTCGCAAGCCGTCTGGGAGGCCGTGTCAGAGCGGCTGGACCTGGCATGAGCGACGCGCCTCCGCATCCGCGCGACGTCTTCTCGCTCGACGGCCAGGACAAGGCCGAGGCCGCGTTCATCGACGCCCTGGGCCGCGGCCGTCTGCACCACGCCTGGCTGCTGACCGGTCCGGAAGGCGTCGGCAAGGCGACCCTGGCCTATCGCATGGCCCGCCGGCTGCTGGGCGCGCGGCCCGATCCGGCTTTCGGCCTGCTGGGTTCTGCGCCGTCGGACTTCATCAGCCGCCAGGTGGCGGCTCGCTCGCATCCAGACCTGATGGTGCTGGAGCGCGCCACCGACGACGGCAAGGCCCGCAAGTCCATCCCCGTCGACGAGGCCCGCCTGCTGCCCGGCTTCTTCGCCAATTCGCCGGCGTCCTCGCCCTACCGGGTGGCGATCATCGACGCCGCCGACGATCTCAACGTCAACGCCGCCAACGCGGTGCTGAAGACGCTGGAGGAGCCGCCGGCGCGCGGCGTCATCCTCTTGATCAGTCATTCGCCGGGCAAGCTGCTGCCGACCATCCGCTCGCGCTGCCGGCGCCTCGCCGTGCCCGCGCCGGGCATCGAGCGCGCCGCCGACATGGTCGAGCACCGCCTGGGCCTCGACCGCCGCCAGGCCGAGCGCCTGGGCCGCATGGCCCACGGTGCGCCGGGCAAGGCCCTGCAGCTGGCGGCCGCCAAGGCCCTGGACGCCGACGACACCGCCGGCGAGATCCTGCGCAAGCTGCCCGAGATCGACGAGGCCGCGCTGCTGGCCTTGGCCGACACCTTCAAGGGCGCCGAAGGCCAGGCCCGTTTCGAGCTGCTGTTCGAGCGCCTGGCCGACCAGATCCACGCCATGGCGACGGGCATGGCCGGCGACCGCACGCCCGCCGGCCTCGACCGCTGGGCCGGCGCCTGGGAGCGGCTGATCCGCTGGCCGATCGAGGCCGAGGCCGTGAACCTCGACCGCGCCGACGTGTTCTGGACGGCGATTGCGGACTTGCGCGCCGCCGCCAAGGCCGCCATCTGACCGCATGCTCATCGACAGCCACGTAAACCTGCACGCGCCCCAGTTCGCCGAGGACCGCGACGCCGTCATCTCCCGCGCCCGCGAGGCCGGCGTCGAGATGATGCTGACCATCTGCGACAAGATCCCCAACTTCCCGGCCGTCCACGCCATCGCCATGGCGGAAGCCGACATCTGGTGCACGGTCGGCGCTCACCCGCACGAGGCCAAGGACCACGTCGACCTGACGACCGCCCACCTGGTCGAACTGGCCGGCAAGCCCCGTGTGGTAGGCATCGGCGAGACGGGCCTGGATTTCCACTACGATCTGTCGCCCCGCGAGGTGCAGGCCGCCGTGTTCAGGGAACATGTCGCCGCCGCCCGCCAGACGGGCCTGCCGCTGGTGGTTCACACCCGCGAGGCCGACGACGTCATGGGCCAGATCTTGGAGGAAGAGCACGCCAAGGGCGCCTTCAAGATCCTGATGCACTGCTACACCAGCGGCGCGGACCTGGCCCGGCGGGCCGCCGCCCTGGGCGCCTGGTTCTCGGTCTCGGGCATCGCCACCTTCAAGCAGGCCGAGGATGTGCGCGCGGTGATCCGCGACATGCCGGCCGACCGCATCATCGTCGAGACCGACTGCCCCTATCTCGCCCCCGTGCCGATGCGCGGCCGCCGCTGCGAGCCGGCTCACCTGCCGCACATCGTCGACAAGCTGGCCGAGATCCGAGGCTGGACCCGCGCCGACGCCGAAAAGCGCTCGGAGGACGCCTTCTTCGCCCTGTTCGACGCGATACCGCGCCCATGACCGGCGGCCGGCTCGAGTTCACCATCCTCGGCAGCGGCTCCTCGGGCGGGGTGCCGCGCGCCGACGGCAATTGGGGCGACTGCGATCCGGCCGAGCCGAAGAATCACCGCTCGCGCTGCTCGATGCTGGTGCGGCGGCTGTCGGGCGGCGATCCGCGCGGCGACACCACGGTGCTGGTCGACACCTCGCCGGACCTGCGCCTGCAGACCGCCCGGGCGGGCGCCGGCCGCATCGACGCGGTGCTGTTCACCCACGACCACGCCGACCAGGCCCACGGCCTCGACGACGTGCGGCCGTTCTTCCTCAATCACCGCTTCCGAATCCCGACCTACATGGATCCGGCGACCTATGACGGCCTCTTGCTGCGGTTCGGCTACGTGTTCGAGACCAAGGGCGGCTATCCGGCCATCTGCGAGGCGCGCCGGCTGCCGCCGCACGGCCAGGCCTGGAGCGTCGAGGGACCCAGCGGCGCCATCCCGGTGGTCAATTTCGACGTCGACCACGGCGAGATCCGCGCCGCCGGCTTCCGCTTCGGCGGCGTCGCCTACATGCCCGACGTGCTGCAGATCCCCGAGGAGAGCTGGCCTGACCTGCAAGACCTCGACGTCATGATCGTCGACGCCCTGCGCTGGACCCCGCATCCGACCCACGCCAATGTCGAGCGGGCTCTCGGCTGGATCGAGCGGGCCAGGCCCAAGCGGGCGATCCTGACCAACCTGCACATCGACCTCGACTACAACGCCCTGGCCGGCCAGCTGCCGCCGGGCGTCGAGCCGGCCTATGACGGCATGCGCTTCGAGGTCGGGTTCTAGAGCGGGCTTTCCTAGAGCGGTCCGGCGAACAGGTCGGGGCGCTTCAGGCGCAGGGCCTGCAGCAGGATCCGGGTCTTGGCGTCGAACGGCTCGGGGCGTCTCATCTCGGCCCACAGCTCGTCCAGCGGCCGTTCGATGACCTCGATGTCCTCGTGCTCCTCGGCCAGGCCGCCGCCGGCGTGGGCGCGGTCCGCCAGCTGGTACTCGGCCAGGAACAACGCCATGCACTCGGTCGAGACGCCGGGCATGACCCAGATCTCGCCGGCGGGCTGGAGGTCGCGCAGGGACAGGCCCGTTTCCTCCGACGCTTCACGGCGGGCGGCCTCGATCGGGGTTTCGCCCGGGTCGCGCAGCCCGGCCGGCGCCTCCACGATCGCCGGAGCATCGCTCAGCAGCAGCGGGGCGCGCGTCAGGCGTACGACGACGCCCACCCGGCGTTCGGGATCGTAGGGCAGCACCGCCACCGAGGCGCCGTGGTCCTCGACCACGCGCTGGAAGCGTTCGCCGCCTTCGGTCTCGAGGGTCAGCAGATGCAGGCGCAGCCAGCCGGAATAGGCCAGGTCGCGGGCGACGATGCGGGGCGCGGTCATGATCCCTGGATAGGCGAGCCGCGCTGCGACGCCAAGTCGTCTCCAGCCCGTGGGCTAGTGCACCGTCGCCATGCGCGGGGGCGGGGCTTCCTCGACCGGCTCGCCCATCCGCACGGGCAGGGGGCAGCCGTCCAGGGCAAGGGCGTGGTTGAGGGCGCGGGCGAACGTGCCGGCCACCTCCGGCCGGGTCACCAGCGGGGCCAGAAGCCGGGCGGCCAGGCCCGGCGCGGCGGCGGCCAGGCCGCAGGCGGTCACCAGTCGCTGCTCGTCCATGGCGTAGCCGGCGCAGTGCGGGCACTGGATCTGCAACGGCCGGACGAGATCGCTCTCGACCAGCAGCATGGTCTGCATGAACAGCGCCGCCGTGCGCGGCGAGGCGTTGCGGGCGAAGGTCGCGCGGATCGCGGCGTCGGCCGGCTGGCCCTGCAGGCGCAGCGCCGCCCAGGTCCGCACGCCCCACAGCAGCAGGCGCTCGCCGCGCGCCAGGCCTTCCGGCCCGGTGTCCTCGAAGTCCATCTCCAGTCCGCAGGCGCAGCTCATTGAGACCTCCAGGTCGACGGACGAGTGCGGGCGCAAAAGGCGTCCGGCGGAGTGGGGCCCCGCCGGACGCAGGCGATGTCATGGGTGAGGGGAGGGAAACCTGACATCGTTTTGCGATTGGTTCGCAACAAGGTCTAGGTCGCTCGCTGTTGCGAGTCAATCGCATAAAATCATGTGCAGCTTAAGCGATAGTTCGTGCTTCTATCGTCGCTCACCGGTCGCGGAGGGGCGAGGCGGCATGAACCTGTGTGTGAAGCGGTGCGGGGGCGCCGCTCTGTTGGCGGCCGCGGCGACGGTTGCGTCGTGGAGCCAGGCCGGGGCGGCGGCCTGGACCCAGCCCAAGGGCGGCAAGGAGGTCATCGTCAGCCTCCGCGGCCAGGACAGCACCCATGGGTTCGACGCCGAGGGCCGCACGGTCGACATCGTCGACTATCGCAAGACCGAGCTGCAGGCCTTCGCCGAGTACGGCCTGACCGACCGACTCACCCTCGGCCTCCAGGGCTCGGTCCGCCGCCTGCGCACCGCCAACGCCAGCGCCGACGAGCTGGGCCATGTCGAGATCGGCGTCCGCTACCGCCTTCTGGCGCGCGACGGCTGGGTGATGTCGAACCAGACCTCGGTGCGCCTGCCGGGCGGCGACGCCGATCCGGGCGTGGCGCAGAAGGGCTCGCCCGACGCCGAGTACGACAGCCGCCTGCTGGTAGGGTGGAGCGGAACCCTGCGCGGCCGCGAGGTCTTCGCCGACCTTCAGGGCGGCCTGCGCCGCCGCGACGGCGATCCGCCCGACGAGCGCCGCTTCGAGGCCACGCTCGGTGTCAGGCCCAGGGCGCGGCTGATGCTGATGGGCCAGGCCTACGCCGTCTCGTCGCTCGGGGCCGGGCAGGGCGGCTACGAGGCCTATCGCTACCTGAACCTGGAGCTTTCGGCGGTCTACGCCCTGCCGGCCGGCTGGTCGGCCCAGGCGGGGCTCACCGGCACGGCCTCGGGCCGCAACGCCTTGCGTGAACGGGGAGCCGTCGTCGCCGTCTGGCGGCGATTCTAGCTCGCCGGAACCCGGCGGGCCAGTTCCTCCAGCCGGCGGGCCGGGGCGTCGGAGATCGCGGCCCACAGCAGGCGAGCCAGCTCCAGGCGATAGACGGCGGCGTAGCCGGCCGTGAACGGCGAGGTGATGCTGCCGGGCGGCTCTGCGGCCTTGGCCTTGGCGAGATCGCGGCGGGTCAGCACCAGGGCGCGCGGAATGGGGATGTCGCCGCTGCCGGCGGCCACCCAGCGGTCGGCCTCGGCGGCGGCCATGGCGGCGGCCTGGACCAGCGCCCGCGCGCCGCGCATGTCGCCCGGCAGGCCGGTCATGACGGGCGTACTGGCCGCCGGGTCGCGCGCCACCTGGAAGTCGAGGCTGGCCACGCCGCGCTGGAGCGTGACCGACCACTGGTCGTCGGGTTCGTTCATGGTGAACGCTTTAGCCGCCGAGTTGGCCGGCGGGAAGATGCCGACGTATCGCTGTTACACATGGCCGCGAGCTGGGGCCGCGAGCTTGGGTCGCGAGCCTTGGCCGCCAAGAGGGCGCTCCATCGATGTCGCCAGGCGGGCGATGGCGCTCCACCCCTGCGACCTTTTGGCTGGTCGGTGTGAAATTAAGATCTGGTTAACCATGATTGACGCACCCTGTGAGCGTCTTCTTTTTGAAGGCGCCCCACCATCACTCAACTTTTCACAGCCCGGTTTTCGAACCGGGCTGTTTTTTATCTCGAAGGCGCTTGCGCCGAGTCACCGAGGCGGCTATCAACCGCCCTCTCTTGAGAGCGACCTGTTCC
>NZ_JBWKPK010000035.1:0-20333 GCF_059418205.1 Caulobacter sp. GW821-FHT09B11 | reverse complement strand
CGCGGTAGCTCAGTGGTAGAGCAGCCGGCTGTTAACCGGCTGGTCGTAGGTTCGAATCCTACCCGCGGAGCCACTCTTTCTTCGATCGTTCGAAGACCTCGTCGCCCAGGAAATTCCTCCACAAGCTTTACCGGTTCATCTCGCCGCAGGGCGATTGTGCGGCTTGCGCCGAGTCACCGGGGCGGCTATCAACCGCCCTCTCTTGAGAGCGACCTGTTCCGCGGTAGCTCAGTGGTAGAGCAGCCGGCTGTTAACCGGCTGGTCGTAGGTTCGAATCCTACCCGCGGAGCCACTCTCCCTTCGATCGTTCGAAGGGTTCGCCGTCAGGAAGATTTCCCCTTCTGTCCTTGCCTGATCGTCCGGACGCGGCGCGTCCGCGGGCTCCATGGCCAAGGCTTTGGGGTTGCGGCCGGCGCAAGGTTCGGCGACATGCAGTGACGCTCGCGCGCCAGGATCGCGGGCGGCGAAAGAGGCCCGGTGTCCAGTTCCCAGTCGATGTCCCAATCGATGTCCCAATCGATGTCCGGGTCGATTCTCGTGGCCGGCGGCGCCGGCTATATCGGGTCTCACGCCTGCAAGGCCCTGGCGGCCGCCGGCTATAGCCCCGTCACGCTCGACAACCTGGTCATGGGCCACGCCGACGCGGTGAAGTGGGGTCCGCTGCACGAGGGCGACATCCGCGACGAGGCCCTGGTGACCGAACTGGTCGCCCGCTACGACATCAAGGGCGCGATCCATTTCGCCGCCCACAGCCTGATCGGCGAGAGCAACCGCGATCCGGCCAAGTACTACGACAACAACCTCACCGCCGGCGTGATCTTCGCCAAGGCCCTGGCCGACGCCGGCGTCGCGCCCCTGGTCGTCTCCTCGACGGCCTCGGTCTACGGCGCGCCCGAGGTCTCGCCTATCCCCGAGAGCCACCCGACCCGGCCGATCAATCCCTACGGCTCGACCAAGCTCGCCCTGGAAGACGCCCTGCGGTGGATGGAGCCGGCCTACGGCCTCAACGTCACCGTACTGCGCTATTTCAACGCCGCCGGGGCCGACCCCGACGGCGAGATCGGCGAGCGCCACGAGCCGGAGACCCATCTGGTCCCGCTGCTGTGCCGCGCCATGCTTGGCCGCGCGGGGCCGCTCACCGTGTTCGGCGACGACTACCCCACGCCCGACGGCACGGCGGTCCGCGACTACGTCCACGTCACCGACTTGGCCGACGCCCACGTCCTGGCCCTGCGCCGCCTGATCGAGGGCGGCCGCGGCGACACCTACAATGTCGGAGCTGGGCAGGGGGCTTCGGTGCTGCAGCTGATCAGGGCCGCCGAGGCCGTGGCCGGCCGGCCCGCCCCCTACGGCTTCGGTCCCCGCCGCGAAGGCGATCCGCCGGCCCTGGTCGCCGACATCTCCCGCATCGCCGCCGACCTCGGCTGGCGGCCGACGCGGTCGCTGGAAACGATGATCGCCGACGCGATGCGCTTCGAGGAATCGCTGGGCGGCTGACCCCGGCGAGGCCGCCTGAGCGAAAACTTGACCATCGATGACACTTCTTGGCGCTTCGCGCGTTGCTAGGCCGTGGCTCGTGCTCAAGCTTCATGGCGATGCGCGGCCACCGCCTATGGCAATGTCGCCTAGCGCACAGTCGGGACCGTCAAGCTGTGCTTCATGTCTGCGCGCACACAGGAGCGATCATGCGCGATCCTCTCTACGCCGATCCGCTGGACATCCCTCGCGAACGTCCGGCCAGGTCCGAAGGCGATCTCGCCGACATCGAGCTTCTGCACGCCATCAGCATCGAGCTGATCGGCGAGCAGGATCGGGTGGAGCTGTACGGCAAGATTGTCGATGCGGCCGTGGCGATCACGCGCTCGCAGTTCGGAACGATGCAGCTCCTGTGTCCGCAAGGCGATCCGTCGGGCCACGGCGGCGAGTTGCAGCTTCTGAGCTTTCGCGGGCTTCCGCCCGATGCCGTCGCGTTCTGGCGATGGGTGAGCCCCGCAGCGTACAGCAGCTGCACCAAGGCGCTCAAATCGGGCGAGCGCGCAGTCATTCCCGACTATGAGCAATGGGACGAGATCGCCGGCACCGAAGACCTGCTGGCGTTCCGCCGCACCGGCATCCGCGCCGCCCAGACGACGCCGCTGCGGTCGCGCGACGGCAGCCTGCTGGGCATGATCTCGACCCATTGGAACAAGGTTCACCAGCCCTCCGACAGGGATCTGCGCCTGCTCGACATCCTGGCGCGGCAGGCGGCCGATCTCCTGGAGCGCACGATCGGCGAAGAGGCGCTCCGCGAGCGCGAACAGGAACTCAGCCGCACGGTCACGACCCTGCGCGAGGTCGAAGAGCAGCAGCGCCAGGCCGAAGACCAGCTCCGGGCGCTCAACGAGGCGCTGGAGACCCACGTCCAGGAGCGGACCAACGCGCTGCTGGCCGCCGAGAGCCAGGTGCGCCAGATGCAGAAGCTGGAGGCGATCGGGCAGCTGACGGGCGGCGTGGCCCACGACTTCAACAACCTGCTGACCGTCATCCGATCGTCGGCCGAGCTGCTGCGCCGACCCTCGCTCGACGAGGCCAAGCGCGAGCGCTACCTGGACGCCATCGCCGACACGGCCGACCGCGCCGCCAAGCTGACCGCCCAACTGCTGGCCTTCGCCCGCCGCCAGACGCTCAAGCCGACCACCTTCAACGTCGGCGACCGGATCGCCAGCGTCGCCGACATGCTGGGCTCCGTCGTGGGCGGGCGCATCCGCCTGGCCGTCGAGAGCGGTCCGCTTCCGTGCTTCGTGGAAGCCGACGCCAGCCAGTTCGAGACGGCGCTCGTCAACATGGCGGTGAACGCCCGCGACGCGATGGACGGAGAAGGCGACCTGGTCATCCGCACCTTTGAAGTCTCGTCTCTGCCGGCCTTGCGCGGTCATGGCGGCCATGATGGGGCTTTCGTCGCCGTCTCCATCACCGATACCGGTACGGGCATGTCGGCCGGCGTCCTCGAACAGATCTTCGAGCCGTTCTTCACCACCAAGGACGTCGGCAAGGGCACGGGGCTGGGCCTTTCGCAGGTCTTCGGCTTCGCCAAGCAGTCCGGCGGCGACGTCGATGTCGTGAGCCGCGAAGGGGAGGGCTCGACCTTCACCCTCTATCTGCCGCGCGTCGATGCGCCGGCCGCCGCCGATGCTCTGGAGGCCAGGGAGCCGAGCAGCGACGAGCACGGCGCCATCCTGATCGTGGAAGACAACGCCGAGGTCGGCGAGTTCGCGCGGCAGCTGCTGGAGGATCTGGGCTTCAAGACCTGCCTGGCGGTCGACGGGCAGCGCGCCATCGCCATTCTCGAAGAGCGGGCCGACGCCTTCGACTACGTCTTCACCGACGTGGTGATGCCGGGCATCAGCGGCCTCGAACTGGGCCGCCGCATCCGTAGCCGCTGGCCGAGCCTGCCGATCGTGCTGACCAGCGGGTACAGCCAGGTGCTGGCCGGCGACATGCACCACGGCTTCCCGGTCCTGCAGAAGCCCTATTCGATCGGCGAGCTCGGCCGCATCCTCCGGTCGGTGCGTCGCTAGCGGGCGCCGCGGGGCGTCGACCTAGGCCTCAACCAACTTCTGCAGCTCGCGATAATAGGTCTCGGTGTACTGGTGCTGCTGGTCCAGGCTGGACAGCATCTCGGGGCGGGCGAACACCTCGGCCGGAATGGTCACGCCCTTGCGGCCGTGGCGCACGCACAGGCCGTCGGCGATCAGGCCGCTGACGTGGCGGCGCACCGTCTCGGCCGGCATGACCAGGGAATCGGCGATCTGCACCACCGTCACGGGCCGGCGCAGGGCGTCCTGGACCACCTTTTCCTTGGCGTCGAAGCCCATGTTGGGGCGGATGTGGGCGGTGTTGGCCACCCAGATGGTGGTGAAGACGATGGCCCGGACCGGGTCGTTGCCGTGCAGGCCCTTGGCGACGTCCAGCGAGCGCAGGAAATAACCCGCCGAGAGGCGGACAACCGCGCGCCGAACATCCGTGCTCATACCGTCCCCTGAAGCCCCTGGGTCGATTAACCGTGAGGCTGAGTCGCCGCGCCAGCAAAACTCACCATGTCCCCATTTTGGGGACAGTATGCTTTTGGGGGAGGCGTTAACGACGATTTTGCGCCATACGGGCCGCCGAATTCAGGGGAAAGCGTACGCGGGGGCGCGTTTGGGCATGAGTGAGATCGAAGCCAGATTGCGCCAGGCCGCCACCGCCGTGGGCGTGGAAAGCCGCATCGCGGTGCTGCTCAAGAGCGTCGAGGAAGCCATCGAGAGCTATCCCGACGACGCCGACCCGCGTTACCTGACGCGCCTGATCGACCAGCGCACCGCCTTGCTGGAGCCGGATCTGGCGCTGATCGCCCGCATCGCCGTGCAGCTCTGCGAGAACGACGCCGCCCGCGCGGCCGTGCTGGGGCCGCCCCTGGCCACGGCCGCCACGGTCTGTCCGCTGATGCGTCCGGCCGTCAACCAGCTGCGCCGCCTGCTCGGCGAAGGGGTCTGAGGCGACGCCGAACGCCTTGCATGCGTAATGCAAGCGGCTGATTGCCTTCCGACGAGACGCGGACCTATAAGCCTGTCGAACCGCTTTCCGAGGAAGTCCATGAGCTCCGATTTCGCGGCCGCCCGCCTGAACATGGTGGAAAGCCAGATCCGCACCGCCGACGTGACCGACCTGCCGCTGCAGGACGCCCTGCGTGTGGTTCCGCGCGAAAACCTCGTGCCCGCCGGCAAGGCCTACTTGGCCTACGCCGACGCCGAAGTCGAATACGCGCCGGGCCGCACGCTGATGCGTCCGCGCGACATCGGCAAGCTGCTGCAGATCATCAAGCCGCGCGCCGGCGAGAAGGCTCTGGTCATCGCCGCGCCCTACGCCGCCGTGGTGCTGGAGACCATGGGTCTGGCCGTCACCCGTCTCGACGGCGACGACCTGACCGCCGTTCCGGCCGGCGAATACGATGTCATCGTCACCGAAGGCGCCGTGCCGAAGGCTCCGGCCTCGTGGACCGGGGCCCTGGCCCTGCACGGCCGCCTGGGCGTCGTCGAGCGCCAGGGTCCGGTCGGCCGCGCCACGCTCTATGTCCGCGCCGAGGACGGCGTGGCCGGTCGCGCGGTGTTCGATTCGACGCCGTCGCTGCTGGCCGGTTTCCCGGTCGAAGCCGGCTTCGCGTTCTGATCCGGGCCTTTTTCACGCAGGCGCACAACGCCTGCGTGAAAAAAGCTTAACTAGCGACGGTTGACGGTCGGCCTTACAGCGCTGGTAGTGAAGCGAGAGCTTCGGGTGTGTTGGGGAATAACGGGATGTCGAAGAGCCGTCGGGCTGGATTGCTGGCCGCCGTCTGCTGCATGGGTTTCATGGCGTCGGCGGCGAACGCCGAGACGCTGACCGACGCCGTCTCCCTGGCGTACCAGACCAATCCGACCCTGCAGCGGCAGCGGGCGGTGCAGCGGGCCACCGACGAGACCGTCGTCCAGGCCAAGACCGGCTTCCGTCCCACCGTCAGCGCCTCGGCCGACATCTCGGCCTCGCGCACCGACTACGCCGAGCGCACCAACGGTCTGGACCGCCTCAAGTCCAGCGGCAGCGGCGCCACCGTGTCGCTGTCGCAGCCGCTCTATACGGGCGGCAAGGCCAGCGCCAACCTGACGGCCGCCCAGGCGACCGTGCTGGCCGGCCGCGAGGACCTGCGCAGCGTCGAGCAGTCGGTGCTGGCCAATGTCATCGCCGCCTATGTCGACGTCCGCCGCACCGAGGAAAGCCTCCGGATCGCCCAGGAGAACGTCAACGTCCTGACCCGTCAGCTCGACGAGTCGAACGCCCGCTTCGAGGTCGGCGAGATCACCCGCACCGACGTCGCCCAGTCGCAGGCGCGCCTGGCCGCCGCCAAGGCCAGCCTGTCCTCGGCCCAGGCCAACCTGGCCGTCGCCCGCGCCAGCTACGCCCAGATCGTCGGCCAGAACCCGACCGACCTGGCGCCCGAGCCGTCTCTGGCGGCCCTGCTGCCGGCCAGCGTCGAGCAGGCCTTCGACGCGGCCGAAACCGACAATCCGACCGTCGTGGCCGCACGCTACGCCGAGCAGGCCGCCACGGCCGACGTCGCCGCGGCCCGCGCCGCCTACCTGCCCACCGTCTCGGCCGGCGCCAGCCTCGGCTACGACGCCAGCGAGGTGAACGGGGCCGGCAAGCAGTTCGGCGACTACGACCGCGCCGTCGCCGGCTCGATCACCGCCCGCGTGCCGATCTTCACCGGCGGCCTCAACGCCTCGGCCGTCCGCGCCGCCCGCGAACGCGAGAACGCCGCCCGCATCGCCGTCGAGGGCGCCAAGCGCACCGTCGTGCAGCAGGTCTCGTCGGCCTGGAGCACCCTGCTGGCCGCCCGCGCCAACCTGGTCTCCAACGAAGAGCAGGTGAGGGCGACCAAGATCGCCTTCGAGGGCGTCCGCCAGGAGCAGCAGGTCGGCCTGCGCACCACGCTCGACGTGCTCAACGCCCAGCAGGAGCTGCGCGCCGCCGAGCTGGCCCTCGTCACCGCCCGTCGCGACGAATACGTCGCCAGCACCGCCGTGCTGCAGGCCATGGGCGCGCTCGACATCGCCAAGCTGGCTCCGGACGTGCAGCGCTACGATCCCAAGACCTCGTACGACAAGGTCAACCACGCCTTCGGGTGGGTGCCGTGGGAGCCGGTGGTGCAGACGCTCGACAAGGTGGCCTCGCCGGCCGTCGCCGTGCCCGCTGCGGGTAAGTAAGTCCGTCCAATCCTGGACGAATCATCGCCTCGCCAATCCTTGGCCTTGCTTAAGCCGTGCAAGTCTGCACCATCGGTGGTGCGCGTCTTGCAGGACGCCAAGGATTCGTAGCCCTTTAATACGGCCCAGCCCATCATGTCCGACCAGAGCTCTCAAGAACCGACGATGGAGGAGATCCTCGCCTCGATCCGGCGGATCATCTCCGAAGACGACGCTCCGGCGGCCGAAGCGCCGCCGCCCGCGCCCGAGCCGGTTCCCGAGCCCGAGCCGCTGATCGAGGACGACGTCCTCGACCTGACCGATCC
The DNA here is from genome assembly GCF_059418205.1 of Caulobacter sp. GW821-FHT09B11. NCBI lineage: Bacteria > Pseudomonadati > Pseudomonadota > Alphaproteobacteria > Caulobacterales > Caulobacteraceae > Caulobacter > Caulobacter sp. GW821-FHT09B11. Next base: position 13,270 of record NZ_JBWKPK010000035.1, on the reverse strand, counting down.
GATCGAGCCGCCGGCTCCGGTCGAGACGCTCGGCGACCTCGACGTCTACACCCCGGAACCCGAGCCGGAGCCGGCCTATGAGCCGCCGCCCCCGCCGCCGGAACCGGCCTACAGCCCGCCGCCGGCCTTCAATCGCGACGAAGTGGCCGAGACCCTGGTCGGCGACCACGCCGCCGGCCTCGCCGCCAGCGCCTTCGGCAGCCTGAGCTCGGCCCTGCTGATGCCGGCCAACGGCCGCACGCTGGAAGACGTCGTCCGCGAGCTGCTGCGCCCGCTGCTCAAGGAGTGGCTGGACACCAACCTGCCGCGCATCGTCGAGAACAAGGTCGAGGAAGAGGTCCACCGGATCTCCCGCGGCCGCGGCGTATGATGCTCGCGTCGCGCCGTCCCTAGGACGGCTGCCGACGCATGGAAATTGAGAAGGCGGTCGCTCAAGCGGCCGCCTTTTCCCGTTCAAAATCCCCGATAATCCCGCCGCCCGGTTTCGCGGGGCGGCGCTAAGTGGCATATCCCCTCCGCCATGCTTGAAAAGACCTTCGATCCCAAGTCCGTCGAACCCCGCCTGTACGCCGCCTGGGAGGCCTCCGGGGCCTTCAAGCCGAGCGAGGATCCGAACGCCGAGCCGTTCGTCATCGTGATCCCGCCGCCGAACGTGACGGGCTCCCTGCACATCGGCCACGCGCTAAACAACACGCTGCAGGACGTGCTGACCCGCTTCCACCGCATGCGCGGCAAGGCCGCCCTGTGGCTGCCGGGCACCGACCACGCGGGCATCGCCACCCAGATGGTGGTCGAGCGCCAGCTGGCCGCCGCCGGCAACATCGGCCGCCGCGACATGGGCCGCGACGCCTTCGTCGAGCGCGTCTGGGAATGGAAGGCCGAAAGCGGCGGGGCGATCACCAACCAGCTGCGCCGCCTGGGCGCCAGCTGCGACTGGTCGCGCGAGCGCTTCACCCTCGACGAGGGCCTGTCGTCCGCCGTCCGCAAGGTCTTCGTCCAGCTCTACAAGCAGGGCCTGCTCTATCGCGACAAGCGCCTCGTCAACTGGGATCCGCAGTTCCAGACCGCCATCTCCGACCTCGAGGTCGAGCAGAAGGAGGTCGACGGCGCCTACTGGCACTTCGCCTATCCGCTGGCCGACGGCGTGACCTACGAGCACCCGGTCGCCTTCGACGACGAGGGCAAGCCGACCCAATTTGAGACACGCGACTACATCGTCGTGGCCACCACCCGTCCCGAAACGATGCTGGGCGACACCGGCGTCGCCGTCCATCCGTCGGACGAGCGCTACAAGGCCCTGGTCGGCAAGGACGTCGTCCTGCCGATCGTCGGCCGCCGCATCCCGATCGTCGCCGACGACTACGCCGACCCGACCAAGGGCTCGGGCGCGGTGAAGATCACCCCGGCGCACGACTTCAACGACTTCGGCGTCGGCAAGCGCGCCGGCCTGCCGGCCATCAATATTCTCACCCCCGAAGCCAAGCTCAACGACGCGGTTCCCGCCGAGTATCAGGGCATGGACCGCTTCGCCGCGCGCAAGGCCATCGTCGCTCGCGCCGAGGAAGAGGGCTGGCTGAAGGAGATCGAGAAGACCAGGCACATGGTCCCGCACGGCGACCGGTCTGGCGTGGTCATCGAGCCCTACCTGACCGACCAGTGGTACGTCGACGCCTATACCCTGGCCCAGCCGGCCCTGAAGGCCGTCGAGACCGGCGAGACGGTCTTCGAGCCCAGGCACTGGGAGAAGACCTACTTCGAGTGGCTGCGCAACATCGAGCCCTGGTGCGTCTCGCGCCAGCTCTGGTGGGGCCATCGCATTCCGGCATGGTTCGGTCCGGAGATTGATGAGCTCGGCAATCCTGTTGTCTCGGCTGAGCGGCCGTTCGTCGCCGAAACGGAAGAAGAGATCATCGCTGAGGCGAAGGCCTTCTATGGCGACAGGCCGATCAAGATCGTGTCGGTTGCCGACCTCACGGCTGCCTACGAGGCTGAGCCGGGCACGATCCACCTGTATCGCGACGAAGACGTCCTCGACACCTGGTTCAGCTCGGCCCTGTGGCCGTTCTCGACCCTCGGCTGGCCGGAAAAGACCCCGGACGTCGCCCGCTTCTACCCGACCAGCACCCTGGTCACCGGCTTCGACATCATCTTCTTCTGGGTCGCCCGGATGATGATGATGGGCATTCACTTCATGGGTGAAGCCCCGTTCAAGCAGGTGTTCATCAACGCCCTCGTCCGTGACGAGAAGGGCGCCAAGATGAGCAAGTCCAAGGGCAACGTCATCGACCCCCTCGCCCTGATCGACGAGCTGGGCTGCGACGCCGTGCGCTTCACCCTGACGGCGATGTCGGGCCAGGCGCGCGACATCAAGCTGTCCAAGCAGCGCATCGAGGGCTACCGCAACTTCGGCACCAAGCTGTGGAACGCCACGCGCTTCGCCCAGATGAACGGCTGCGTCCGCGTCGAGGGCTTCGACCCCGCGACGGTGTCCCAGCCGATCAACAAGTGGATCCGCGGCGAGGTCGTCAAGACCCTCGGCGAGGTCACCAGGGCCCTGGAAGCCCCGGCCTTCGACGAAGCCGCCGGCAGCCTCTACCGCTTCATCTGGAACGTCTTCTGCGACTGGTACCTGGAGCTGGCCAAGCCGATCCTCAACGGGGAGGACGAGGCCGCCAAGGCCGAGACCCGCGCCACCACGGCCTGGGTGCTCGACCAGATCCTGATCCTGCTGCACCCGGTGATGCCGTTCATCACCGAGGAGCTGTGGGACAAGACGGCGGAGGAGGGCGGTCCGGCCCGCCAGGCCATGCTGATCTCCACCTCGTGGCCCGAGCTGCCGGAAAGCTGGATCGACGCCGACGCGGCCGCCGAGATCGGCTGGCTGGTCGACACCGTGGGCGAAATCCGCTCTCTGCGCGCCGAGATGAACGTGCCGCCGTCGGCCAAGCCGGCCCTGGCCGTGGTCGGAGCGGGTGAGGGCACGCAAGGCCGCCTGTCGCGTCACCGCGACCTGCTGCTCAGCCTGGCCCGCCTGGGCGAGATCTCCCTGGCCGACGCCGCGCCCGCCGGCACCGCGCCGGTGGTGATGGGTGAAGCGACGGGCGCGCTCGGCGTCGCCGAATTCATCGACGTCGCCGCCGAGAAGGCCCGCCTGACCAAGGAGATCGCCGGCCACGTCTCGGAGATCGAGAAGACTGGCAAGAAGCTCGGCAACCCCGACTTCCTGGCCCGCGCCAAGCCCGAGGTCGTCGACGAAAACCGCGAACGCCTCGCCGAGGCCGAAGCGGCGAAAGCCAAGCTGGAAGCGGCTTTGGGGCGTCTGGCGGCGATGGGGTGAGGCTTCGGCCTCTCCCAATTTCCCCCGCCTTCCTGGGCCTTGTGCCCAGGATCCATCGTTCAGCCGCTCAGACCTGGCCGGCAAGGCCGAGGTCTGAGCGGTGGCTGGCATGGGCCCTCGCCACAGGGGCGAGGGAGGCGGGCTTTGGTTGGGCTCAGATCTGACGCTCGCCCCAACTAAACATTGTTCCCCTATCGTCCAAACGACCGTTTACATCGGTCGTCCCGCCGTGCTTACTCGACGGAAACGCGCCGCTTCCAACGAGCGCGAGCTACACCGGGAGAGTAACGAATGACCCAGGCCGCTCACGCCTTGCCCCCTTGGCCCGCCATGTCGGTGAAACAGGCCTACGCCCTGATCACCGCCCCGGGATCGCCCGGCGAGATGGAGGAGGTGGTGATCCGCGGCGTGCCGACGCGGACCTGGAAGAACTGCCCGCCGACCCTGCGCCACACGCTCCAGGTCGGCCGCTCGCACGGCGACAAGATCTATCTCGTCCATGAGGACGAGCGGGTCAGCTTCGAGGCTTTCTACCGCGCCGTCACCGTCTTCGCCGCCGAGCTGGCGGCCAAGGGCGTCAAGAAGGGCGACCGGGTGGCCCTGGTCATGCGCAACCTGCCCGAATGGCCGGTGGCCTTCTATGCGGGCCTGTCGATCGGCGCGATCCTCACCCCGCTGAACGCCTGGTGGACCGGGCCGGAGCTGGAATACGGCCTCGTCGATTCCGGCGCCTCGGTCGCGGTCATGGACGTCGAGCGCTTCGAGCGCCTGGCCGAGCATTTCGACAACTGCCCCGACCTCCAGCGCGTCTACGTCTCGCGCGCCAGGGAAGAGATCGCCCATCCCTACGTCACGCGCCTGGAGAGCGTGATCGGCTGCCCCAACGACTGGATCAAGCTGGAGGAAAAGCCGCTCTCGACCGTCGAGCTGGGTCCCGAGGACGACGCGACGATCTTCTACACCTCCGGCACCACGGGTAAGCCCAAGGGGGCCCTGGCCAGCCACCGGGCGGTCAACAGCAACATCTTCGCCGCCGCCGCGGCTTCCGCGCGCAGCTTCCTGCGCCGCGGCGAGGCCCCGCCCCAGCCCGATCCCAGCCTGCCGCAGAAGGGCGCGCTGATCTCGGTGCCGTTCTTCCACGCCACCGGCTGCTTCGCGGTGATGAACCCGGGCCTGTTCGGCGGCGCCAAGCTGGCCATGATCCGCAAGTGGGATCCCGAAAAGGCCATGCAGCTGATCCAGGACGAGAAGCTGACCCAGATGGGCGGCGTGCCGACCATCGCCTGGCAGATCATCGAGCATCCGTCCCGCGAGAACTACGACCTGTCGTCGCTGGAGGCCGTGGCCTATGGCGGCGCGCCCTCGGCCCCGGAACTGGTCCGCAAGATCAAGGAGATCTGGCCCAAGTCCGCGCCCGGCAACGGCTGGGGCATGACCGAGACCTCGGCCACCGCCACCTCCAACTCGGCGGAAGACTACGAGAACCGTCCCGAAAGCTGCGGCCCGGCCGTGCCGGTCACCGACCTCAAGATCATGACCCTGGAGGCGCCTTACGAGGAGCTGCCGATCGGTGCGGTGGGCGAGCTGTGGTGCAAGGGGCCGCAGGTGGTGAAGGGCTACTGGAACAAGCCCGAGGCCACCGCCCAGACCTTCGTGGACGGCTGGGTGCGCACTGGCGACCTGGCGCGCCTCGACGAAGAGGGCTTCTGCTACATCATCGACCGCGCCAAGGACATGCTGATCCGGGGCGGCGAGAACATCTACTGCATCGAGGTCGAGAACGTCCTCTACGACCACCCGGCGGTGATGGACGCGGCCCTGGTCGGCGTCGACCACAAGACCCTCGGCGAGGAACCCGCCGCCGTCGTCACCCTGAAACCCGGCGCCGAAGCCACCGAAGACGAACTCCGCGCCTTCGTCGCCGACCGCCTGGCCGCCTTCAAGGTGCCGGTGCGGGTGGTCTTCTGGCCCGAGACCCTGCCACGCAACGCCAACGGCAAGATCCTGAAGACCGAACTGAAGAAGGTCTTCGTCACGGGGTGAGGGTCCGAGATCCTCCCCCTCTGGGGGAGGCGGCCCGAAGGGCCGGAGGGGGGGGCGTTTTCAGCTTCCGCGACGCGGGCCGCCCATGCCCCCTCCAACCCGCCACCAGCAACAAAACTCCGCCTCCCTCGCCCTCGTGGCGAGGGCCCATGCCGGCGACCGCTCAGACCTTTACCGTCCTGCCAAGGTCTGAGCGGCTGAAAGATGGATCCTGGGCACAAGGCCCAGGAAGGCGGTGTTGGGTTGGGCGAGGGAAGTTACGAGAGGGGAGCCTGCCTCTCCTCCCGTAAAATCCCCGCGAAAGCGGGGACCCAGGCTTTTTCCGTCTTCCCTCTCCCCTTGCGGGAGAGGGTGGCCTCGCGGAGCGAGGTCGGGTGAGGGGTCTCTCAAATCTCGAAGCCGCGTGCAGCGGTCAGGCCGGGCGGGGCGTCTCCCATCTGAGAGATCCCTCATCCGTCGGCCTTCGGCCGCCACCTTCTCCCGCAAGGGGAGAAGGATCGGGGTTCGCGCACGCTGCTCGCACGGCGAACTCGAGAAAGAGTCCAACCAACTCAAAGCCCTGAACTTTCTCGACCTCGATCGATCCCCGGGGACTCAAACCACCCCCATAATCAAAGCCATCCCAGCCATGGGGAGGGCTCTTGGTACCGGCCCGAGTTAGCGGCTGCGGATCGCATCGAGCGGGGCCGCTTGGAGCGTCATGGGAAGGGCGGGTTTGCAGGATCGCTCAGAAGGCGTGATTGGGCCGCCAGCCGTTCCGTGACGAGACTTGCGGGTCGACAGGGCCGGGATCGCTAAACCGGCCTAACAGGATCAGCCGAGGCCGCCGCCGGATCACCGCGGGGCTGTTGGTCCTGCCCGTCCGGGGGAAAGGCTGGCCCTTGGGTTGAAACAGCACCCGCGCCTCTGGCCCCTCCGAGACAAATGATGCGGCGGAGCGGTCTGACGAAGCCGAAACGCTAAAACACATCACGGTCCCCGGGCTCCGCCCGGCCGCTCCGCGCCTCCCTGCCGACTTTCGTGAGTTTTCACGGGAGGCCAAGAAGCCGTGCCCTCTCCCCTTGCGGGAGAGGGTGGCCCTGCGGAGCAGGGTCGGGTGAGGGGTCTCTCAGACCTCAACACCGCGTGCAGCGGTCAGGCCGGGCGGAGCCTCCGATTTCCGAGAAACCCCTCATCCGACCTGCTTCGCAGGCCACCTTCTCCCGCAAGGGGAGAAGGAACAAGATTGCCAGAATCCTTGACATAAACGCCCCCGCATGCGCCTTTCCGCGCCTTGCAAATCAACGCGTTTCAAAGCCTTTCATGACCACGATGCACGCCTATCGCACCCATAACTGCGGCGCTCTTCGGGCCAGCGACACCAACGCCGATGTGCGTCTGTCGGGCTGGATCCACCGCAAGCGCGACCACGGCGGCCTGGTCTTCATCGACCTGCGCGACCACTACGGCCTGACCCAGCTGGTGCTGCACCCCGAGACCCCGGGCTTCGCCATCGTCGAGCGCCTGCGCGCCGAGAGCGTCATCCGCGTCGACGGCCAGGTCGTGGCCCGCGACGCCAGCGTCGTGAACCCCAACCTGCCGACCGGCGAGATCGAGATCCGCGTCACCGACGTCGAGGTTCTGTCGACCGCCGACGAGCTGCCGCTGCCGGTCTTCGGCGAGCCGGACTATCCGGAAGAGATCCGCCTCAAGCACCGCTATCTCGACCTGCGCCGCGAGACCCTGCACAAGAACATCGTGCTGCGCTCGCGCGTGATCCAGTCGATCCGCAACCGCATGTTCGCGCAGGGCTTCAACGAGTTCCAGACGCCGATCCTGACGGCGTCGTCGCCGGAAGGCGCACGCGACTTCCTGGTGCCCTCGCGCCTGCACCCCGAAAAGTTCTACGCGCTGCCGCAGGCGCCCCAGCAGTTCAAGCAACTGCTGATGGTCTCGGGTTTCGACCGCTACTTCCAGATCGCCCCGTGCTTCCGCGATGAGGACCTGCGCGCCGACCGCTCGCTCGAGTTCTACCAGCTCGACGTCGAGATGAGCTTCGTCACGCAGGAAGACGTGTTCGCGGCCATCGAGCCGGTGATGCACGGCATCTTCGAGGAGTTCGGTTCGGGCAAGCCGGTCTCGCCGATCAGCGAGACCCACACCTTCAACAACGACTTCGGCGCGACGCTCGAGCACAAGGGCTTCGAGCGCCTGACCTACGCCCAGTCGATGGCCTGGTACGGCAGCGACAAGCCGGACCTGCGCAACCCGATCAAGATGGCCGACGTCTCCGAGCACTTCCGTGACGGCGGCTTTGGCCTGTTCGCCAAGATCCTCGGCGCCGACGCCAAGAACGCCATCTGGGCCATTCCGGCCCCGACCGGCGGCAGCCGCGCCTTCTGCGACCGCATGAACAGCTGGGCCCAGGGCGAAGGCCAGCCGGGCCTCGGCTACGTGTTCTGGTCGGAAGACCAGGGCGCGTGGGGCGGCCCGATCGCCAAGAACCTGGGTGAACCCACCCAGGCCCTGATGGAAAGCCTGGGCCTTGGCCAAGGCGACGCCGCCTTCTTCGTGGCCGGCGATCCGGCCGTGTTCGCCAAGTTCGCGGGTCTCGCCCGCACCCGCGTCGGCACGGAGCTGAAACTGGTCGCCGAAGAGCAGTTCAAGTTCTGCTGGATCGTCGACTTCCCGATGTTCGAGTGGAACGAGGACGAGAAGCGCGTCGACTTCTCGCACAACCCGTTCTCGATGCCGCAGGGCGGCCTGGAAGCCCTGGAAGGCCAGGATCCCCTGACCATCCGCGCCTACCAGTACGACATCGTCTGCAACGGCTACGAGCTGTGCTCGGGCGCTATCCGGAACCACAAGCCCGAGATCATGCTCAAGGCCTTCGACCTGGCCGGCTATGGTCCGGAAGTGGTCGAGGAGCAGTTCGGCGGCATGCTGAACGCCTTCCGATACGGCGCCCCGCCGCACGGTGGTTTGGCCCCCGGCATCGACCGCATCGTCATGCTGCTGGCCGAGCAGGTCGCCATCCGCGAAGTCATCGCCTTCCCGCTGAACCAGCAGGGCCAGGACCTCCTGATGAACGCCCCGGCCAACGTGCTCGACAAGCAGCTCAAGGAACTGCACATCCGCACGGCTCCCCCCATCAAGGTGTAAAGACCTCGGGGCAGGCGCCTGAAAGACAAAGCCCTCCGGCCGTTCGGCTCGGAGGGCTTTTTCGTGCTATGGTGTCGCTGTCGGGGGTGCGCCCAGGGAGGGTTCCCGATGTTCAGGACCGCTTTAGCGCTATTCATTTGCCTGTCCACCGTGACGGTCGCCCACGCCGCGCCGCCATCCGCCGCCGACCAGAAGATCATCGCCAGCGCCATGTCGGCCGCCCCGCCGGCCATCGCCAGGGACGCGGCGATCATGACCTTCGCCGCCGACGGCTCGATGCGTCACCTGCGCGACGGGACCAACGGCTACACCTGCATGCCCGACATCCCGACGACGCCGGGCGTCGATCCCATGTGCGCCGACGCCAACGCCATGGAATGGGCGAGCGCCATGTTCGGCCGCAAGCCGCCGCCGGAAGGCAAGCCGGGCTTCATCTACATGCTGATGGGCGGCTCGGACCCCAGCAACCTCGACCCCTACGCCTCCAAGCCGATGGCCGGGGATCCCTGGGTCAAGACCGGGCCGCACGTCATGGTCGTCGGCGCGCCGGGCATGCTGGCCGGCTATCCCGGCGGCGCGCGCCCGGATACGTCCAAGCCCTACGTCATGTTCCCGGATACGCCCTACGCGCACCTGATGCTGCCGGTGCGCTGAGGCCTAGCGGCAGCGCGGGATCGACAGGCCGCGCGGCAGGGTCGTCGAGGGATCGCCGCAGGCGCGGTTCAGCTGCGCCTGCGTCAGGCCCGCGGCCCGGTCGAGCTCGGCGCCCGAGAAATTGACGCCCGACAGGTCGGCGCCCGCGAAGCTGGCTCCTTCCAGATAGGCGCCGACGAAGGTCGCGTTGGTCAGGTTCGCGCGGGCGAAGCTGGCGCCGCCGAACACGCCGCCATAGGCGTTGACGTCGCGCAGGTCGCCGCCGGTGAACCGCGTGCGGCCCATCACCGCCAGCGACAGGTCGGCCTGGCGCAGGCGGGCCCCGGCCAAGTTCTTGCCCTTCAGGGTCAGGCCCGAAAGGTCGGCCTGGAAGAGATTGCATTTGGGGCAGTCGGCCCCGCGGCGCACGCGCTCGATCTGTCCGGCGTTCTGCGCCAGTGCGGGACCGGCCAGGGCCAGGGTCGACAGCGCGGCGGCGGCGAGGAGGGCCAGCGGTTTCATTTCGGCACGCGTCCTAGGCGATGAGGGGAGCCACATACGAGGCTTGCCGTCATGGCAGCAAGCCTCGCGCCATAAACTCAGCTTCAGCCGCGCGGCGAAGGCCGTTCGGCCTGGCCGTTGCAGCTTTCGCAGACCACGAGGCCGCCCTTGCGGCTCAGGGCGACGTCGCCGCAGGCGGGGCAGATGTCGGCCTGGTCGGCGGGCGCGGCGGCCTTGGCCTCGCCGTCCTTGCGGCGGCCGAAGGCGGCGAAGACCAGGTTGTCCGGCGTCGCGCCGCGCGAGAAGCCCTTGGAGATGAACTTCGAGGCCGGCAGCGGCGCGGGCTCTTCGGCCTCGTCCTCGGTCTCGGCGTTCTTGCCCTGGCCCAGGCCGTCGGCGTTGAACTCCTGCGGGTCGCCGTTGGCCAGATCGTCGCGACCCAGGTACGAGACCCCGAGTTCGCGGAAGATGTAGTCGAGGATCGAGGTCGCCGACTTGATCGAGTCGTTGCCCGTCACCGGCCCGGCCGGTTCGAACTTGGTGAAGACGTAGGCGTCGACGAACTCGTCCAGCGGCACGCCGTGCTGCAGGCCCAGCGACACGGCGATGGCGAAGTTGTTCATCAGGCTACGGAAGGCGGCGCCTTCCTTGTGCATGTCGATGAAGATCTCGCCGACCTCGCCGTCCTCGTATTCGCCGGTGTGGAGGTAGACCTTGTGGCCGCCGACGGCCGCCTTCTGGATGTAGCCCTTGCGGCGGTCCGGCAGCTTGCGGCGCTCGCGCCGGCGCTCGACCACCTTCTCGACAACCCGCTCGGTGACCACCGGCTCAGGCGGCCTGGCGCGCGGGGCCTCGGCAGGCGCTTCGGGCAGGTCGAGCGTGAAGTCGGTCGGAGCGGCGGCGCGCGACAGCTTCAGGGCGCGAACGCCGGCGCGGGCGGCCGAGGCCTGCAGCCGCAGCAGGTCGGCCGGGCGGGCGTCGAACGGCGCGACCAGGGCCAGCGGCCGCGGCGCGCAGGCGAAGGCTTCGACGGCGGCGGTGAAGGTGATGCGGTCGGCCTGACCCGGCGCCTCGAAGGCGCGGAACAGGGCCTGGGCTTCCGGCGCCAGGGCCGTCGCGTCGTGAATGCGGCCGGTTCCAACCGCGTGGGCCTGGGCGGCGGCGATCGTCTCCGCCGCGAAGCCGGCGAAGGCCAGGGTGTCGAAGGCGGGATCCGCGAGCGCCTCGGCGGGCGCGCCCAGCACGTCGCTGAGGAAGTCCGCGCCGACCACGGCCGGCGCGAAGGCCGCGCGCAGATCGCCGGTGGACCGCAGGACGCTCTCGGCAAGCGTGATCTCGTGGCCCGTGAAGCCGACAGCGGCCAGGGCGCGATGGTCGAGGCCTTGAGCCTCCTCCAGCGATCCAGCGCCAAGCGCGTGCAGGCGCGCGGCGTCGAGGTCGGCGCCGACGGCGCGCAGCGCCGATTGGGCCGCGCCGGAGAACTGGCGCACGGCGACGCCGTCGAGAGTTTCGGCGGCCTGGATCAGGCTCCAGGCCGTATCGAGGCCGGGGCGGGCGCCCAGGCGCAGGGCCGTCTCGGCGTCATCGAAGGCGGCGACGACGCCCGCGCCACGCAGGCCATGGGCGCGCACGGCGGTCAGGGCGCGGTCGAGGGCGGCCGCGGCTCGGACCGCCAGCGGCGTGTCGAGCCTGGCGGCGAGCGCCGCGCGTTCGGCGATGGCGTCCGTGACGCGCTGCTGGTCGGCCGTGAAGGCCTCGGCGGGGCCGAGCGCGCCCGCGACCTCGGCGGCGGCGGTCAGGGCTTCGCCGGCGGCCAGGGCCCACAGCGCCGCGGCGGCGTCGCGACCGGGGGGCGCGGCCGGCGACAGGCCTTGGGCCAGCAGCCAGTCGCCGACCCCGGCGAGGCTCAAGGCCACGGCGCCGTCGGTCGGACGCTCCAGCTCCATGGCGATGGCCCAGAGGCGCACGGCGTGGCGGAAACCGGCCACGTCGAACCCCTTGTCGCCGAGGAAGGCTGCGGCGTTGACGGCCGCACGGGCGGCGTGGCCGGCGGACAGATGGTCGGCGTCGGCGGGCGACAGGGCCAGGACGAGTCGCCCGGTCTCCCAGCTGGTGCGAGCGGCGAGGGCGGCGGCTTCGTCGCCGGCGGCGACGTCGGCCGGATCGGCCAGGGCCAGCAGAGACGCAGGCTGGACGTGTTCGCGCTGCGGGGTCGAGAACGTCGCGGCGCCCGCCGAGGCGATGGCGTCGGCGATGCTGGCGTCGCTGGCGCCGGTAACGCGGGCCCGTTGGGCGGCGCGAGCCAGGGCGACGTTGCGGCCGGGATCGGAGCAGGCCCGGGCGTCGCCCTCGCAGCGCAGGACGGCGTCGGAGACGGCGGTCAGGGCCGCTTCCAGCTGGGCGGCGGCTTCCAGCGCCAGGCGACCGGCGCGGGCCTGGCCGATGTGTTCGGCGGCGGCTGCGCGGAATTCGATGGCGGCGACGGGCAACGGAGCGGGCAGGGCTGCGCCCGGACCGGCCGGGGCGGCGAGGCCCGCGAGCATGCTGTCGACGAGGTCGGCGGCGAAGGACCGGGCGTCGTCTTCAGAGGCGAAGAGGCCGACGGCGCGGCCCGCCTGCGTCAGGCGCGCGGCGTAGCGCTCCGGAGCGCCGTCGAGGACGGATTCTGAGCCGGCTTGCTCTGGCGCGGCGATCTGCGCCCAGTCCAGCCAGGCCTCGACGCGGGCGTCGGTCCAGCCCAGCGGGGCCAGGGTTTCGACAAAGCGGTCGGGCCGCTCGATCTCGCGCAGGTCTATTTCCGGCGCTCGGCCGGTGAAAAGTCGTTCAAAGCGCATGGGCCGATTCCGCGGCGGGTGCTTCGTCATAGTGTCAACCCTAAACCGTGGGTCGCTAACCATCAATAGATGTTGGGGCTGTGCACAGTGCTGTCCACAACATCTTGAAGTGCGGCTTCGTATCGCCTCGGCTGGACGCTGAGGGCGCGGCGACCTATAGTCCGCCCGCTTCGCGCCGCGCTTTTTCGGTCGCGAAGGCCTTTGCCAGATTGGGTGCCGCGCAGTGCTGAAAGCGATCTTCACGTGGTGGAACGGAGCGACCCTGGGTCAGCGCTTCCACATCTCCCGTCGGGGCGTGTTTGTTGGCCAGGACGAGTTCGGCAACCGCTACTTCGAAGCCCGCGACAACAAGGACAGCTACGACGAGCGCAAGCGTCGCTGGGTGATCTACAACGGCTACGCCGAGGCCTCCAAGGTTCCGCCCGACTGGAGCGGCTGGCTGCACTACACCTTCGACGAGCTGCCGACGCAGGCCCCGCTGCCGCGTCGCGCCTGGGAGAAGGACCACCTGCCGAATCTCACCGGCACCGTCCACGCCTGGCGTCCGAAGGGCGCCATCGGCCGTGGCGGCGAGCGCGCCGTCGCCACCAGCGACTACCAGTCCTGGTCGCCGGAATAAGATGAGCCTCAAGCGGCGCAGCCTGCAGGGCGCGGCGATCCTGGTCGCCGCGGTTCCGTTCGCCGTCGGCGCCGCCTGGGCGCTGCAGGCCGCTCCGCAGCAGGCGCGGCCGGTGCAGCAGCCGCCCGCGGCCGCGACCGCGCCGGTCGCTCAGCCGGCTCC
>NZ_JBWKPK010000034.1:0-59747 GCF_059418205.1 Caulobacter sp. GW821-FHT09B11 | reverse complement strand
CGAGGCCGCAAACCTCGTCCTCGCAAGACAGCAGCCCTGGCTAACGCAAGCCTGAACTCAACATGGTTGCTCATCCGACGCCTATCGGCGCCACCTTCTCCCGCAAGGGGAGAAGGATCATGTCTAGCGCCCCACGCGCGAACGGGGCCATGATGGCGCTCTCTCGCCGTCCGTAGCCGGAGCCGCCGCCCGCCCGATGATCGCGCAGGACTCGCCCAGCCTGACCACGGCGCTGAAGCATGCGCCGCTGGGCATCGCCATCTTCGACCGGTCGATGCGCTATCTGGCCCATTCGGCCCAGTACCTGACCGACCAGGGCCTGCCGGCCGACCTGCCGCTGCTGGGCCGCGTGCACTACGAGGTGTTTCCCGAGATCCCCCGGCGCTGGCGCGACCTGCACGCGCGGGTGATCGCCGAAGGGGTCGAGCTGCGCGAGGACGCCGGCGACCGCTATGTCGACCGCGCCGGCCGGGTCGAGTGGATCCGCTGGTCGATGGCCCCCTGGCGCACCGAGGACGGGGCGATCGGCGGGCTGGTGCTCTATACCGAGGTGGCCACCGCCGCCGTCGAGGCGCGCCTGCGGCTGGAGGCGGCCGAGGCGCGCTACAAGGCGCTGTTCGAGCAGGCGGCCATGGGCGTGGCGCGGATCGCGCCGAGCGGGACCTTCCTGGAGGTCAACGACCGCTTCTGCGCCATCACCCGCCACGATCGCGACCACCTGCTGGCCGGCGACGCCGCCGAGCTGATCGAGCCGGAAGACCTGCCGGACGCCCAGCGCCACGTCCGCTCGCTGCTGGCCGGCCGCACCGACACCTACACCGCCGAGCGCCGCCTGCGGGCCGGCGACGGGGCGCGGCTGTGGATCCGCCTCAACGTCTCGCGCGTGCAGCCGCCCGGCCAGCGGCCCTATCTGGTCGCCATCATCGCCGACATCACCACCCGCAAGCGGATCGAGGTCGAGCAGGAGCGTCACCAGGGCCAGCTGCGCCTGCTGATCAACGAGCTGAACCACCGCGTGAAGAACACCCTGGCCACCGTCCAGTCGATGGCCGCCCAGACCCTGCGCAACGAGCCCGACCCGGTCACCGCCTTCGAGAAGTTCGAGTCGCGGCTGCTGGGTCTGTCGCTGGCCCACGACGTGCTGACCCGCGAGAGCTGGCACGGGGCCGAACTTCGCGAGGTGGCGCAGCGGGCGCTGACCCCGTTCACCGCCGCCGCCGGCCGGGTGACGGTGGAGGGCCCGGCCTGCTTCCTGCCGCCGGGCGGGGCGCTGACCATGTCGCTGATCTTCCACGAGCTGGCCACCAACGCCCTGAAGTACGGCGCGCTCTCGACAGCCGAGGGAACCGTGGCCGTCGCCTGGAGCTTCGACGTCGAGGCCCGCGCCCTCTGCCTGACCTGGACCGAGACCGGCGGCCCGGCGGTCGCCGCCCCGCCCGCCCGGCGCGGCTTCGGCTCGCGGCTGATCGAGCGCAGCCTGCGCGGCGAGCTGCGCGGCCAGGCGCGCATGGACTGGCGGCCCGAGGGCCTGGTCTGCCGGCTGGAAGCCCAGGTCCCCCTGCCCAACCCGCCCTCGCCGGAGCTGGGGGTCGTCGCCAGCCTGGACGAGAGGCGGTAGGCGCCCGGGGTCCAACAAAACCTCATCCTGAGCTTGTCGAAGGACGAGGTTTTCGCCGCCGTCCAAACAGCGCTACGAACCCGCTGGGCCGAGTTTTGGAGTCTCTATCTATGCAGCTGTCCGACCAGATCGTCCTCGTCACCGGCGCCGGCCGGGGCCTGGGGGCCGAGATCGCCCGCGCCTTCGCCCGCCACGGCGCCCGCGTCGTCGTCAACTACCGCGCCAGCAAGGACGCCGCCGAGGCCCTGGCCGCCGAACTGGGCGGTCCCGAGCGCGCCATCGCCATCCAGGCCGACGTCGCCGACCGCCCCGCCGTCGAGGCGATGTTCGCCGCCGCCAAGGCCGCCTTCGGCTCGCACGTCACCACCGTGGTCAACAACGCCCTGGACTACAGCTTCAACGGCGACGCCCGCGCGCACCTGGCCAACATCGCCTGGGAAGACTTCGAGAAGCAGAACGTAACGGTCCTGAAGGGCGCGCTGAACGTCATCCAGGCCGCGGCGCCAGACATGGCCGACGCCGGTTTCGGCCGCGTGATCAATGTCGGCACCAACCTCTTCCAGAACCCGGTCGTGCCCTATCACGACTACACGGCGGTGAAGGCGGCCCTGCTGTCGCTGACCCGCACGGCCTGCGGCGACCTGGGTCCCGCCGGCGTCACCGTCAACATGGTGTCCGGCGGCCTGCTGCGCGTCACCGGCGCCAGCGCCGCCACGCCCGAGCCGGTCTTCGACCTGATCGCCGGCATGACCCCGCTGCGCTCGGTCACCACCCCGGCCGAATTCGCCGACGCGGTCCTGTTCTTCGCCAGCCCCTGGGCGCGGGCGGTGACGGGGCAGAACCTGGTGGTGGACGGCGGGTTGGTGCGGGACTGATCGCGGCCCCTCTCTTTTTCTCCCGTCATTCCCGTTTTCTCCCGTCATTCCCGCCCTTGTGGCGGGAACCCCTGGTTCAGCTGACACGTGAGACGCAGGCGACGTGCTGAGCACGTCGCCTCATCCGCCCTTGCGGCCGATAGAGGGTTTCCCGCCACAAGGGCGGGAATGACGGGAAGAAGAGAAGCAAGGGCGGACGCCACGGGACTTGCACTCCGCCCTTCCCCACCGTAACTCCCCGCCATGACCACCAAGGCCAAGATCTGCGGGCTTTCGACGGCGGAGACGGTGAAGGCCGCCTTCGACGGCGGCGCAGCCTATCTGGGCTTCGTGTTCTTCGAGAAAAGCCCGCGCAACCTGACGCCCGAGGCCGCCGAGCGTCTCGTGCAGCCGATCCGCGGCCGGGGCGTGCAGACCGTGGCCGTCACCGTCGATCCCGACGACGCCCTGGTCGACCGGCTGATGGCGACCATGCGCCCCGACCTGATCCAGGTGCACGGCAAGGAGACCCCCGCCCGTGTCCGCGAAATCGCGGCCCGCAGCGGCGCCGGGGTGATCAAGGCCTTCTCCGTCTCGTCCTCGGCTGACGTCGACCAGGCCCGCGCCTACGAGACCGTCGCCGAGCAGTTCCTGTTCGACGCGAGGCCCGTGGAAGGATCCGCCCTGCCCGGCGGCACCGGCGCAAGGTTCGACTGGAGCCTGCTGGAAGGCCGGCGATTTTCTCGCCCGCATTTCCTCGCCGGCGGACTCGATCCTTGGAACGTGGCGCAGGCGGTCAAGGCCTCCGGCGCCCCGCTGGTGGACGTTTCCTCTGGCGTGGAACGCGGTCCGGGCCTAAAGGACCCGGCTCTGATCGCGGCGTTCCTCGACGCCGTCAAACGCGCCTAAAAGCCCGGAAGACGATCTTGAACGCTCCTGTCTCGCCTACCGAACGGCCTAACGACTGGTCCGCCTATCCCGACGCCAAGGGGCGCTTCGGTGACTACGGCGGCCTCTATGTGGCCGAGACCCTGATGCCGCTCGTGCTCGAGCTGGACCGGGCCTACACCGAGGCCAAGAACGATCCGGCGTTCCAGAAGGAGCTGCGCGGCTACCTGACCCACTATGTGGGCCGGCCCAGCCCGCTCTATTTCGCCGAGCGCCTGACCAAGCACCTGGGCGGCGCCAAGATCTACTTCAAGCGCGAAGAGCTGAACCACACCGGCGCGCACAAGATCAACAACTGCATGGGCCAGATCCTGCTGGCCCAGCGCATGGGCAAGACCCGGATCATCGCCGAGACCGGCGCCGGCCAGCACGGCGTGGCCTCGGCCACCGTGACCGCCCGCTTCGGCCTGCCCTGCGTGGTCTACATGGGCGCCGTCGACGTCGCCCGTCAGAAGCCCAACGTCTTCCGCATGAACCTGCTCGGCGCCGAAGTGCGCCCGGTGACCTCGGGCGCGGCGACCCTCAAGGACGCCATGAACGAGGCCATGCGCGACTGGGTCACCAACGTGGCCGACACCTATTACATGATCGGCACCGCCGCCGGCCCGCACCCCTATCCGGCCATGGTCCGCGACTTCCAGGCGGTGATCGGAAACGAGACCCGCGAGCAGATCCAGGAACTGGAAGGCCGCCTGCCCGACGCCGTCGTCGCCTGCGTGGGCGGCGGTTCGAACGCCATCGGCATGTTCCACCCGTTCCTGGCCGACGAGAGCGTCAAGATCTACGGCGTGGAAGCTTCGGGTCACGGCCTGGACACCGACAAGCACGCCGCCTCGCTGACCGGCGGCCGCCCGGGCGTGCTGCACGGCAACAAGACCTACCTGCTGCAGGACGACGACGGCCAGATCCTCGACGCCCACTCGATCAGCGCCGGCCTCGACTATCCGGGCATCGGGCCGGAGCACTCGTTCCTGCACGACATCGGCCGCGCCCAGTACCTGACCTGCACCGACGACGAGGCCCTGAAGGCCTTCCAGCTGTGCGCCGAGCTCGAGGGCATCATCCCGGCCCTGGAAAGCGCCCACGCCCTGGCCAAGCTGCCGCAGCTGGCCAAGGAAATCGGCGAAGGCGGCGTCATCGTGCTGTGCCTGTCGGGCCGCGGCGACAAGGACATCTTCACCGTGGCCGACGCCCTGGGGCGCACGATCTGATGGGCGATCTGATGAGCTATCGCGACGGCACCCGCCTCGAGCGCGCCTTCCAGCGGGAAAACGACCACCGGGCCCTGTTCGTCGCCTACATCATGGCCGGCGACCCGGACCTGGAGACCTCGTTCGAGCTGCTGACGGGCCTGGCTGAACACGCCGACGTCATCGAGCTGGGCATGCCCTTCTCGGACCCGATGGCCGAGGGGCCGACCATCCAGCTGGCCTCGCAGCGCTCGCTGGCCGCCGGCACCAAGATGCGCGATGTGCTGAGCATCGTCCGCCGCTTCCGGCAGACCAACACGGTCACGCCGATCGTGCTGATGGGCTATCTGAACCCGGTGCTGTCCTACGGCTTCGAGAGCTTCGCCGATGACGCCTCGGACGCCGGCGCCGACGGCGTGATCATCGTCGACTGCCCGCCGGAAGAGGCCGACGCCCTGACCGACGCGCTGGAAGCGGCGAAGATGAACCTGATCCGCCTGGCGACGCCGACGACCGACGACGCGCGCCTGCCGGCCGTGGTCAAGCGCACCTCGGGCTTCATCTACTACGTCTCCGTCGCGGGCGTGACCGGCGTGCTGGAAGCCGACGCCGACGCCGTGCGCGGCCCGGTCGAGCGCCTGCGCGCCGCCTCGGGCCTGCCGGTGGCGGTCGGTTTCGGCATCAAGACCCCCGAACGCGCCGCCGAGGTGGCCCGCGTGGCCGACGGCGTCGTCGTCGGCTCGGCGCTGGTGGACGAAATCGCGTCGGCGACGAAGCTGAACGAAAACGTGACCCAAAAGGTTCTTTCCAAGGCGTCGGAGCTGGCTAAGGCTGTGCGATCGGCGCGAGTCGGAACGGCATGAGGCTTTAAGGCTATGGCTATGGCTGAACCCCAAGGCCCCAAGAAGGGCGACAAGGCCAAGACCTCGACCGACCGTCGCGGCGGCTGGCTGTCTCGGATCGCGCCCGGCGTGCGCGGCGCCTTCGCCAAGCGCGAGACGCCCGAGAACCTGTGGGTCAAGTGCCCCGACACGGGCGAGATGATCTATCGCTCCGACCTGGAGGCGGCCCTGTGGGTCACCCCGGCCGGACGCCACATGCGCATCGGTCCCGAGGCGCGCTTCAAGTTCACCTTCGACGACGGCGAGTACGAGTCCCTGCCGACCCCGTCGGTCGTCGAAGACCCGCTGAAGTTCTCCGACGGCAAGCCCTACAAGGACCGCCTGGCCGCCGCCCGCAAGAGCACCGGCGAACAGGACGCCATGGCCATCGGCTACGGCAAGGTCGGCGGCGTCGACGCCGTGGTCCTGGTCCAGGACTTCGCCTTCATGGGCGGCTCGCTCGGCATGGCCGCCGGTGAAGGCTTCATCGCCGCCGCCAAGGCCGCCCTGGCCCGCGAAGTCCCGCTGATCGCCTTCACCGCCGCCGGCGGCGCTCGCATGCAGGAAGGCGCGCTGTCGCTGATGCAGATGGCCCGCACCACCCTGGCCATCAACGAGCTGAACGACGCGGCCCTGCCCTATGTCGTGGTCCTCACCGACCCGACCACCGGCGGCGTCACCGCCTCCTACGCCATGCTGGGCGACGTCCACCTGGCCGAGCCGGGCGCCCTGATCGGCTTCGCCGGTCCGCGCGTCATCGAGCAGACCATCCGCGAGACCCTGCCGCCGGGCTTCCAGCGCTCGGAATACCTCGTCGAAAAGGGCATGGTCGACCGCGTCACCGCCCGCAAGGACCTGCCCGAGACCCTGGGCTCGATCCTCGGCACCCTGATGCTGGGCCGTCGCAAGGCGGCGTAGCCTTCCACGCAAACAAAAAGCTCGTCATCCCGGAAGCCTCGAAGAGGCTATCCGGGACCCAGGGGCCGTGCGCACCGCCCCTGGGTCCCGGCTCTACGCTGCGCTTCGGCCGGGATGACGAAATAAATTCGGGGCCGGAAGCAGCAGCATGACCGACCACCTCCGCGCCCACGACGCCGCGCTGGAGCGCCTGCGGGCGCTGCATCCGCTGAAGATCGACCTGTCGCTGGACCGCATGCGCCGCCTGTGCGCGGCGCTCGACAACCCGCAGGACCGCCTGCCGCCGGTGATCCACGTGGCCGGCACCAACGGCAAGGGCTCGACGGTCGCCTATCTGCGCCACATGGCCGAGGCGGCGGGCCTCAAGGTTCACGTCTTCACCTCGCCGCACCTGGTGCGCTTCGTCGAGCGCATCCGCCTGGGCGGCACGCTGATCACCGAAGAGCATCTGGCCGACGTGCTGGAGCGGGTCGAAGCCGCCAACGCGGGCGAGGCCATCACCTTCTTCGAGATCACCACGGCCGTGGCCTTCGTCGCCTTCGCCGAGACGCCGGCCGACCTCTGCATCGTCGAGGTGGGGCTGGGCGGCGTGCTCGACGCCACCAACGTCATCGCGCAACCGGCCGTCAGCGTCATCGCGCCGATCGACCTCGACCACCGCGAGTTCCTGGGCGACACGATCGAAGAGATCGCGGTGGAGAAGGCCGGGATCATCAAGCCCGGCGCCCCCGCCGTCAGCGCCCGGCAGCAGGACGCCGTCGACGGCGTTCTGGAGACCGCCGCGGCCCTGGCCGGGGTGGAGCTGACCCTGATGGGCCGCGACTTCGACGCCTGGGAGGAGCGCGGCCGCCTGCTGGTGCAGATGGAAGACCGCCTGCTCGACCTGCCCGCCCCCGCCCTGCCCGGCGAGCACCAGTTCGCCAACGCAGGCCTGGCCGTCGCCGCCCTGCTGGCCCTGGGCGACCCCAGGATCGACGAGGCGGCCATGGGCCGGGGGATCGCCGGCACGGTCTGGCCGGCCCGCTTCCAGCGCCTGACGGCCGGTCCCTATGCGGAGGCCGCGCAAGGCGGCGGCGCCGACCTGTGGCTCGACGGCGGGCACAATCCCCACGCCGGCCGCGCCGTGGCCCGCGCCGTGGCGGATCTCGCCGCCCGCGACGGCCGCCCCGTGGCGCTGATCTCGGGCCTGCTGGCCAACAAGGACGCCACCGGCTTCTTCGGAGCCTTCCGGGGGATCGCGGCGAAGGTCTTCACCGTCACCTTCGAAGGCCACGCCGCCGCCAGCGCCGCCGAAACCGCCGCCGCCGCCGAACTGGCCGGCCTGCGCGCCTGCGCCTGCGAGGGGCTGGACGACGCGCTCACGCGCGCGCTCGCGCTGGACCCCGTCCCCCACGTGCTGATCTGCGGCTCGCTGTATCTGGCGGGCGAGGTTCTGGGGGCCAGCGAAGCGACCTGGCCGGTCTGAACCCCGCCTCCTCCCACCTTCCCGTCATTCCCGCCCTTGTGGCGGGAAACCCTCTGTCAGCCGCAAGGGCAGTCGTGGCGGCGCGCCAAGCACGCCGCTGGCGTCTCACCTGCGAGTGGAACCAGGGGTTCCCGCCACAAGGGCGGGAATGACGGGCTTTGGTGGGCGCCGGGGCGTGGGCCCTAGAAGTTCCGCACCGAGATATCCGGCACCGCCAGCACGCCGGCCTCGCCGCTTTCGTCGCCCCAGGCCAGGCGCGAGCCGTCGGCGTTGACCGCCAGGCTGCTGATCGGGGCGCCCTTCTCGGCCTTCAGGGTCTCGATGCGGCCCGAGCGCATGTGCGCGGCCCAGACGCGGCCGTTGTCCTGGCCGGCGATCATCACCGGCAGGGCGTCGATGCCGGCCACCTGCACCACCAGCGAGTCGCGCGAGAAGCCGATCTCGGCGGCTTCCTTGCCCATCGGGCCGCTGGCGCCGGCGAACGGCCAGATCACCGCGCCGTTGGCGCCGGCCGTGGCCAGCAGGTTGCCCTTGTCGAAGAAGTCCAGGCTCTTGATCTTGGCCGGATAGCCGCCCATCCGCATGTCCTTGCCGTCCGACAGGCGCCAGCCGTGCAGCTGGTTCTCCTGCATGGCCGAGACCAGGAACTTGCCGTCGGGGCTGTAGGCCAGGGCCACGTGGCTGCCGGCCCACTTCATCACCGTAGGCTTCTGGTCGGCGATGCGGCTCCACCACAGCGACACGCCGCCGTAGCCGGCCGCGGCCAGGCGCTTGCCCTTCGGGTCGAAGGCCACGCCCGAGACGGTCTTCTCGTGGACAAAGGTGCGGCGGAACTCGGCGTCGGCCGAGTCGAGCACGTGGACCTCCTTGCCGGCCGTGAAGGCGATCAGCCCCGAGGCGGCGCTGGCCGCCACATGCTCAATCCACTTGCCCTTCACCTCGGCCAGCAGGGTGGCCACGACCTCGTCGCCCTCGACCCGGCTCCAGACCACGCGGCCGTCGTCGCCGCCGGTCACCAGGCCCCGGCCCGAGGGGTGCACGCAGGCGGCCAGCACGGCCCCGCCCAGCGGTCCGCCATGGGCTTCCACGGTGACGAAGCCGCCTTCGGCCTCGAATCGGACGGTGCCGTCGCCCAGGGCGAATCCGGCGCGTCCAGCGCGATCGAACAGGGCGGCGGTGACGTAGGCGTCGAAGGAAAAGATCATGCGCGGGGGCTTAGCGCGGCCTGATGGCCAGCGCTAGTCGCGCACGGCGCGAAGCCTGGCGCCCAAAACGCTCTCCTGAACGGCGTTAGGCCAAAAAGACTCACAAAAGGGGTTGCCATTGCAGCGCGTCCTCGGGCTTTACTTCCGCGCTCGTCTGCGCCAGACGTGGCATCTAACAATTTCTGGACCGCCTGGGGGCGGTCCCCGGGAGACAGTCAGGCTATGGCGGCTAAACTTGCTGGCGGCGGCGGCGGTCGCTACTCGCTGAACCAGAATTCAGAAATCAACGTCACGCCCTTCGTCGACATTCTGCTCGTTCTGCTCATCATCTTCATGGTCGCCGTGCCGATGGCCGTGACCTCGATCAAGATCGACCTCCCCCCCGCTTCGCCGCCGCCTCCCGGCGTGAAGCCGAAGGAGCCGGTGTTCATCTCGATCCAGAAGTCGGGCGCTCTGTTCATCGCGGACAAGCAAACCAGCCTCGACAACCTGCAGTTCGACCTGGACGCCAAGTTCACCTCGAACGGCCAGGCTGGCCCGAAGGACGACCAGCGCGTGATGATCCGCGCCGACGCCGACGTCATGTACGCCGACTTCATGGGCGTGCTGAACCAGCTGCAGACCGCTGGCTGGTACAAGGTCGGCCTGATCAACGAAGACATCCACTAAGCAGGACGTCTTCGGCGACAGTCGAAAGTATCAAGGGGCCGGCGGCGAAAGCCTCCGGCCCCTTTTTCTTGCCCGTTTTCCGGAGCCTCTCCCGATGCCCGACGCCAAGACCTGGATCGCCTTCGCCCTGGTGTGCTTAGGCATGGCCCTGACCCCGGGGCCGAACATGCTCTATCTGGTCAGCCGCTCGATCTGCCAGGGCCGCTGGGCCGGGATCGTGTCGCTGGTCGGCACGGCGGCGGGCTTCATCGTCTATCTGGTCTGCGCGGCGCTGGGCATCACCGCCCTGCTGATGGCCGCCCCGATCGCCTACGACGTCCTGCGGTTCGGCGGGGCGCTCTATCTGGGTTGGCTGGCCTGGCAGGCGATCAAGCCGGGCGGACAGTCGCCGTTCCAGGTGCGCGAACTGCCCAAGGACCCGCCCCTGAAGCTGATGGCCATGGGCTTCCTGACCAACCTGCTCAATCCCAAGGCGGCGATGCTCTATCTATCGCTGCTGCCGCAGTTCATCGACCCGAAGCACGGGGCGGTGCTCAGCCAGTCGCTGCTGCTGGGCGGGACCCAGATCGCCGTTAGCCTGACGATCAACGGCCTGATCTGCCTGGCCGCCGGCTCGATCGCGACCTTCCTGGCGACCCGCCCCAGCTTCGCCCTCGTCCAGCGCTGGCTGATGGCCAGCGTGCTGGGGGGCCTGGCCGTGCGCATGGCCACCGAGGCGCGGCGATAGCCTCCAGACTGCTGAGGCGGGCTCAGCAGGCCATGGACGAGCCCGCGGCTAATCCCGCCGCCTGAAGGGCGCTATCTGGGCCTCCTGAACAAAGGAGAGGCTCATGAGCGACGTCATCGTGGTCATCGGGGCCGGCCAGATCGGCCAGGCGATCGCCCGGCGCGTGGGCGTCGGCAAGCGCGTGCTGCTGGCCGACCTGCGGCTGGAGAACGCCCAGGCCGCCGCCGAGGTGCTGGCCGACGCCGGCTACGAGACCCACGTCGCCGCGGTCGACGTCGCCTCGCGGGAAAGCGTGCAGGCCCTGGTCGCCACCGCTGCGGCCCTGGGCGCCGTCACCGGCCTGATCCACGCCGCCGGCGTCTCGCCCAGCCAGGCGCCGCCGAGCGTCATCCTCAAGGTCGACCTCTACGGCACGGCCCTGGTGCTCGACCTGTTCGGCGAGGTGATCGCCCCCGGCGGCTCGGGCGTCGTCATCGCCTCGCAGTCGGGCCACCGCCTGCCGCCGCTCAGCGTCGAGCAGAACCACGCCCTGGCCACGACCCCGACCGAAGCGCTGCTGGCCCTGCCCTTCCTGGCCCCCGACCAGGTCACGGACCCGCTGAGGGCCTACCAGCTCTCCAAGCGCGGCAACGCCCTGCGCGTGGCCTCCCAGGCCGTGCGCTGGGGCTCGCGCGGGGCGCGGATCAACGCCATCAGCCCCGGCATCGTCATGACGCCCCTGGCCCGCGACGAGCTTTCCGGCCCGCGCGGCGAAGGCTATCGCCGGATGATCGAGGGATCGGCCGCCAGGCGCGCCGGAACGCCCGACGAGGTCGGAGCCGTCGGCGCCCTCCTGATGGGCCCCGACGGCGGCTTCATCACCGGCAGCGACATCCTGATGGACGGCGGCGTGACGGCCGCGTGGCTCTATGGGGATCTGGCGAAGGGGTGAGGGTCCGACCCTCCCCTACTCCCGTCATTCCCGCCCTTGTGGCGGGAAACCCTGGTTCCGCTGACACGTGAGATGCGAGCGGCGTGCCGAGCACGCCGCCCCTCCTGCCCTTGCGGCTGACAGAGGGGTTCCCGCCACAAGGGCGGGAATGACGGAAGTTAGTGGGATCGGGAAGTTAGTGGGGCCGGAAGTTAGTGGGGCCGGAAGTTAGTGGGGCCGGGAGGCTAGTGGGGCCGGGAGGCTAGTGGGACCAGGAAGCTGGAAGCCTAACCCTCACCCCCGCGCCTTCACCGGCGCGGCGCCGTCGACATAGGCCTCGTTGAGATAGACCTCGGCCTCCTGCGGCGACAGGGCCGGCGCGTAGCCGAAGCCCTGGCCGTAGTCGCAGCCCAGCTTCTGCAGCGCGTGGGCCATCTCGGCGTTCTCGACGCCCTCGGCGACGACTTCCAGGTCGAGATCCTGGCCCAGCTTGACCACCGACCGGACGATCTTGGCCGAGCCGGCGTTGCCGCCCATGGTCCGCACGAAGTAGCGGTCGATCTTCAGCGTGTCGAACGGCAGGCGCGTCAGGTACGACAGCGACGAGAAGCCGGTGCCGAAATCGTCCAGCGCCAGGCCAGCCCCCGCCTCGCGCAGGCTGCGCAGGATCACCGCGGCCCGCTCGGGGTCGCGCATGATGTCGCTTTCGGTGACTTCCAGCTTCAGCGCGCCGCGCGGCAGGCCGTTGTCGCGCAGCACCTGGGCCACGTCGTGCACCAGGCCCGGACGGTCGATCTCGCCGGTCGACAGGTTGACGCTGACGGTCAGGGCGCCGACGGCCGGGTGGGTATGACGCCAGGCGGCCAGCTGCTTGCCGGCGCTGCGCATCATGTGCTCGCCGAGCTCGGCCATCAGGCCCATCTCTTCGATCAGCGGCAGGAATTCGTCGGGCGGCAGCAGGCCGCGGCGCGGGTGAATCCAGCGCGCCAGGGCCTCAAAGCCCGACAGGGCGCCGGTCGACAGGCGCACGACCGGCTGGAAATAGGGAATGATCTCGCCGCGGCCGATGGCGCCGCGCAGGTCGGCTTCCAGCGCCAGGCGCGACAGGCCGTCGGTCTCCATCGAGCGGCCGTAGGCGGCGGCCGAGCCGCGCCCGTTGGCGGCGGCGGCCTCGACGGCCAGCTCGGCCCGGCGGACCAGCTCGGCGGCCTCCGGCGCGTCCTCGCCGCCCTCGGCCGAGACGGCGCCGATGGTCAGGGTCGGGTGGATGTCGAAGCCGGCGATGCGCAGCGGCTGTTCCAGCGCCGAGCGCAGCAGGTCGGCCGGCTCGTAGCCGTGCGGCTCGCACAGCACGGCGAACTCGTCCTCGCCGATGCGGCCCAGGATCGAGCCCTCGGGGAAGGCGGCGGCCAGGCGCGAGCCGAGAGCGGCCAGCACGAGGTCGGCGCGCTCGTGGCCCAGGGCCTCGTTCAGGCGGCGCAGGCGGTCGAGGTCGGCGACCACCAGCTCGTGCACGCCGGTATGGGTCAGGCGCTCGCGGGCGCGGGCGATGAAGCTGCGACGGTCGAGGAGCCCGGTGAGGTCGTCCTTGCCCGAGGCGGCGAATTTCACTTCCGGGGCGATGACGCCGGCGGCGCGCAGGCCCTCTTCCAGCCAGACGCCGCGCCAGATGCAGGTCTCGCCGCCGCGCATGCGCATGCGCACGACGATCTCGGAGCCGGCCTCGCGCACCCGCAGCAGTTCGTCGGCCTGGGCGCGGTCCTGCGGCAGGGCCAGGGCGCGGAAGGCGGCCGAGGCGCATTCGGGGGCCAGGGGCGACAGGCCCAGGGCCCGGGCCGCGCCGTTGATGCGCAGCCGGTCGGTCTCGGGGTCCCAGTGCCACAGCGCGACCTCAGCGGCGCCCAACGCTTCCAGCGTGGTCGTCGCGTCCCAGATCCTACGCTCGGCTACCTTGAAAGACATGCCCGTTCCCGCGCCGCCCGATCCCCCATGGATGGACGGCGTGCGATCCGAGCGAACTCACGACGGAGCAATCAACCCGAACAGACGATGATCTCGCCACTCGCCGTTAATTTTAAGATAAGCGCGCGCATATCCTTCCTCGGAAAACCCGCATCTCGTGAGCAGGTCGGCCGAGCGCGCGTTATGCGGCATGCAGGCCGCCTCCAGCCGGTGAAGACCCAGCGGGCCGAAGGCGAAGTCGATCACCGCCCGCACGGCCTCGCTCGTATAGCCCTGCCCGGCATGCGCCTCGCCGGCCCAGTAGCCGACCACCCCGGTCTGGGCCACGCCCCGGCGGATGTTGAACAGCCGCACGCCGCCGACGATGGCGTCGTCGGACTTGCGGAACACGAAGAACGGAAAGGCTTCTCCCAGCTCGAGTTCGCGCGCGTAGGCGGCCAGGCGCTGGCGGAAGGCGGCCCGCGTCAGGTCGTCGGCCGGCCAGGTCGGCTCCCACGGCGTCAGGAAGGCGCGCGAGCCGCCGCGCAGCTCCGCCCACGGCTTGTGATCGGCCAGGCGCGGCAGGCGCAGATAGACCCGCTCGCCCTCGATGCGCGGGCCCGGGTCGATGCGGAGAAGACGGAGAATGGCGGACAAGGACGGGTCTCGAACGATAGGGCCGCACAATTGCGGCTTATTGTCCGCCGAACAACGTCCGCCGGAAGATTTCCCCCGCGCCCAGCGCGCCCTTGGCGCCCAGGACCGCCGTGGCGGCCTTGCCGGGCGCCAGCATCCGCCGGCCCAGGCGCGCTATGTCGGCGGCGCCGACGGCCTCGACCCCGGCCGCCAGCTCGGCGGGCGAGAACAGCCGGTCGAAGGTCAGGGCCTGGCCGGCGGCCTGCTCGGCGCGGGCCAGGGGCTGCTCGCGGGCCATGAACATGTGCGCCTTCAGCTGGGCCTTGCAGCGGGCCAGCTCGGCCTCGTCGATGCGCTCGACCAGGGCCAGCAGCTGCTCGGCGCAGACCTGGGCGGTCTGGCCTGCGTCCTTGGCCGCGCAGCCGGCGTAGATGCCGAGCGCCCCTATGTCTGCATAGGTGTCGGCATAGGCGTCGATATTGTAGGCCAGACCGCGCTTCTCGCGGGCCTCCTGGAACAGCCGCGACGACATGCCCCCGCCCAGGGCCTCGGCGAAGACGCGCAGGGCGAAATAGTCGTCGTCGCGCGAACCGGCGGCCGGCAGCATCAAGACGAGATGCGCCTGCTCCAGCTTGCGGGTCTCGGCGAAGGCGCCGCCGACGAAGGGGGCGGGATCGGGCACCGGCGCGCCCGGCGTGGCCGGCAGGTCGCCGAAGGCCTTCTGCGCCAGGTCCAGCAGCTCGGCCTCCTCGACCGCGCCGGTGGCGCTGACCACCAGCCGGTCGGCGGCGTAGAGGCTGGAGCGCCAGTCCGACAGAGCCTCGGGCGTCGCGGCCTCGACGGTGTCGACCGTGCCCAGGATCGGCCGGCCGACCGGATGGTCGCCCCAGGCGCCCTTCTGCAGCAGGTCGAAGACGTAGTCGTCGGGCGCGTCGGCGGCCTCGGCGATCTCCTGGGCCACGACCTGCTTCTCGCGGGCGAGATCCCCGGCGTCGAGCGTCGGGCGCCGCACGAGGTCGGCGATGACCTCGACGCCCAGCGGCAGACCGCCTTTGAGCGCGCGGATCTGGAAGCTGGTGCGCTCATAGCCGGTGGCGGCGTTGATCTGGCCGCCCTGGGCCTCGACCACCTCGACGATGTCGCGCGCGCTGCGTCCGCCCGCGCCCTTGAACACCATGTGCTCGAGCAGGTGCGACCAGCCCGACCGCGCCGGATCCTCATAGGCCGCCCCGCGCCCGGCGACGACGCTCAGGGCCAGGGTCTCGAGCCCCGGCATCGGATCGCAGACGACGCGGACGCCATTCTTCAGGGTGTGGAGGGTCGGAAGGGTCATTTCCCTCCGTGTAGACGCCTAAGCGCGCGAAAGCCACAGATCCGGGAACCTCCCCCTGTGGGGGAGGCGGCCGAAGGCCGGAGGGGGGACGTTTTCAGCTTCCGCTTTGCGAAGCGGTCAATCGCCCGCTCCCCCCCACCGATCGCTCGCGCGATCGCCTCCCCCACGGGGGGAGGTTCTCTCAAGTCACTTCCCCGCGAACGCCCGCACGTGGGCCTTCACGGCCGCCGCTTCCGCCGGCAGGCGGTCGAAGCGTTCGGGCTTGGTCGACAGGTCCGGCGCGCCGCGCGGCACGCCCTGGACGACGCCGGTGGCGGCCAGCACGGCCTCGGGGAACTTGGCCGGATGGGCCGTCGACAGCACCACGACCGGGGTCGTGGGGTCTTCGAAGCGCAGGCGGGCGGCGGCGGCCAGGCCCACGGCGGTGTGCGGATCGACGACCTCGCCGGTCTCGTTCAGCGTGGCCAGCATGGTCTTGGCGGTGTCGGCCTCGCTGACCGAAGCCCCGACGAACAGCTCGCGCATCATCGCATGGGCGCTGGGCGGGATGTCGAGCACGCCGGTGGTGGCGAAACCGCGGAAGGCTCGGCCGGTCTCGATGCCGTCACGGCGCACGGCCTCGAAATAGAGGCGCTCGAAGTTGGAGGCGACCTGGATGTCCATGGCCGGGCTCTGGGTGGCGGCCACGGCCCCGCGGGCGTAGCGGCCGTCCTCGAAGGCGCGCGCGAGAATGTCGTTGCTGTTGGTGGCGGCCACGACCTTGGCGATCGGCAGGCCCAGCTGCTTGGCGACGAAGGCGGCGTAGGCGTCGCCGAAATTCCCCGTCGGCACGACGAAGGCCACTTCGCGGGCCGGCGCGCCCAGGCTGACGGCGGCGGTGAAGTAATAGACGCTCTGGGCCGCGATCCGCGCCCAGTTGATCGAGTT
This sequence comes from Caulobacter sp. GW821-FHT09B11, assembly GCF_059418205.1. Taxonomy (NCBI): domain Bacteria; kingdom Pseudomonadati; phylum Pseudomonadota; class Alphaproteobacteria; order Caulobacterales; family Caulobacteraceae; genus Caulobacter; species Caulobacter sp. GW821-FHT09B11. The sequence continues at coordinate 43,525 of NZ_JBWKPK010000034.1, read as the reverse complement.
GACGCCCGACAGGTCCACCGCGTGGCGGAACTGGTCGTCCTGGAAGGCCTGCTTGACGATGGCCTGGCAGTCGTCGAACGAGCCCTGCACCGACACGCACGAGACGTTGGCGTCGGCCGCCGTGGTCATGAACCGGCGCTGGACCTCGCTGATCCGGCCCTCGGGGAAGAGCGCGACGATGCGGGCGTTGCTGCGGCCGCGGAAGGCCTCGACGGCCGCGCCGCCGGTGTCGCCCGAGGTGGCGCAGATGATGGTCATGGTCCGCGACTGGCGCGACAGCACGTAGTCGTAGAGCCGCCCCAGGAGCTGCATCGCCACGTCCTTGAAGGCCAGGGTCGGGCCGTGGAACAGCTCCAGCAGGTAGCGGTTGGCGGCCAGCTGCTTAAGCGGCGTCACGGCCGCGTGGGTGAAGCTGGCATAGGCCTCGTCGCACATGGTCTGCAGGTCGTCGGCCGGGATGTCGTCGCCGACGAACCGGCCGAGCACGGCGGCCGCGACCTGGGCGTAGGTCTTGCCGGCGAAGGCGGCGATCTCTTCAGGCGTGAAGGTCGGCCAGGTCTCGGGCACGTACAGCCCGCCGTCGGGGGCCAGGCCGGCCAGCACCGCGTCCAGGAAACCGATCGAGGGGGACTCGCCCCGGGTCGAGACGTAACGCATCAGGGCCTCATCCTCCGCCAGAGCATGGCGGCATAGATAAAGAGCAGGGTGACGGCAAGACCAAACCACGTAAGCGCGTATTCCAGGTGCCGGTTGGAAATTTCTGCCGGCAAGGGCGCGGGCGTGACGCCGGGAACGGCCGGCGTGGCGGTCTCGACCATCAGCAGATAGGACGACATTCCGTCCCGGATGATGATCGATGGCTCGCGGGAGGTGCGCTTGCCCAGGTGGCGCTCGTCGATCAGGACCCCGGTGACCCGCCCCGGCGCCGTGAACAGGCGGTCCGGCGGGGCCGGCTGGCCGGTCAGCGCATCGACCACGCCCAGATCCAGGCGGATGACGTCGGTCTTGCCGAGTTCCACCCAGCAGACGGCCTGGCCGCGCCAGACGATCTGGCCCTCGCGCACGCCGTAGATCATCGACAGGTCGCCGCCCGCGACCTTGGAGGGGGACGGCGATCCGCAGTCGGTCGCGACACGCGTCCAGGTGACGTCCTGCCCCTTGTCGGCGCGGGCCAGGGCCAGGGCCAGCGGAATGGCCGGGGCGGTCTTAAGCTTCTCGATCCGCGCCAGCAGGTCTTCTTTCCAGGCCAGGCGCTTCACCTGCCAGGTCCCCAGGCCGCACAGGATGGCGAAGGCGATCAGGGTGGCGATCGTCAGGCCGATCGGGAAGCCGGGCTTCTTGACGGGCGTCTCAGACATCGTCGCGCCCCGCTTCCGAAGCCTTGTTGGCGATCTGGGCGGCGACCATCAGGCCCTTGGCCGGCCGCATCATGAAGAGACACGCCAGGCCCGTCAGCGGCAGCCAGACCACCAGCAGCAGCCACACCGGCCAGTTCCAGGCGAACATCGAGAACAGCGCCCCGAACGCGCACAGGAACCCGGCGATCAGGATGACGAAGGTCGACGCGCCATCGCCGGTCTCGTGCTTGGAAAGGTCGTAGCCGCAGGCCTCGCAGCGCGGCGCGATCTTGAGGAAGCCCTCGAACAGGAAGCCCTCGCCGCAGACGGGGCATCGCCCGGCGGCGCCGGCGGCGTAGGGGTTGGTCTTGGGCATGGCGATCCCCAAAGCGCTAAAACGAAAAAGGCCCGGAGCGCGGTCGGCGCTCCGGGCCTTTCGGAACTCTGCGACCTTAGTGCGTCGAGGCGCCGAAGATCACGTAGATGAAGGCGAACAGGAACAGCCAGACCACGTCGACGAAGTGCCAGTACCAGGCGGCCGCTTCGAAGCCGAAGTGCTGCTTGGGCGTGAAGGCGCCGTTCATCAGGCGGATCAGGCAGACGATCAGGAACAGCGTGCCCACGAAGACGTGGAAGCCGTGGAAGCCGGTGGCCAGGAAGAAGGTCGAACCGTAGAGGCCCGAATTGGCGGCGGCTTCGCTGTAGAACAGCTTCTCGTGGTTGATGTGGGCGTATTCGTAGACCTGGATGGTCGTGAACAGCGCGCCGAGCAGGATGGTCAGGATCAGGCCCCACTGGGCGCCCTTGCGGTCGCCTTGCTGCAGGGCGTGGTGCGACCAGGTGATGGTCGTGCCCGAGAGAAGCAGGGTCAGGGTGTTGACCAGCGGCAGGTGCCAGGGCGAGACGGTCTCGACGCCGGCCGGCGGCCAGCTGGCCCAGGCGGTGCGCACTTCCTCGATGCCCGACAGGGTGCGGTGGCCGTGGAACAGGGCCATCTCGAAGAAGATCCAGAACCACGCCACGAAGAACATCACTTCCGAGGCGATGAACAGCACCATGCCGTAGCGCAGGCCGATCGAGACGACCGGGGTGTGGTCGCCGGCGTTGGCTTCCTTGATGACGTCGCGCCACCAGCCGAACATCGTGTAGAGCACGCCGGCCAGGCCGGTCGCGAACAGCCACCACTGGCCCTTCTCGATGCCGAACACCCCGCCCTTGATCCAGGCGATCAGGCCGATGGCCATGACCGTGGCGGCCGCCGAGCCGACGAACGGCCACGGGCTGGGCGGCAGGATGTGGTAGTCGTGTTTGACGGCGCCGTGGGCCATGTGTCGCGAACCCTCTTTAATCTTATTGATGGCGCGTCGCTTGGGTCCCCCCGGCCCGCGCCTCTCCCTTGCCGAAAGCTATAGTCTGCCGGACGCTGTTCCGCCAAGAGGCTCGACGATGCGAGGCACGCCTGTCTTGCCTTCCTGGCCTTCGACGGCCGGGAAGAAGGTGTAGGACAGGGTGATCTCTGACTTGCCCTTGGTCTCCGGATCCTCGGCGAAGCGCGGATCGACGAAGTAGACGACCGGGAATTCGACCGTCTGGCCGGGCTGAATCGTCTGGTTCGAGAAGCAGAAGCACTCGATCTTCTGGAAGTACGGGCCGGCCTGCTCGGGCACCACGTTGTAGATCGCCCGGCCGGTCTGGGGCTTGTCGCTGGTGTTGGTGACCTTGAAGAACGCCAGCCCCGAAGCGCCCAGCTTGATGTCCTGGCTGACCTGCTCGGTGGTGAAGGTCCAGGGCAGGCTGCGCACGTTGGCGTCGAAGCGGATCTGGACGGTGCGGTCGAGCACCTTGGTCGGGGCGGCTTCGGCCCGGCGCACCGTGCCGTCGAAGCCGGTGGCCTGGCAGAACAGCTTGTATAGCGGCACCGCCGCATAGGCCGCGCCGACCATGCCCACGAAGGCGACGGCGCAGATCAGCGCCACGCGCTTGTTGCGGCGGGCCTGCAGCGTGGTCTTGTCGGCGCCGGCCCCGCCCGGCGTGGGATCAGAACCGGTTTCCGACATTGGCGCCCAGCCTCACCAGGGTGACCACGAACACCAGCACGACGAAGGCGACCAGGCCCACGGCGAGCGCGATGTTGCGGCCGTTGCGGGCCCGCAGGGCGTCGGCCTTGTCGGGCTGGACGGCGAGGGTCTTCTTCGGGTCGGTCAAGAGATGAGCTCCAGAGCCTTCACGCCGATCATGGCCTCGGCCAGCAGGGCGGCGAACAGGGCGAAGAGATAGAGGATCGAGAAGGCGAACAGGTTGCGGGCGTCCTTGGCCCCGCCCACCGGCGGCGGGCGCTTGCCTTCGACGGCAGGCTCGGGCGCGGGCGCGGCCTCTACCTCGTAGAGGGCGCGGTCGGCGGTGCGCGGGTCGGCCGCGTCGCCGGCGTCGCTGCGGAACACCCGCCAGGCCAGGATCAGGAACACGAGGCCGCCCAGGCCCGAAACGGCCAGGTACAGCGGACCGCCCAGGCCGGTGAAGGCCGGAGCCAGGCAGACGGGGATGAAGATCAGGCTGTAGATCAGGATCTGCCGGCGCGTGGCCTTGGCGCCCTTGACCACCGGCAGCATCGGCACGCCGGCCTTGGCGTAGTCGGTGCTGATATAGAGCGACAGCGCCCAGAAGTGCGGCGGGGTCCACAGGAAGATGATCAGCACCATCAGCCAGGCGTTCAGAGGCGCCGAGCCCGTGGCCGCCGCCCAGCCGATCGCCGGCGGCAGCGCGCCGGCGAGGCCCCCGATGACGATGTTCTGGGCCGTCCAGCGCTTCAGCCACATGGTGTAGACCACGGCGTAGAAGACGATGGTGAAGGCCAAGAGGCCCGCCGCCAGCCAGTTGATGGCCATGCCCAGCAGCATGACCGACAGCAGGGACAGCACCACGCCCAGGGCCGCGGCTTCGGAGCCCTCGACCAGGCCGGCCGGCACAGGGCGGCCGCGGGTGCGGCGCATCTTGGCGTCGATGTCGGCGTCGTACCACATGTTCAGCGCGCCCGAGGCCCCGGCCCCGACGGCGATGCACAACACCGCCACCGCGCCCAGCAGCGGGTGGATGTGGGTGCGGGCGGCGACCAGGCCGGTCAGGCCCGTGAACACCACCAGCGACATCACGCGCGGCTTCATCAGCTGGAAATAGTCCTGCCAGCGCGCGGCGCGAACGGGATCGCTCGCGGCTGCGTCGGACGGGAAAGCGGCGGGCTTGGCCATGGGTACGGGTCTTGCGAAACTTGGGTCTGGATGGGCGAAGGGCGCGAACCGGACTGCCGTCCGATCCGCGCCCCCGCTTATATCGCTATCTTACCAGAGATCAGTGGTGATCGTCGGCCTTGATGACCGGCGGCTCGCTGAACTGGTGGAACGGCGGCGGCGAGGACAGGGTCCATTCCAGCGTGGTGGCGCCTTCGCCCCACGGGTTGGCCTCGGCCTTGCGGCGACGGATGGCGGCCTCGAGCAGGACCACCAGGAAGACGGCGACGCCCGCCACGGTGATCATGTAGCCGACCGACGAGACGTAGTTCCACTTCGCGAACGCGTCCGGGTAGTCGACATAGCGGCGGGGCATGCCGTCCAGGCCCAGGAAGTGCTGCGGGAAGAACACCAGGTTCACGCCCACGAACATGATCCAGAAGTGCAGAGCGCCGAGGAACTCGTTGTACTTCACGCCCCACATCTTCTCGAACCAGTAGTAGAAGCCGGCGAAGATGGCGAACACGGCGCCCAGGCTGAGCACGTAGTGGAAGTGGGCCACCACGTAGTAGGTGTCGTGCAGGCTGTAGTCGATGCCGGCGTTCGACAGCACGACGCCGGTGACGCCGCCGACCGTGAACAGGAAGATGAAGCCGATCGCCCACAGCATGGGCGTCTTGAAGCTGATCGAACCGCCCCACATCGTGGCGATCCACGAGAAGATCTTCACGCCGGTCGGGACGGCGATGATCATCGTCGCGGCCACGAAATAGGCGCGCAAGTTGATGCTCATGCCGACCGTGTACATGTGGTGGGCCCACACGATGAAGCCGACGAAGCCGATGGCGACCATGGCGTAGGCCATGGCGAGGTAGCCGAAGACCGGCTTCTTGGAGAAGGTCGAGACGATGTGGCTGATGATGCCGAACCCGGGCAGGATCAGGATGTACACTTCCGGGTGACCGAAGAACCAGAACAGGTGCTGGAACATCACCGGGTCGCCGCCGGCGGCCGGGTCGAAGAAGTGGGTGCCGAAGTTGCGGTCGGTCAGCAGCATGGTGATGGCGCCGGCCAGGACGGGCAGCGACAGCAGCAGCAGGAAGGCGGTGATCAGCACCGACCAGGCGAACAGCGGCATGCGGTGCAGGGTCATGCCCGGCGCGCGCATGTTGAAGATCGTGGTGATGAAGTTGATCGCGCCGAGGATCGACGAAGCGCCGGCCAGGTGGAGCGACAGGATCGCGAGATCCATGGCCGGACCGGTGTGGCCGGTGGTCGACAGCGGCGGATAGATCGTCCAGCCGCCGCCGAAGCCGTGGCCCGGACCGCCGTCGACGAACATCGAGGTGCAGAGCAGCACCCAGGCGGCGACCAGCAGCCAGAACGAGATGTTGTTCATCCGCGGGAAGGCCATGTCCGGCGCGCCGATCATGATCGGAACGAACCAGTTGCCGAAGCCGCCGATCATGGCGGGCATGACCATGAAGAAGATCATGATCAGGGCGTGGGCGGTGACCACGGCGTTGTAGCCGTGCTTGCCCTTGAACACGCCCAGCTGGGCCAGCAGGCCGTTGTCGGTGAAGACCTGGATGCCCGGGTGCATCAGCTCCCAGCGGATCAGGCCCGACAGGGCGCCGCCCACGATCCCGGCCATGATGGCGAACAGGATGTAGAGGGTGCCGATGTCCTTGTGGTTGGTCGAGAAGAACCAGCGAGCGAAGAAGGGCGGCTTTTCGTCGGCCCCGTGGTCGTCGTGATGATCGATGTCAGCGGCGTGAGCCATCGGACTGATATCCTGCAATCGGGGTCTTAGGCCGCCGGCGCGGCGGCGGGCGCCGCGGCCGGAGCGGAAGCGGGAGCAGCGGCCGGAGCAGCAGCGGGGGCGGCGGCGGCGGGCGTGGCCGCCGGGGTCGCGGCAGGCGCGGCGGCGGGGGCCGCGGCCGGAGCCTTGGCCTTCACCCAGGCGTCGAACTCGGCCTGGCTGACGACCTTGATCTCGATCGGCATGAAGGCGTGGTCGATGCCGCAGAGCTCCGAGCACTGGCCGTAATAGGTGCCCACCTTCTCGGCCTTGAACCAGGTCTCGTTCAGGCGGCCCGGGATGGCGTCGATCTTCAGGCCGAAGGCCGGCAGGGCGAAGGCGTGGATCACGTCGGCGCCGGTGACCTGCACGCGGACCACCTGGTTGACCGGCACCACCATCGCCTCGCTGGCGGCCAGCCGGTACAGGCTGTGCGGCAGGCCCTTGGCGGCCACCTGCTCCTCGGTGAGCACGTTGGAGATGATCTCGGGGATCTTCTGGTCGGGGTACTCGTAGCCCCAGTACCACTGATAGCCCGTGGCCTTCACGGTCATGTAGGGCTTGGGCATGTCGTTGTAGCGGAAGAGCAGCTTGAACGAGAAGATCGCGATGATCATCAGGATCAGCACGGGCACCAGCGTCCAGATGATCTCGATCGTGGTGTTGTGGCTGAACTTCGCGGGAACCGGGTTGGCCTTGGCGTTGTAGCGCACGGCGATCCAGAGGATCAGGCCCAGGACCAGCAGGGTGATGGCCGTGATGATCGGCAGCAGGATCCAGTCGTGGAACCAGATCGCATCATGCTTCAGCACCGACGCGGCGGGCTGGAGGGCGATCCCCCCAGGCGTCGGCTGACCCAATAGATCTTCGGCGAAGGCTTGCCCCGCGAACGCCATCGTGGCGGCGGCGGCGCAAAGGCCAGCCCACTTCCGCCGCATCCCCTGGAATTGCTTCATTTCCCTCTCGGCCCGTTTCGGCGGCGTTCTAACGGGGTGACACTCCGTCTCCCGCCGCGCCGACTTGCACAATACGACCGGATACCAGGGTTCAAGCAATCGACTTTGCAACAAGTCGGAGCTCTCCCCATGGCGCCGATCGGTCGCAGGCGTGCATACGCGCATCAATCCCTGTTGCCAAGCACCCGAAACCACACCTGGCGCAGGGGAATCGCGTCAGTTGCGAAGCATTCTCAATAACTTCGCCAAACCCTCCACACGACCACGGGGCGAATCACGTCGATCCTCGAACATTGATAACTTGTAATAACAGCTACCTTGCATCACACACTACCTGTCGGTACAAGGGTCCTACCAACAGGAAACGAGAGCCGTGCCTGAAGCCATCGAAACACAATTGAAGAAAGGCGTGCTGGCGCTGTGCGTGCTGGCCCTGCTGTCGAAAGCCGACAGCTACGCCTACGAGATCGCCAGCCAGCTGGCCCACGACATCGACATGGGAGAGGGGACCATCTACCCGCTGATGAGACGCCTGCAGTCCGACGGACTGGTCGAGACCTACCTGGTCGAGTCGACCAGCGGTCCGCCCCGCAAATACTACCGCCTGACCACCGCCGGCCGCGACAGCTTCGCCGCCCAGAAGGCCGAATGGGCCGCCTTCACCAAGGCCGTGGACGACATCCTGGGAGCCGCCGCATGACCCGCGCCGAATTCATCAGCCGCCTCAAGCGGGGCCTGGCCGGCCTGCCGGCCACCAGCATCGCCGACGCGGTCGCCGACTACGACGCCCACTTCGACGACGCCGTCGCCGCCGGCCGCACCGAGGCCGAGACGGCCGCCGCCCTGGGCGATCCCGACCGCCTGGCCCGCGAGCTGCGCGCCGAGGCCGGCCTCAAGCGCTGGGAAGAGACCAAGAACCCGTCGGCCGCCGCCGGCGCCGTGTTCGCGGTGCTGGGCCTGGGGGCGATCGACATCCTGATCCTGCTGCCCATCCTGATGGGCGTGATCGGGGCGCTGTTCGGCTTCTTCATGGCCGGGGTCGGCATCTTCGTCGCCGGGGGCTTCGTGTTCTCGGCCGGCCCGTTCTTCGACCCGCCGGGCGGCCCCGCCGTCGCCATCCTGGGCGGCATCGGCCTGATGGCCGCGGCCACCGCCCTGACCGCCGTCACCGGCCTGGTCACGGTCGGCCTGGTCAACGTGCTGGTCTGGTACGGCCGCCTCCACTACCGGCTGCTGAAGCCGGCCATCGAACCGCAAGCCTGAGGTCGCGCCATGATCCGCAACCTGACCATCATCGCCGTCGCCAGCTTCGTCCTGGCCGTGGCGTGCCTTGGAACCGCCTTCGCCATCGGCGGCCGCCAGATGATCCAGCAAGGCGGCTGGACCATCCCCGCCAACGTCCACTTCAACATCGAGGACGAGGACGGCAAGGTCACCGTCCGCCGCAACGGCGAAGTGACGATCGAGGACCACGGTCCCAACACCACCCGCCAGATCGCCTGGACCGGCGGCGAGGCCCTGCGCATCGACCTGCCCGCCCGGGTGATCTTCACCCAGAGCGACAAGGCCGGCGTCACCGTCGAAGGCCCGCAAGGCCTGGTCCGCCGGGTGGTGCTGTCGGGCGACCGCCTGCACCTCGACGGCGACGGCAACGGCCGCGGCTTCACGATCACCGGCGACGGCGTGCGGCTGCTGGCCCACGCCGACGACCTGATCATCCGCGTCTCGGCCCCGTCGGTGAAGAGCTTCGTGCTCAACGGCTCGGGCGACCTGGACATCCAGTCCTACGACCAGCCGAGCCTGGCCTTGGCGCTGAACGGCAGCGGCGAGGTCTACGCCTCGGGCAAGACCAAGGCCGTCGACCTGCACATCGCAGGGTCCGGCGAGGCTGAACTCAGCGCCCTGACCGTCGCCGACGCCAAGGTCGAGATCGCCGGCAGCGGCGAGGCCAAGCTGGGTCCGACGGGCGAGGCCGACGTCAGCATCGCCGGCAGCGGCGATGTCACCCTGACCGAACGCCCGGCCCGCCTGTCCAAGTCGATCGCCGGCTCGGGCGAGGTCAACGAGGACTGGTGACCCCTTTCCCTCCGCCCTGCGACAGGATCGCGGGGCGGAGGGAGATGACGCGGAGCCTTCGAGCGCCTAACTTATCCCTATGACCGCTCCCCTCTCCGCCCCTTCCCTGCTGGACGCCGCCGGCGTCGACCCGCAACGCGCCCGCGCCATCCTGGGCGAGGCCCTGGCCGGAGCCGACGACGGCGAGCTCTTCCTCGAGCGGTCCGAGAGCGAGGCCTTCGTCTTCGACGACGGCCGGCTGAAGACCGCCTCCTATGACTCGGGCGAAGGCTTCGGCCTGCGCGTGGTGGCCGGCGAGACGGCCGGCTACGCCCACGCCTCGGAGATCTCCGAAGCCGCCATCGGCCGGGCCGCGGCCTCGGCCAGCCTCGCCAAGCGCGGCCACGCCGGGATCTCGGCCGAGGGCCCGCGCTCGACCAACGAAAAGCTCTACGGCGAGGACGACCCGGTCTCCTCGCCCGTCTTCTCCGACAAGGTCAGCCTGCTCCAGGAGATCGACGCCTTCGCCCGCCGGCGCGACCCGCGCGTGGTGCAGGTGATGGCCAGCCTGGCCGGCGAGCGCCGCGTGGTCGAGATCCTGCGCGCCGACGGCAAGCTGATCCGCGACGTGCGCCCGCTGGTGCGCCTCAACGTCCAGGTCACGGTCGAGAAGGACGGCAAGCGCGAGGCCGGCACCTCCGGGGCCGGCGGCCGCGCCGGCTTCTCCGCCTGGATCAGCCCCGACAAGTGGCAGGGCCAGGTCGACGAGGCCCTGCGCCAGGCGCTCGTGAACCTCGACGCCGTCGCCTGCCCGGCCGGCGAGATGGACGTGGTGCTCGGCCCCGGCTGGAACGGCGTGCTGCTGCACGAGGCCGTCGGCCACGGCCTGGAAGGCGACTTCAACCGCAAGGGCATCAGCGCCTTCTCGGGCCGCATCGGCGAGCGGGTGGCCGCCAAGGGCGTCACCGTCTTCGACGACGGCTCGATCCCCGGCCGCCGCGGCTCGCTGACCATCGACGACGAGGGCACCCCGACCGAGCGCACCATCCTGATCGAGGACGGGATTCTGGTGGGCTACATGCACGACCGCATGTCGGCCCGGCTGATGGGCATGCAGGCCACCGGCAACGGCCGCCGCCAGTCCTACGCCCACATGCCGATGCCGCGCATGACCAACACCGGCATGCTGGCGGGCGACCACGACCCGGCCGAGATGATCGCCTCGATGAAGAAGGGCCTCTACTGCGCCAATTTCGGCGGCGGCCAGGTCGACATCACCAACGGCAAGTTCGTCTTCCAGTGCACCGAGGCCTATCTGGTCGAGGACGGCAAGATCACCGCCCCGGTCAAGGGCGCCACCCTGATCGGCGACGGCCCCAGCGCCCTGACCCGAGTGACCATGATCGGCAACGACTTCGACTTCGATCCCGGCATCGGCGTCTGCGGCAAGGCCGGCCAGGGCGTGCCCGTGGGCGTGGGCCAGCCCAGCCTGAAGATCACCGGCCTGACGGTCGGCGGCACGAATATCTAGACCCTTTCTCCCTCTCCCCCTGCGGGAGAGGGTGGCCTCCCGGAGGGAGGTCGGGTGAGGGGTCGAAAACCCTGTCAGCCGCGTCAGCCGAACGACCGGGCGCTGCCTTCGAAGTCTGAGAGACCCCTCATCCGTCGGCTTCGCCGCCACCTTCTCCCGCAAGGGGAGAAGGGTGAAACTTGGACGGAAAGGTCCATTCCTGTCCGTTTTTAATCCATATTTCAAGCTTGTAACTTTTCTTCCCACCCCTCTCCGGCCCAGTTTGCGCGGCGCGACTGGCGGGGGCCGGGGACGAAAAGAGATGCAGTTCGGATCGATCTTCGCGGCCCTCACGGCCGTCTCGCCGGAGGCCGCGGCCGCCGCCCAGCCCGCCGCCGTCGCCGTGGCGACCGAGGGCGTCACCCGCTATCCCGCCGCTTTCTTCGCCGAGCGCCAGCCGCTGTCGGCCTACGACATGGTCGTGCGGGTGCCCGGCTTCACCTTCGACGGCGGCGACAGCGTGCGCGGCTTCGGCGGCGCGGCCGGCAACGTGCTGATCGACGGCCAGCGGCCCGCCACCAAGAGCGAGTCCCTGGAAGACGCCCTGCGCCGCATCCAGGCCGGCCAGGTCGACCGCGTCGAGATCATCGTCGGCGGCGCGCCGGGCGTCGACATGCAGGGCAAGACCGTGGTGGCCAACGTGGTGCTGCGCGCCGACGCCAAGGGCTCGACCCTGCTGGCCGTCGCCAGCTCGTTCCAGCAGGACGGCCGCACCACCCCCGCCATGCGCTTCGAAGGCTCGCGCCAGTACGGCGTCAACGCCTTCGACTGGTCGCTTCTCAGCTACCGCTATGTCGACAACGGCGCCGGCGAGGGCCCCAAGGTCGTGCGCCGGGCCGACGGCTCGACCAGCCGCGCCTGGCTGGACGAGACCGCCGGCGGCGACGGCCTGACCGCCAAGGCCAATCTCAAGCGCCCCCTGCTGGGCGGCCGGCTGTCGGTCAACACCGTCTACGAGCGCGAGATCTACGACTGGAGCCTGGAGGACATCGTCCCCGGCGTCGCCGACCGCCTGAAGGTGATCGACGCCGACGACCGCGAGGAGGGCGAGGTCGGCCTCGGCTGGGAACGGGCGCTGACGCCCAAGTCCCGCATCGAGCTGACCGGCCTCGTGCGCCGCAAGCACGTCGACTACGCCAGCCGCTTCACCGAAGCCGCCGAGTCGGGGGTCTTCACCTCGGCCCGCGACAGCGGCGAGACCATCGCGCGCGGGGTGCTGCGCCATGGCGCCAGCCCGACCCTGTCGTTCGAGGCCGGCGGCGAGGCGGCGTTCAATTTCCTCGAAAGCCAGATCGGCTATCTGGTCAACGGCGCGCCCCAGACCCTGCCGGCCGCCAACGTCCGGGTCGAGGAGACCCGCGGCGAGGTGTTCGGCCAAGCCACCTGGCGCGCCCGCGCCGACCTGACCCTGGAAGGGGCCGTCCGCGTCGAGCGCTCGACCATCTCCCAGACCGGCGACACCAATCTGGAGAAGTCGCTCACCTATCCCAAGCCCCGGGTGTCGGCGACCTGGTCGCCCAGCGGCCACGACCAGTTCCGCGCCCGGATCGAGCGCGAGGTCGGCCAGCTGGATTTCGGCGACTTCGTCTCCTCGACCGCCTTTTCCACCGGCCGCGACACCGCCGGCGGCGCCGACCTGGTGCCCGAGCGCGCCTGGGTGATCGAGGCGGCGTGGGAGCGCAAGTTCGGCAAGGACGGCGCCGTGGTGCTGACCGCCCGCCACAAGGAGATCAGCGACGTCACCGACCGGATCGTGGTGCTCGACACCGCCGGAAACGCCTACGACGCCCCCGGCAACATCGGCGATGCGACCAGCGACGCGCTGGAGCTGTCGCTGAACCTGCCGCTGGAGCGCTTCGTCGCCGGCGGCCTGCTGCGCGGCAAGGGAACCTGGACGCGGTCGGAGGTGGTCGATCCGATCACCCGCCAGACCCGCCGCATCAGCGACCAGTCGCCGTTCGAGGGCGAGCTGCGCTTCTCGCAGGACCTGCCGAAGCGGAACCTGCAATGGGGCGTCGAGCTGCTCTCGGGCTTCTCGGAAACGGCCTACGCCTTCAACGAGATCAGCCGCTTCGAGATCGAGCCGTGGCTGCAGGCCTATGCCGAGGTCAAGCCGCGCAAGGGCCTGTCGCTGCGGGTCGAGGCCCAGAACCTGACCGGCCGCGGCCTCAACCGCCAGCGCGAGGTGTTCGGCGGCCGGGTGCGCGCGCCGGGGGCCTTCGTGCGGGCCGAGGACCGCCAGCTCGACTTCGACCCGTTCATCTATTTCCGCCTGCGCCAGACCTGGGGCTGAGCGCGGGGCTTCAACAGGCCCAAGTCACAAGGCCGCCGCCCGCGCCTCTCGGTCCCCAACCCAGGCGGATGCAGAAGCGGCCACTTCGAAGGACCCCGGCGATCAAGGCCGGGGTCCTTTTTCTTCGACGCGAGCGCCTCAGCGCCCCTTGGCCGCCCGCCCGGCGCGCACCGCGGCGGCCAGGTCGTCCAGCAGGCGCACCGACGTGTCCCAGTCGACGCAGGCGTCGGTGACCGACTGGCCGTAGGTCAGCGGCTGGCCCGCAACGATGTCCTGGCGGCCGGCGACGAGGTTGCTCTCGATCATCACGCCCATCACCGGCGAGGCGCCGGTCGCCACCTGGGCGCAGATGTCGGCGACGACGGCCGGCTGGTTCTCGTGGTTCTTGCCGCTGTTGGCGTGGCTGACGTCGACCATGATCCGGGGCGGCAGGCCGGCCTTGGTCAGGGCCTGGGCCACCGCCTCGACGCTGGCGGCGTCGTAGTTGGGCGTCTTGCCGCCGCGCAGCACCACGTGGCTGTCAGCATTGCCCGTGGTGGTGGCGATGGCCGCGCGGCCCTCCTTGGTCACGGCCAGGAAATGGTGCGGCTGGGCCGCGGCGGTCACCGCGTCGATGGCCACCTTGACGTCGCCGTTGGTGCCGTTCTTGAAGCCGACCGGGCACGACAGGCCTGACGCCATTTCGCGGTGGATCTGGCTTTCGGTGGTGCGGGCCCCGATCGCGCCCCAGGCCACCAGGTCGGCGATGTACTGCGGGGTGGTGACGTCCAGGAATTCGCAAGCGGCCGGCAGGCCCTGGGCGCAGACGTCCAGCAGCACCCGCCGCGCCAGCCGCAGGCCCTCGTTGATCCGGAAGCCGCCGTCGAGATCGGGGTCGTTGATCAGGCCCTTCCAGCCGACCGTCGTGCGCGGCTTCTCGAAATAGACCCGCATGATCACTTCCAGCTCGCCGGCGTGCCGCTCGCGCTCGGCCGCCAGGCGCTGGGCGTAGTCGAGGGCGGCCTTGGGATCGTGGATCGAGCAGGGGCCGATCACCACCACCAGGCGGTCGTCGCGGCCGTGCAGCACCTCGTGCACCGCGCGGCGGGCGTCGCCGACGACCTCGGCCGTCGACGAGGAGGCCGGCGCCTCGCCGATCACCTGGGCGGGCGGGCTGAGGGTCTGAAGACGTGAAATGCGCAGGTCGTCGGTGGGGACGGGCAGCGAGACGAGAGCGGCGGCGGTCGATGAAGGCATGGCGCGGTTCCTGGAAGATCGAGAAGAATTTCGCGAGGTCCGGCGGCCATTAAAAAAGCCGCCCGGGAGACCCCTGGCGGCTGGTGAAAGGCGTTTGCGGCTCTGATTTCAGGCCAAACGATCCCCTCCCGGCGCCAGAGGCGTCGGATAGCTAAAGTACCAAAACAGCTGTTGGCTGGCGGCGAGGATCATGGGCGTCACCCTAGAGGCAAGTTTTCCAGGAGTCCACGCCCTAGGTTCGCGGCCTACTGGTCCACCACCTTGATGATCCGCTCCGACGACGGGCGGCCGGCCAGGCCCTTGCCCGAGGCGTAGGTGATGATCAGGGCGTCGTCCTTGATCGTCGCGCCGGGCTTGCGACCCTCGGCCAGCAGCACCCGGGCGATGCGGTTCAGCAGGTTGCGGTCGCCGTTGCGGGCCATGCGCTCGAAGGCCTCGGCCGTGACGTTGGCGCATTCGGCCACCAGCACCGAGGTCTCGGGCCGCACGTCCTGCACGGTCTCGAAGGCCACCCGGTGGCGGGCGGCGCGGCTGGCGCGGTCGGCCGCCTGCAGCATGCGCTGGAACAGGGCGTTGGGCGCGATGACGGCCGGCGGCTGGATGGTCTGGGCCCGGCCCATCAGGGCCGCGGCGGCGCCGGCCGGGCGGTCGGGCGTGAACAGGGTCATGCCGCCCAGCTTGGTGGCGCGCAGCACCGGGTCGCCCATCTCGTTCTTGTAGATCACGTCGCCGCGCGGGCCGGCGTGGGGCGACAGCACCCAGACCTCGGAGCTGTTCTCGAACTTCAGCAGCGGCACCGAGGCGGCGCGGTCGAACACGAAGGCCCCGCCGCTTTCCGAGACGTAGCGCGCCACCGGCGGTGGCGGCGGCTTGCGGGCCTCGGCCGTGGCGCGGTCGCCGAACAGGGCGTCGCGCAGGCTGTGCTTGGACTGGGCGGCGGCGGTCGAAGCGCAGAGGCCCGTCCCGATCAGGGTGAGCGCCAGCGCGGCCGCGCAGCCTCTCGGCCCCATCGTTTCCACCGTCGGTCGTATCATGGCGACGGTGATGGTCCCCGACTGGGGCGATTCTTGGACGTGGAGGCGCCGCTTCCTGGCAAGCGCCGCCATGCGACTTTTCTGCAACGCTTCCCTGGCGCCCGGCCGTCGCCACGCGCCCCCTGAAGATCCCGACCGGCGCCTACAGACGCCGACCGGGACCGTGCGGTCAAGCCACAAGCCGTAAACCGGCCGCCCCTCGGGCGGCCGACGTCTCAGGCGAGGTATTGGCCGCCGTTCAGCGACAGGGTGGCGCCGGTGACGAAGCCGGCCCGCTCGCCGGCCAGGAACGACACCATGTCGGCGATCTCCTCGCCCTTGCCCAGGCGGCCGACGGGGATGGCGCCGATGATGCCGGCCAGCACCGTCTCGGGGACGGCGGCCACCATCTCGGTGTCGATATAGCCCGGGCAGATGACGTTGACGGTCACGCCCTTCTTGGCGTTCTCGAGCGCCAGGGCCTTGGTGAAGCCGATCAGGCCGGCCTTGGCGGCCGAATAGTTGGTCTGGCCGACCTGACCCTTCTGGCCGTTGATCGAGCTGATGTTGACGATCCGGCCCCAGCCGCGCTCGCGCATGCCCTCGATCACCGGGCGGGTCATGTTGAAGGCCGAGTCCATGTTGACCCGGATCACTTCCGACCACTGCTCGTAGGTCATCTTGTGCAGGAAGCCGTCGCGGGTGATGCCGGCGTTGTTGACCAGCACGTCGACGGGGCCGAGCTCGGCGGTGACCTTGGCCACGGCGGCCTGGCAGTCCTCGAACGAGCCGACATTGCCCTTGACCACCATCACGCCCAGCTCCTTGGCGCAGGCCTCGGCCGCCGCCTCGTTGCCGGAATAACCCGCCGCCACCTTCAGGCCGTCGGCGACCAGCCGCTCGCAGATCGCCCGGCCGATGCCCCGGGTGCCGCCGGTCACGAACGCAACTCTAGCCATTCAACGTTCCTCTCTCGATCCGGGCCGCGCGCGGCCACGATGGGGGATGGGTCGTGCAGGAGGCGTCACTGTGCCTGCGGGGTTCCGTAAAGGAAACGCCAATCGTCGGCATAGCGGGGATCACGGATCCCGATCGGATGATAGGGGTTCGGACCGTCGCCTTTGAAGCCCTCGGGTAGAGCTTCACGAAAGATTCTCACATGAGTTGTCTTTATGCCCAGCCGGCGATAGCTCTCCGCCAGCAGGTCGGCGGTGTTTTCGCGGCTGTTGTAGGCGGCGTACCAGCGCTCGGGCGGGGTCGCGCCCGGCCCGTCGATCCACGGCGCCAGCCTGCGGCCGGGCATGGTGAAGTCCCACGGACTGGAGAACAGCACCACCCGCGCCACGGGCGTCTCGCGGGCGATCCAGGCGGCCATGCCCGCGCCCTGCGAGAGGCCGCTGACGACGATGCGGCTCCAGTCGGGCGCGCCGTCCTTCAGATAGCCACCCCAGCCCTGGCCGGGATGATCCCTGTCGAGCCGGGCCAGCAGGGCCGCCAGCCGCCCCTCGATCGAGGCCGCGCGGCTGTTGCTCACGGCGCGCGAAGGTCCGTCGCCGCGGATGCGCATGCGGCGGAAGTCCGACGAGCAGGCGGCATCGGGATCGCGCGGGCAGACCTGCACCACCGCCGGGATGTTGGCGTACTGCAGGCCGATGGTCGGGTAGCCCTGGGCGGCGACGACCTTCAGCAGTTCGGCCGCGCCTTCGGGCCGGCCGCTGGTCCCGGGCAGGAAGATCACCAGCGGCGTTCCCGGCGCGACCTTGTCCGGCGCCAGCACGAGGTTGGGCTCGTCGAAGGCGGTGATCGACGGATCGATCGCCGAGGACTTCAGGCTCCAGGTCCGGACCTCCGCCGCCCGCCCCGTCGAGGCGAGGGCGGCGGAAACCAGGACGGCGGCGATGAGGGCGCCGATCGGCGCCCCCTCACGACGCGGGGTCATGATCGCGGCGGGGTCAGATGGCCTCGATGCAGAGGGCCACGCCCATGCCGCCGCCGACGCACAGCGTCGCCAGGCCCTTCTTGCCGCCCGAGCGCTTCAGCTCGTGCACCAGGGTGGTCAGGATCCGCGCGCCCGAGGCGCCGATCGGGTGGCCGATGGCGATGGCGCCGCCGTTGACGTTGACCTTGGCCGGGTCGAGGCCCAGCTCGCGCACGACCGAGATGGACTGGGCGGCGAAGGCTTCGTTGCTCTCGATCAGGTCGAGGTCCGAGACGGTCCAGCCGGCCTTTTCCAGGGCCTTCTTGCTGGCCGGGATCGGGCCGGTGCCCATGATCTCCGGATCGACGCCGGCGTTGGCCCACGAGACGATCCGGGCCAGGGGCTTCAGGCCGCGCTTCTCGGCTTCCTCGGCCGTGGTCAGCACCAGGGCGGCGGCGCCGTCATTCAGGCCCGAGGCGTTGGCGGCGGTGACCGAGCCGTCCTTGGCGAAGGCCGGCTTCAGGCCCGAGATGCTCTCCAGGGTCACGCCGTGGCGGATGTATTCGTCCTGGTCGACGACGGTGTCGCCCTTGCGGCCCTTGATGGTCACCCCGACGATCTCGTCGGCGAACTTGCCGGCCTTCTGGGCGGCCTCGGCCTTGTTCTGGCTGGCGACGGCGAACTTGTCCTGGTCCTCGCGGGTGATCTGCCAGCGGTTGGCGATGTTCTCGGCCGTCTGGCCCATGTGGTAGCCGTGGAAGGCGTCCCACAGGCCGTCCTTGATCATGGTGTCGACGAAGCCCAGGTCGCCCATCTTCTGGCCGGTGCGCAGGGCCTGGGCGTGCGGGGCCTGGCTCATGCTCTCCTGGCCGCCGACCACGACGATCTTGGCGTCGCCCGACAGGATCTGCTGGGCGCCCAGGGCCACCGCGCGCAGGCCGGACCCGCACAGCTGGTTCAGGCTCCAGGCCGGGCTCTCGACCGGGACGCCGGCCTTGACCGAGGCCTGGCGGGCAGGACCCTGGCCGGCGCCGGCCTGCAGCACCTGGCCCAGGATCACTTCATCGACGTCGGCCGGGGTCAGGCCCGCCCGCTCGACCGCGGCGACGATGGCGGTCTTGCCCAGCTCGGAGGCCGGCAGGCTGGACAGCGCGCCGAGGAAGGAGCCCACCGGCGTGCGAGCGGCGGAGACGATGACGATGTCGGTCATTGGCTTTCGTTTTCCCGTGACTGTTCGGTGACGCCTTCGCAGGTGCGGCGCCCACACTTTTGCAGTGCAACAGCACCATGCCGAAACGAACGCCGTTCGTCACGAATACATTTTCACGTCATGATGCGCAGTCCAGCTATTCGCGGGACTGGCGCCATGCCTTTGCATTGGCGATAGTGCGATGCGAAAAGGCGGGCGACACCGCTGTCCCAGGGAACGAAATGTCCGAGAACCCCGAAAAAGGCGAAGCCGCCCCCGGCGCTGACAAAGCTGAAAAAGGGTCGGGCCAGCGCGTCGTCATCAAGAAGTACGCCAACCGCCGACTCTACAACACGGCGTCCAGTTCCTACGTCACCCTCGAGCACCTGTCGGACATGGTGAAGGAGGGGATCGACTTCGTCGTCTACGACGCCAAGTCCAACGACGACATCACCCGCTCGGTCCTGACCCAGATCATCTTCGAGGAAGAGAACCGCGGCGGCGGCCAGAACCTGCTGCCCATCCAGTTCCTGCGCCAGCTGATCGGCTTCTACGGCAACTCGATGCAGGCCTTCCTGCCCAGCTACCTGGAGATGTCGCTGGAAAGCTTCTCCAAGCAGCAGGAGCGCATGCGCCAGCAGTTCACCGGCCAGGGCCTGACCGGCAAGGCCGCGGCGCCGGGCATGGCGATCTACGAAGAGCAGATCCGCCAGAACATGGCCCTGTTCGACCGGGCCATGAAGATGTTCTCGCCCTTCGCCTACAACCGCCCGGAAGACGGCGGGGCCGCCGAGGTCCAGCCCGCTCCGCCGCCGCAGCCGGCTCCCTCCGCCCCCAGCGAGGACAGCCTGGCCGACCTCAAGCGCCAGCTGGAAGCGATGCAGGCCCAGATCGCCAAGCTGGCGACCAAATCCTAAACCGCCGTCAACCATGCCGGCGCATTCGTTCTTAACGGACGCGCCGCTAGGGTTACCCACGATGAACGGTCCGATCGATCCCATCCGACGTGCGGCCAACGCACGCCGGGCGCTGCCAGCGCCCCGGGACTCCGACCGCCGAGAGGCGGACGGGGAAGACGTGACCCATGTTCGCGAGGAAGAGGAAACGCCGGCCCCGCCGCCGCCTCCGCGGCGCGGGGCCTTCGCGACCTTCGCCGCCCACCTGATGGGCCAGCCCGGCCAGAAGCGCGGCCTGCGCGGTGGGCAGGAAGTGCTCGACAATGCACGTTCGACCTATCTCGGCACGGAATATTCCGGCACGGCCGACCGCCGTCCCAAGGCGGGGCTGATCAAGAAGACCGAGATCTAGCGCTCCAGCGCGGCCAGCCGGGCTTCCAGCGCCGCCACCCTCGCCTCCAGCTCGGCGATGCGCCGCGCGGCCGGATCGACCGGCGCCGCATGCGCCCCGATCCCGGCCCTTCGCGCGGCCTCCTCGCGCGAAACCCCCAGCATTTCGGCGAAAACCGCCAATTCGGCGGGGCTCAGCTCGCGCTGGTCCTTGAACGCCAGGTCCACCGCCTCGGCGCTCAGGCCCGCCGCCGCGGCCAGGGCGGCGCGATCGAGCCCGCGCTCGGCCAGCCGCGCGTCATACCACCCAGGGTCGAAAAACAACGTCATGTGGAATTGTTAGCGCCGGCGGCCGGCTTGGCGCCAGTCTTGCTAGGTC
Source organism: Caulobacter sp. GW821-FHT09B11 (assembly GCF_059418205.1). Classification (NCBI taxonomy): domain Bacteria; kingdom Pseudomonadati; phylum Pseudomonadota; class Alphaproteobacteria; order Caulobacterales; family Caulobacteraceae; genus Caulobacter; species Caulobacter sp. GW821-FHT09B11. Next base: position 23,268 of record NZ_JBWKPK010000034.1, on the reverse strand, counting down.
ACGCCTCGAGTCTTTTCGCAGAGCGCGCCGACCTATGCTGACCCTCCTGATCCGAGCCTTCGACGTCGCCGTCGTCACCCTGATCTTCACGGCCCTGACCTGACAACGTTTTCCTGACAACGCTTCCCTGCGACAAAAGCGCCGAGCGACGTTCATTCGCTTGATTGGCGGATCGAGCGGGTTCAATTTCAGGACGTCGCGTTCACCCCCCACAACGCGACATGCGTACCGCCGGCCCGAGGTTGCCCCTAGTCCTCGGGCCGGTTCTACGTCTGGGGTGTTCCACGAAAATCACGAGTTTTCTGGCTACCGTTTCACGGGAACGGTCGGCGGCTGAGCATTCGGCTTAGAGCCAATAAACTTAGAGCCAAAAAACCTCCGCCTCCCTCGCCCTCGTGGCGAGGGCCCATGCCGGCGGCTGCTCAGACGGCGACCAGGCTCGAAAGGCCTGAGCAGGCGGAACGATGGATCCTGGGCACAAGGCCCAAGGGAGGCGATTAAGGGGTAGCGAAGGGGCGTGACTACGCCGCCTCCAGCAGCATCATCGTGCCCTGGCCGCCGTCGGCGCAGATGCTGACGATCGCCTTTTCGCCCTTGCCGCGCGCGGCCAGCTCCTTGGTCGCCTGGGACAGGATCCGCGCGCCGGTGGCCCCGAACGGATGGCCGATCGCCAGGCTGCCGCCGGTGGGGTTCATCCGTTCGCGCGGGAAAGCGCCCAGGTCGGCGGTGACGCCGGCCTTCTCGGCCAGGAACTTTCTGCTCTCCCACGCCGCGATGTGCGACAGCACCTGGGCCGCGAAGGCCTCGTGGATTTCCCACAGGCCGATGTCGCCCAGCGTCAGCCCGTTGCGGGCCAGCATGCGCGGCACGCCATAGGCCGGGGCCATCAGCAGGCCCTCGTTCCTCAGGTCGATGGCCGTGACCTCGTAGTCGAGGATCTTCACCCGCGGGGTGCGCTCAGGCAGGCGGGCCAGGCCCGCCTCCGAGGCCACCCAGATGCCGGCCGCGCCGTCGGTCAGGGGCGAGGAATTGCCGGCCGTCAGCGTGCCCTGGCCGCTGGTCTTGTCGAAGGCCGGCTTCAGCTTGGCCAGCTTCTCCAGCGTGCTGTCCTTGCGCGGGATGGTGTCGCGCCGCGCCTCGCCGACAGGAACGACCAGATCGTCGAAGAACCCGCCTTCCCAGGCGCGCACGGCGTTCTGGTGGCTGGCGAAGGCGATGGCGTCCTGGTCGGCGCGGGCCAGGCCCCACTCCTTGGCGGTGATCTCGGTGTGCTCGCCCATGGAAAGACCCGTGGTGCGGTTGGCCACCTTGGGCACATAGAGCCGCGCGTCGGCCGCCTTGAACGCCGACAGCACCGCCAGCCGCCCCTTCAGGTCGCGGGCCTGCTGGAAGCGGCGGATCCAGTCCGACAGCCGCACCGAAAGCCCGATCTGCACCCGGCTCATCGCCTCGACCCCGCCGACCAGGGCCAGATCCCGGCCGCGCCCGTCGATCATGCCGGCCGCCTCGAGCACGCCGGCCATGCTGGTCGAGCAGGCCATGACGGTCGAAAAGGCAGGGATGGTCGGGTCCGCGCCCGCGTCGAGCAGCGTTTCGCGGGCGATGTTGCTCCAGGTCAGGTTGGGGATCACCGTGCCCCAGACGGCGAAGTCGGGCCGCGCGCCCTTCTCCAGCATCGCCTTCACCACGGGCACGGAAAGGTCGATGGCGTCATGGGCGGCCAGGGCGCCGTCCACCTTGGCGAAGGGGGTGCGCAGGCCGGCGGCGAGCCATAGGTTGGAAGCGGTCATGAACGGCGTCCGTAAGAGGGTCTGTTACCGATAGATAGGCGCGCGCCGGCCGCCGCGCTTGTCGAAATCCGCCGCCCTCACGAATAGCGCTCCTCGGCCCAGGGATCGCCGCGATTGTGATAGCCGCGCTCCTCCCAGAAGCCCGGCCTGTCGGCGGCGACGAACTCGATCCGCTTCAGCCACTTGGCGCTTTTCCAGAAATAGAGGTGCGGCGCGACCAGCCGCACCGGCCCGCCGTGCTCGGCCGCGATCGGCGCGCCCTGCCAGCCGTGGGCCAGCAGCACGCCCTCGTGCAGGAAGTCTTCGAGGGTCAGGTTGGTGGTGTAGCCGTCGTAGGAGTGCAGCACCACGAACCGCGCCTCGTCCCTGGGCGCGACGGCCTCGGCCAGGTCGCGGGTCAGCACGCCCCGCCAGTGGTTGTCGTAGCGCGACCAGGTGGTGACGCAGTGGATGTCCGACACCGGCGCGCTCTGCGGCTGGGCCAGCAGGGCTTGGAAGTCCCAGGTCGCCGGACGATCCACCAGGCCATCGATCCGCAGCCGCCAGTCGTGTTGCGACACGTCGGGCTTGAGGCCCAGGTCCAGCACCGGCCAGTCGCGGGTCAGGTGCTGGCCGGGCGGCAGGCGTTCGGCCTCGGGCCTTGCGGCACGGCCGGTCAGGAACTTGCCGGCCCTGGCCCAGGCTTCCTTGCTGCGGGTGAGCTTGCTGTCTTCCGGCGGCTGGTCGTCGTTCATCGGGGCCTCCTGGAAAAGGAGGCTAACGCGCGCGGCCGGCTCGCGGCTTGAAGAAACGCCTCAGCGGTCGCCGAAATCGACGTCGCGGCGGGCGGCCACGATGGTGACGATGAAGCCGGCCAGCACGTCCAGCAGCACCATCAGGGTGATCAGGAAGAACACCGAGGTGGCGAAGGCCGGCAGCAGCAGCAGTTGCACCAGGCAGACGATGAACAGCACCATCGACAGCGAGTGGTTGATGATCGCGATCTTGCGGCTGGTCGTCGACTTCAGGAGCTCGACGAACAGCACCACCAGCGACGCGCCCAGCAGGAGGTCGCCCCAGCTGACGATCCAGTCGACCCGCGAGGCCATGTGGATGCGGAACAGCTGCTCGCCGAACCGATAGCTGGCCGCGTCGGACGAAAAGCCGCCGCCGACGGTCAGGGCCAGCAGATTGTAGATCAGCACCGGCAGGGCCAGCAGCGGAAAGGCGGCGAACATTCGTGATCCCCTCGACGACCGCCAGAGTTAACCGGTTTTCAGCCGCCGGTGAAGCTGGCGCCGCTTGGCGGGCGAGCGGCCTGCTCGCGCCACCCCCGACCTCCCGTCATTCCCGCCCTTGTGGCGGGAACCCCTCTATCAGCCGCAAGGGCGAATGGGGCGACGTGCCGAGCACGCCGCTGGCTCTCCCGTGCAAGCGGAACCAGGGTTTCCCGCCACAAGGGCGGGAATGACGGGAGAAAAGGTAGGCGCTCTAACCCCTACGCCTCGTCCACGCCCTGCGGGTTGCGCGCCCGCGACTGCAGCCACATCACGCCGAACAGGTCGCTGATCGAGGCCTTCAGGCGGCCGAAGTTGGTGTATTTCGACACCCCGGTCTCGCGGTGACGGTGGTTCACCGGCTGGAAGGCGATCTCGTAGCCCTCGCGCAGCATCAGCGCCGGGATGTAGCGGTGGATGTGATCGAAGTAGGGCAGGCGCAGGAAGGCCTCGCGGCGGAAGGCCTTAAGGCCGCAGCCGGTGTCGTTGGCGGTGTCCTTCAGCAGGCGCTTGCGCACGCCGTTGCCGAACTTGCTGGCGAAACGCTTGGCGTTGCTGTCCTGGCGCTTGACCCGCTCGCCGCCCACCAGGGCCAGCTGCGCCGGCGCCGCCTTCAGGGCCTTGGCCAGGCGCGGCGCGTCGGCCGGGTCGTTCTGGCCGTCGCCGTCCATGGTGATCACGATCGGCGCGCGGGCGGCCAGGATGCCGCTGCGGATCGACCGGCTCTGGCCCGAGTTCTTGCGGTGGCCCAGCACGCGCAACTGCGGGATCTCGGCCTTCAGGGCGGTCAGCAGGGCCTTGGTGTCGTCGCGGCTGGCGTCGTCGACGAAGATCATCTCGTAGGACTCGCCGGCGAAGGCGGCCGCGATCTCGCGCGCCAGGGCCGGCGCCGCGCCGCCCTCGTCGAATACAGGCACGACGACGGAGAAATCGGGGATCGCGGCGGGATTGGAAGACGTCATGGCCGCTTTTACCGCAAAACTCGCGCCAGGAAAGGATCGTGCTATTCCATCGCTCATGAGCGCCAATACGAGCCCCAGCCCGACCGCCAGCATGAGCCTTGAATCCCGCCTCGACGCCTGGTCGCGCGGCTGGCGCGCGCCGGTCTTCGCCGCCCTGGTCGCCCTGATCGCCGGCCTTCCGGGCCTGTTCGCCATGCCGCCGCTCGATCGCGACGAGTCCCGCTTCACCCAGGCGACGGCCCAGATGCTCGAGACCGGCGACTACGTGAACATCCGGCTGCAGGACCAGCCCCGCAACAAGAAGCCGGTCGGCATCCACTGGCTGCAGGCGGCGGCGGTCTCGGCCGTCTCGGCGCCGGAAGACCGGGGCATCTGGGCCTACCGCATCCCCTCGCTGCTGGGCGCCATGCTGGCGGCGGCGGCCTGCGCCTGGGGCGCGGGCGCCTTCTTCGGCCCGCGCGAGAGCCTGCTGTCGGGCGCGATCCTGGGCGCGACCTTCCTGCTGTCGACCGAGGCCTTCATCGCCAAGACCGACGCCTCGCTGTGCGGCTTCACGACACTGGCCATGGCGGGCCTGGCCCGGATCTACGCCGCGGGCCTGGCCGGCGAGAAGGCCGGCAAGGGTCCGAAACTGGCCTTCTGGATCGGCATGGCCATGGCCGCCCTGATCAAGGGCCCCGTCGGCCTGCTGGTCGTCATCCTCGCCATCCTGTCCCTGTGGGCCTGGGACCGGAAGGCTGGCTGGCTCAAGCAACTGGGCTGGAGCTGGGGCCTGATCCTGTTCGCGGCCATCGTCCTGCCCTGGGCGACGATGATCACCGTCGCCACCGACGGCGCCTTCTGGGGCGCGGCGGTGGGCGGCGACCTGGCGCCCAAGCTGGCCGGCGGCCACGAGCGCCACGGCGGGATTTTCGGCTACTACGCCCTGCTCTCGCCGCTGCTGCTGTTCCCGGTCACCCTGCTGCTGCCCGCCGCCCTGGTCCTGGGCTGGACCGGCCGCAAGGAGCCGGGCGTGCGCTTCGCCCTCTGCTGGCTGATCCCGACCTGGCTGATGTTCGAGATCCTGCCGACCAAGCTGGCCCACTACACCCTGCCCGCCTTCGGGGCCCTGGCCATGCTGATGGCCGCGGCCCTGCGCAAGCCTCTGGGTCTTCCCTCGCGGATCGTCGGCACGGTGCTGCTGGCCATAGCCGGCCTCGCCTTCGCCGGGGTCTGCATCGTGGCCTGGAAGCAGTACGCCGCGCCCTCGGCCCTGCCGCTGGCCATCCTCGCCGCCCTGCTGTTCGTCGCGGCCGCCGTCGCCGGCGGCTGGCTGATCCTGCGCGAGCGCAAGGCCGCCCTGGCCCTGGTCACGGCCGGCGCCCTGGGCATCCTGGCCCACGGCGCCATGGCCGGCCTGCTGGCCCCGCGTCTCGACTCCCTGTGGCTGTCGCAGCGGCTGGCCCGCGCCCTGGAGAAGGCCGACCTGGCCCCCCGCGCCGGCGCCCCCGGCCCCGTGGCGGTGACCGGCTATTCCGAGCCCAGCATGGTCTTCCAGCTGGGCACCACCACCGAACTGACAAACGCCGAGGGCGCCGCCGACGCCGTCGACGAGGGCCGCCCGGCCGTGGTCGAGGGCCGCGAGGACGCCAAGTTCAAGGCCGCCCTGGCCGCGCTGGGCCATGCCCCGCGTCCGGCCGGCGAGATCAAGGGCCTGAACTATTCCGACGGCGACGACGAGGTGCTGCGCATTTATCGCGGCGAGCCGCGCCGCCACGATGCGCCGGAAGACGCCGTGAGCGGCGCCGAAGTGGAGGCCCAGCCGTGAGCCGCTTCATCGAGATCGTCGAGGTCGGTCCCCGCGACGGCCTGCAGAACGAGAAGGCCATACTGTCGGTCGAGGAAAAGCTCGACCTGATCCGCCGCCTCGAAGCCGCCGGCGCCCGCCGCACCGAGGTGGTGTCGTTCGTCAATCCAAGCCGCGTGCCGCAGATGGCCGGCGCCGAAGAGATCATGGACGCCCTGGGCGGCCCTGATCCCAAGCGCTCGCGCATCGGCCTGGTGCTCAACATGCGCGGCTGGGAGCGCTGCGTCTCGACCGGCTGCGACGAGGCCAATGTCGTGGTCTGCGCCTCTGACGGCTTCGGCGTGAAGAACCAGGGCGCCACGGTCAACCAGCAGCTCGACACCCTCGCGGCCATCGTCGAGCGCCAGGCCGTCGACGGCGGCCCGCCGATCACCGCCACCATCTCGGTGGCCTTCGGCTGCCCGTTCGACGGCGAGATCAGCGAGGACCAGGTCGTCGCCATCGCCCGCGAGGCGGCCGCCATGAACGTGCCCGAGATCGCCATCGCCGACACCATTGGCGTGGCGGATCCCTGGACCGTCCGCAGGCGCATCGAGGCCGTCCGCGCCGCGGCGCCCGACGCGCGCCTGCGCATGCACTTCCACGACACCCGCAACACAGGCCTGGCCAACGCCTTCGCCAGCGTCGAGGCCGGGATCGACGTGCTCGACGCCTCGGTCGGCGGCCTGGGCGGCTGCCCCTTCGCCCCGGCGGCGACGGGCAACATCGGCACCGAGGATCTGGTCTACATGCTGGAGCGGGCCGGGTTCGAGACCGGCTACGACCTGGAAGCGCTGATCAAGATCGGCCGCGACATCAGCGAACGCCTGGGCAAGGCCCCGGCCTCGTCGCTGGCGCGCGCGGGCGGGTTTCCCCCGAAATAAACCTCTCCCGTGGGGAGAGGGAGGGGCCCGCGCCGCAGGCGTGGGAGGGTGAGGGCGTACGCCGTCGGCGGTCCCGTCACCGGACTGAAGTGCGAAATCGGCGAGGGTGAAACCCCTCACCCTCCCAGGCTATCGCCTGGGCCCCTCCCTCTCCCTATGGGAGAGGGGTTTAGGCCGCGAACCTTCCCAGGTCCTGCTTGCTCTCGACCAGGTCCAGCACGTCGCCCATGCGGAAGCCCGGATCGACCGGATGCAGGGCGTCGTAGATCGAGCGGGCGAAGGCGAGATCGGCCGGGGTCTTCACGCGCCAGTCGAGGCTGGACCAGTCGCGCACGGCCCGCAGGTGGGCCTGGCGGAAGCGGCCCGGTTGGCTGCGGATGGCGGCGGTCGGCGAGATGCGGGCCAGCGGGTCGCGCTCCTCGGCGGCGGCGGTGCGCAGGGTCTGGGCGGCGATGACCTCGACCTCCAGCCCAGCCGGATAGGTGCGATGCACGCGGTTGGAGGCGTAGTCGGCGCCGGTGCTCAGGGCCAGGCGGACGGTCTGGTCGATCAGGCCCGGATCGACGAAGGGCGCGTCGCCCTTCAGCCGGACGATGTGGCTGACCGGGCCGGCGGCTTCGGCGCAGCGGGCGATGCGGTCGAGGATGTCGGCGCCGGCCCCGCGATAAACGGTGACGCCGCGCGACACCAGGAAGCCGGCCAACGCGTCGTCGGCGGCCTGGTCGCTGGTGGCGACGATGATCTTGGAAAGGGTGCGCGCCTCGCGGATCCGCTCCAGCTGGCGCAGGATCATCGGCTGTCCCTGGAGGGTCGCCATCGCCTTGCCGGGCAGACGGCTGGAGCCCATGCGGGCCTGCAGGACAGCGAGGATCATCGGCTTTGCCTCCCTTCGAGGCGTCTTCTCGGTTCTTATCCGAACCTTGAGCTCTGAATCGGCGACCCCGCTAGGCGACCCAACGTCGCGGGTCGAGGGCCACCGGATCGTCGATGGCCATCTCGTCCCAGTCGAGGTCCGGCGGCGGGCTGGACGCGGCGGCGACGACGGCCGACAGCTCGGCGGCCGAGGTCACGCCGACGATCACGGCGGAGGCTTCCGGGCGCGACAGGGCGAAACCCAGGGCGGCCTGCAGCGGGTCGGAACGGCCTTCGGCGATCATCCGGCGCACGCGCGACAGGCGGCCCGAGGCCCCCTTCAGTTGGGCCGGAACGCGGTCGGGCGGCAGGAACAGCAGGCCGTTGAGGAAGATGGAGCGCAGCTGCACTTCGATGCCCATGCCGGCGATGCGTTGCAGCGAGCCGTCGGCCAGCAGGCGCTGGTCGAGCAGGCTGGCCGGCGCCTGGAGGATGTCGGGCTTGAAGCGGCGGGCCACGCCCACCGGATCGTCGGTGGCGTGGGCGGAAATGCCGATGTTGCGGAACAGGCCCTGCTCGCGCAGGCGGTGCAGGCGGTCCCACATGGCCGGGCCATGGGCGCCGAACAGTTCCGACGGCGATTGCACGATGATGGCGTCGGCGCGTTCCAGGCCCATGCGGCGCAGCGAGGCGCGGGCCTCGGCCTCGACGAAGTCGGGACCGCGGTCGGCGCGGGCGGCCGCCAGGGTGACCCGGCACGAGACCGGACGCGGGATCAGGTCGCCGAGCACGGACTCCGAACGGCCATAGACGCCCGAGACGTCCAGCACCGACAGGCGGGCGCGCGCGGCGATGTTCAGGATGTCACGCGCCTCGACCTCGGGGGAACGCGAACGCGGCGACGCGTTCATGCCGTCCAGTCCGAACTGGGCGGCGGCGAGACCGAGCTTGGAGACGGTGAGCGACATGAAAATCCGCGTCGGGTGAGCACCAATGTCGGGCAGCGTACGCGCCAAGGTTTGAAGAAGGCGTTTCTGGAAACTTGCCGAGGGGTTAAGATCGGGCCGATGGACCTTACCGATCCCGCCGTCCTTTCCGGCCGCGAATGGCCCATGCACGGCCTGGCCGACGACATCCGGCCGGCCCTGGAAAAGGCCTTGGCGGAAGGGCCGGCGGTCCTGGCCACCATCATCGCCCTGGAGGGCGGCGGGCCGCGTCCGGTCGGCACGCAGATGCTTTTCGCGCAAGGTTTTGCGAGCGGCTTCCTGTCGGGCGGCTGCATCGAGGGCGACGTCGAGATCCACGCCCGCGCGGTGCTGGAGACCGGCGCGCCCCGGCGCCTCGTCTACGGCGAGGGCAGCCCCTGGCCCGACATCCGCCTGCTGTGCGGGGCGCGCATCGAAATCCTTGTCGAGCGCCTAGACCCCGACGATGTCGTCGCGCGCGACCTTTTGACTCACGCAACCGAAAGACGGCCGGCGGTCTGGTTCAGCGATGGCGTCCGGCGACTCTGCGCGCGCAAAGAGTCGGCGCCGGCCCCTTGGCCCGGCGCCTTCGGCCGGGGGTTCGATCCTGTTCCACGCCTGGTGGTGATCGGCGGCGATCCGACCGCCCTGGCCCTGGCGAGCCTGGGCGTCCAGGCCGGGTTCGAGACCGCGCTGGTCCGTCCCAAAGGACCGCTCGAGCCGCCTCCCCTGGCCGGCGTCAGCTACAGCCGCGAGGCCGCCGGCTCCGCCCTGGCCGCGATCGGCCTGGACCCCTGGACGGCGGTGGCGGTGTGCGGCCACGACATGGCGCAGGACCACGAGGCCCTGCTGGCCGCCCTGCCCTCGCCGGCGTCCTACGTCGGCCTGCTGGGCGCGCGGCGGCGGCTGGCCGAACGGATCGCGGCCTTGCGGGCGGAGGGTTTGACGGAGCGAGATCTTTCGAAACTGCGCGCGCCGATCGGCCTGGATCTCGGCGGCAAGGCGCCGTTCGAGGTGGCGATCGCGGTCATCGGCGAGATCATCGCCGCGCGCCATGGACAGCCGGCGCTGGAGCGGCGGGCGCATTCGGAAACGCTTTCAATATAGCCGTCATCCCGGCCGGAGCGCGCAGCGCGGAGAGCAGGGACCCAGGGGCGAGCGACGAAGCGCCGGCAGCCGCGAGGGCGCCAACCTTGCCACCGAGCCCAGTCTCCTGGGTCCCGGCTCTACGCTTCGCTTCGGCCGGGATGACGAACTTTGGAGCCCGGGAGAAGGATCAGACCTTCCAATCCCCCGACTTCCCGCCCGTCTTCTCGACCAGCCGCACGGCCTCGATGACCATGCCCTTCTCGGCGGCTTTCAGCATGTCGTAGATCGTCAGGCAGGCCACCGACACGGCGGTCAGGGCCTCCATCTCGACGCCCGTCGGCCCGGTGGTCTTGACGCGAGCGACAACGGCAAGCCCGCCCTCGCCCGGCTCGACCTCGACCACCACCTTCGACAGCGCCAGCGGGTGGCACAGCGGGATCAGGTCCGACGTCCTCTTGGCGGCCATGACGCCGGCCAGCTCGGCCACGGCGCGCACATCGCCCTTGCGGCCGGTCCCCGAAACGGCCAGGGCCAGGGTCTCCGGCGTCATCCGCACGAAGCCGCTCGCCACCGCCTCGCGCACCGTCGAGACCTTGTCGGAGACGTCGACCATGCGGGCGCGGCCCTGGTCGTCAATGTGGGTCAGCTTGCTCACTTTGCGAGGCGCCCTATCGTTCCAGAAGCCGGGGCATCAGCTCGACCATGTTGCAGGGCTTGTGGCGGCTGTCGAGCTGCGGGCCGATGACCTTGTCCCAGCCGTCCTTCACCGCCCCGTTCGAGCCGGGCAGGCAGAACACGAACACCCCGTCGATCAGCCCGGCCGTGGCCCGCGACTGCAGGGTCGAGAGCCCCACCGTGGCGTAGGACACCAGGTGGAACACCACGGCGAACCCGTCGATCACCTTGTCGAACAGCGGCTGCAGCGCCTCGACCGTGACGTCGCGCCCCGTCAGGCCCGTGCCGCCGGTGCTGACCACCGCATCGACCTGCCCGCTCGCGATCCAGCCGCGCACGGTGGCGCGGATCTTTTCGATGTCGTCGCGCACCACCGCCCGGCCGGCGAAGTCGTGGCCGGCGGCCTTGACCCGCTCGATCAGGATGTCGCCCGAGGTGTCGGTGCTCTCGTCGCGGGTATCGGAGACAGTGAGGATCGCCACCCGCACCGGTTTGAACGGCAGTTCCGGCTTGATCCCGCCGCCCGGGGTGAGGCCTGACATGCGATCTCTCTCCTTGCCTTTCGAAGGCCCGCGCGACGCCCTCGCCCTTCGACAGGCTCAGGGTGAGGGCGATTGCCAAGGTTCCTCATCCTGAGCTTGTCGAAGGACGAGGAACCGCTTCCACGGCCTAATCCCAACGCTGCGCGTCGGTCCTATCCTGAGCCGTCGGCTCGATCCAGCGGGCGCCGGCCGGCCCGTGCTCCTTCTTCCAGAACGGGGCGCGGCTCTTGAGCCAGTCCATCAGGAAGTCGCAGGCCTCGAAGGCGGCCCGGCGATGCTTCGAGGCCGTCGCCACGAATACCACCGCCTCGCCCGGCGCGATCTTCCCCACCCGGTGGACGATCCGCCAGCCCTGCAGGCCGAACCGCTCGGCGGCTCCGACCGCGAAGGCATCGATCGCGCTTTCGGTGAAGCCCGGATAGGCCTCCAGCTCGAGGATCGACGCGGCGCCGCCCTCGGCGCGGGCTAGGCCGACGAAGCTGGCCACCGCCCCCGTCTCGTCGCGGCCCTTGCAGAAGTCGGTCAGCAGCGCCCCGGGTTCGAACGGCGCCTCGGTGAGGGTGATCATCCGCCGCTCATCGGCGGCAGGAAGGCGACCTCGGTCGAGACCGCGAGCACCGCCTCGCCGCGCACCAGCGCCTTGTCGACCGCCACCTGCACGCCTGGACCGGCGAGAGCTTCGGCCAGCTCGGCGTCGTCATTGGCGATAGAGTCGCGCAGGGCCGCGAGGCTTCCCGCCTCGACCTCGCGCTCGCGCCAGCCGGCCTGGTCGGCCAGGCGCCCGAACAGCAGCACGCGGGCCATGGCCTAGCCTCCGGTCGTCGACATGTGGCGGGCCACGGCCGGCCGGGGCGCATCGACCTGGAAGTCGTGGCCCTTGGGCTTGGACCCGATCGCCGCGTGGATCGCCGCGACGAGTTCGCCGTCGGTCGCCCCGCCGCGCAGCACGGCCCGCAGGTCGCTGGCGTCGTCGCGGCCAAGGCAGGTGTGCAGGGTGCCGGTGCAGGTCAGGCGCACCCGATTGCAGGCCTCGCAGAAATTGTGGCTCAGCGGCGTGATGAAGCCCAGGCGCCCGCCGGTCTCCTCGACCTTGGCGTAGCGGGCCGGGCCGCCCGTCGCATAGGCCAGGTCGGTCAGGGTCCAGTAGGACGACAGCTCGCGCCGGACGTCCCTTAGCGACAGGAACTGGTCGGTGCGGTCCTCGTCGATCTCGCCCAGCGGCATGGTCTCGATCAGGGTCATGTCGCAGCCGCGGTCGTGCGCCCACTGGATCAGCGCCGGCAGTTCCTCGGCGTTGTCGCGCTTGAGGGCCACGGCGTTGATCTTGACCTGGAGGCCGGCCGCCAGGGCCGCGTCGATCCCGCCGATCACCTTGGCCACGTCGCCGCCGCGCGTCAGCCGGCGGAAGAGGTCGGGCCTCAGGGTGTCGAGCGAGACGTTGATCCGCTTCACGCCCAGCTCCGCCAGCCGCTGCGCATGCTGGGCCAGCCGGGTGCCGTTGGTGGTCAGGGTCAGCTCGTCCAGCGCGCCGGTCTTCAGGTGGCGCGACAGGCTTTCGACCAGCTCCATGATTCCCTTGCGCACCAGCGGCTCGCCGCCGGTCAGCCGCAGCTTGCGCACGCCAAGCCCAACGAAGGTCGAGGCCAGGCGGTCCAGCTCCTCCAGCGTCAGCACCTGCGCCTTCGGCAGGAAGGTCATGTGCTCGGCCATGCAATAGACGCAGCGCAGGTCGCAGCGGTCGGTCACCGACACGCGCAGATAGCTCACCGCCCGGCCAAAGCCGTCGATCAGGCGGGGGGTGTCGTCAGGGGACGTCATATCCGCGATAGAATAGGCGTCTCGGAGCCTGGCGGAAAGGGAACTGATGCGGCTGGAGGCGATCGTGCTGGCGGCGGGGGCGGCGTCACGGTTTGGCGGCGGCAAGCTGCTGGCCGATTATCGCGGCCGGCCGCTGCTGGATCATGCGCTGGACACGGCCCTGGCCGCGCCGGCGCGCGGGGTCACGGTGGTGCTGCGTCCCGGCGATGCGGCGGCCTTGAACCTGGTCGAGGCCCGGGCCGAGCCTCGCCTGCGTCCCTTGGCCGCGCCCGACGCCGCCCAGGGGTTCGATCAGGGCCTGGGCGCCTCGCTGCGCACGGCGATCCTGGCCCTGCCGGGCGACGCCGAGGCGGCGCTGGTGCTGCTGGGCGACATGCCGCGCGTTCCGCACGACCTGGCGGCCGACCTGGTGCAGGCCCTGAGCGCCGGCCCCGGCATCGCCGCCCCCGTCCACGCCGGCCGGCGCGGCCACCCGGTGCTGTTCGCCCGCCGCTGGTTCGCGGATCTCGCCGCCCTGGCCGGCGATCGCGGCGCGCAGGGGGTGCTGACCAAGGCCGGCGACGCCATCGCCCTGGTCGAGACCGACGACCCCGGCGTGCTGTTCGACGTCGACCGGCGCGAGGACCTGGATCGGTAGCTCCGCCGCGCCGATCAGAATCCCCCGCCGGCGGTCGGCCAGGGCGGCGCGGTCGCGCGCCACCTCAGAACGTGAAGACCGGAGAGCTTGGGACGCAGCCGCCGGCGCAACGCGGTTTCTCCGCGCTCCTTCCTCCAGCCTGGCCGATCCAGCGTGCGGTCCTGGGCGGCGACCACGCGCCAGACGGCGCGCAGGACCTCGCGAGGCGGGTCACGACCCAGGCGACGCTGGAGAAGAATCCGCAGCGAGAGCGAAGCCCGGGACGAGGCCCTGAACCACCGCACGATCATTCGCGCATCGGCCCGCACGCCCTCCTCGCCGAGCGGCGCCGAAAGCAGCGGGCAGAAATGGGTTCGCAGCGCGTCGGCGACCCGCCGTTCAGCGGCCGCGACCAGGCGCGCGTGCTCGCAGGCCACATAGCCGAGCCTGAAGACCGGTCGTCGCGGCTGGGGAAAAGCCGTCAGCTTGCGCTTCACTCCGCCAGGTCCGCCTCGTAGCGCCGCATCTCGCGCCAGTGCAGCCAGACGCCCAGGGCCAGGGTCAGCAGGATGGCGTAGCTCCAGACCGCCAGGCTCATCATGTAGGTGTTGATGGTCACCCGCAGGTCGATCAGCACCGCCACGTGCGAGGCCAGGGCGACCAGTTGGAACGCCGAGATCGCCACGGTCCAAAGCAGGCGCGAGCGCACCGACTCCCAGATGAAGATCAGCGCCGCCACGGCATCGACGATCATCACCCCGACGTCGGGATTGATGCGGTTGTGACGGAACATCACCAGCGAGGCGGCCCAGCCGGCCAGCAGGGTGACGGCGATCCGCTTCTCCGACGATCCGCCGCGCCAGAAGGCCAGGCCGCAGATCGCCAGGGTCAGAACGAGATAGAGATAAGCCGACACGGTACGCCCCCCTTCACCGCTCCAGGTTGACGCAAGTCCGGCTCGGATCAAAGGACGATCCGAGCCGGAGCTTTACGCCTTGGATATCGGCGACCCAGCGGACGGAGGCTTAATGCCGCGTCTTGTCGCCGTCGCAGAGAATCCGGCGGATCTCATCGACGACGCGCACCGCGCCGTCGGCGTCGTCAGCCGCCTCCATGTCGACGAGCCGCCGCAGCAGCACCGTCAGCACCCGTTGCTGGGTCGGACACAGGGACCGAATGCACCGCCCGAACTCGGCGGCCTCTTCGATGGCCGGATCCATGGTCGCCAGGACCGCGCTCATGCCGCGCCCTCCATTAGAACTTCGCGCTTCCCGGTGACGATCAGGCGGCACGACCGCCGTCGACGGCGCGCAGGCCCGAGGTGCGCGGCGTGTCGCCGCCCTCGACCTTGCCCAGGTCGCCCAGCGCCAGGGCGCCGCAGCCGATCTGCGCGCGAACTTCGGCCAGATCGCCATGCGCCTTCACGATGGTGCGGCGGGCCGACAGGATATGGGTCAGGGTCACGCCCAGGGTTTCGAGGGCTTCCTGACCGATGACGGCCGACAGGTGCGCGTCCATCCGCAGGGTGGGCAGCAGGCCCATCAGCTCGGCGGTTTCACGCACGGCCGCGTCGATCGCGGCTTCGGCCTGTTTCAGTTTTTCGGCCCCGGCACGGGCTGCGTCGCTGCGCTTCATGCAAGACTCTCCCACTCGCGCGGGCGCCCCCCGCACGTTCAAAGGCTTGGATTGTTTGGAATTCGGTTTTTCGGTTGGCCCGAAACCGACGATCAGTTCGCCGGCGGGGCGCTCCAACCCTCGCGGAATCGCTGGAGGGCGAAGAGGAATTCATGGGCTCCCATGGTCACCACGCTGAGCAGCACGCCGGCCGCCAGGGCTGAAACCAGGATCAGGCCCATCCATTGGGCGGGACTCAGGTCATGGCGCCAACCTCCCCGCGTTCGGACCTGATCGGACTGTCGTCCGACAGGAACGCCGTGGCCGCGAGGACTCGCAGCAACAGCTTCGAAGGAGGATCGCCGGCCGCCTGAGCCTTGCGCAGAGCCGACACCGTCTCCGGCACCAGGCGCTCCCGCTCGGGGGTGGCCGCCATCAGGGTCAGGCCTTCCTCGAGAGACTTCCAGCTCGCGATGAAGAACGCCGATCCCGGGGGCGAGCCAGTAGTCTTGGTCTTGGGTGTGTTGTCGTTCATGGCCGCTCCCGCTGCTGTCGTCAGGAGAGACCGGCTCAGGTTCGTCGGCTAGGCCCGGCGATTGCCTACGGTAGTCATTACCGGGGTGCTGTTCCCACGCCACGAAGGCCAGGGCGGCGTCGCGGCGCGGCATGCCGGCCAGGCGCCGGCGGGCGCTGAGCACGTGCATCTCGACGGTCTTGGGCGACAGGCTGAGCAGGCGCGCGATTTCCTTCGAGCGCTGGTGCTGGGCGATCAGGCGCAGGATCTCGCGCTCACGGGGCGTGAGCTTCTCGAAACCAAGGCTGTCGGCAGGCTCGACCATGGCGCTAACATGGTCCCAGCACAGCCTCCCGTCCAGCCGGTGAGGCGTCAATTTCGGACGCTTCAAAGTTAACAATCAGACAGTTCGCCTGATCGCCTCGCCCCCGGCCTCGCTTGACGGCCTCGCGTGATGGGGCGGGCGATCAGGCGCCCCGCACGAACGGCAGGCTGACGGTCGGCTGGCCCGACAGCGCCAGCAGGGCGTTGGCCGTCGCCGGACCGATCACCGGCGTGCCCGGCTCGCCCACCCCGCTGGGCGGGGCGGCCGACGGCACGATGTAGGTCTCCACGGTCGGGGCCTCGGCGAAGCGCAGCACGCGATAGGTGTCGAAATTGCTCTGGTCGACCACGCCCTCGGTCAGGGTCACCTGGCCGAAGAGCGCCGCCGACAGGCCATAGCAGGTCCCGCCCTCCATCTGGGCGGCGATCTGGTCGGGCGAGACGGCCACGCCGCAGTCGATGGCGGTGACCACCCGGCCGACGCGCGGCTCGCCGTCCACCAGCTTGACCTCGGCGACCTGGGCCACGACCGAGCCGAAGCTCTCGTGAACCGCCACGCCGCGCGTCCAGCCCGCCGACGCCTTCGGACCGGCCTTCTCCAGGGCTAGGTCCAGGGCCGCCAGGTGCCGGTTGGCCCCGGCCTTGGCGTGGAGGGCGCGGCGGTATTCGATCGGATCCTTGCCGGCCTTGCGGGCCAGCTGGTCGATGGTGTGCTCCATGACGAAGGCGGTATGGGTCGCCCCCACCGAGCGCCACCACAGCACCGGCACGCCCACCTCGGGGAACGCCACCTGGGCGTCGACGACGGGCGTGGCCTTCAGATAGGGCGAATCCGACGCCCCCTCGACGGCGGTCTGGTCGACGCCCTTCGAGGGCATCGGCGAGTCCTTCATGATCGACTGGCTGACGATGCGGTGACGCCAGGTCGCCGGCAGGCCGTCCTTGTCCAGCGTGACCCGCACGGCGTGGACCACCAGCGGCCGGTAATAGCCGGCCTTCATGTCGTCCTCGCGCGTCCAGACCAGCTTCACCGGCTTGCCGCCCCCCACCTTCTTGGCGACGTGCACGCACTCGGCCACGTAGTCGGCGTTGAAGGTCGCGCGCCGGCCGAACGAGCCGCCCGCGAACAGGGTCTCGATCTCGACCGAGCCCGGCAGGGTTCCGACGATCTTGGCGGCGGCCAGCTGGTCCAGGGTCTGGCCCTGCGAGCCGTGCACCAGCTTGACCGAATTGCCGTCGACGATCGCCACGCAGTTCATCGGCTCCATGGTGGCGTGGGCGAGATAGGGGAACTCGTAGACCGCCTCGAAGGCGTCCGCTCCCCCCGCCGCCTGGGCCGCGTCGCCCTTGGCTCCAAACGATTCCCACTTCTGCTCGGCCGGACCCTTGCCGGTGGCGAGATCCCGGAAGGCGGCCGTGATCTCTTTCGAGCCGCGCTTCTCGGCCTTGGCCTCGTCCCAGCGCACGACCAGCGCCTCGCGTCCCAGCCGCGCGGCCCAGGTGGATTTGGCCACCACCGCCACCCCGGTCGGGATCTCGAAGACGTCGACCACGCCCGCCACCTTCCTGGCCGCATCGGCGTCGAAGCTCTCGACCTTGGCCCCGAAGCGCGGCGGATGGACGACCATCGCCGTCAGCATGTCGGGCAGGTGGACGTCCTGGGTGTAGCGGGCCGTGCCGTCGACCTTGGCCTGCGCATCCTTGCGGCGCACGCGATCGGTGCCGATCAGGGTGAAGGCCTTGGGGTCCTTCAGCGGCGGGTTCTGCGGCGGCGTCACCTTGGCCGCGTCGGCCGACAGGTCGGCGAAGGCGGCGCTCTTGCCCGAGGCGTGGGTCAGCACCCCGTCCTTGACCACGACCTCGCCGGCCGGGACGTTCCAGCGGTTGGCGGCGGCCTCGACGAACATCGCCCGCGCCCCGGCGCCGGCCTTGCGCAGCTGCTCCCAGCTGTTGGAGATCGCCGAGCTGCCGCCGGTCAGCTGCGCGCCCAGGGCGCCGTTGCCGTAGAGCTTGGCGTTGGCCGGCGACTGCTCGACCCGCACCTTGGCCCAGTCGGCGTCCAGCTCCTCGGCGACGATGGCCGCCAGACCGGCATGGCTGCCCTGGCCGAATTCGACGTGCTTGGAGATGACGGTGACGAAGCCGTCCGGCTCGAAGCGGATGAAGGGGCCGAACGCCCCGACCTCGACCTTGGAGCCGGCGCTCATCAGGTCGGCCGGCGAGCAGCCGACCACCAGGGCGCCGCCGACCACCGCGGCCCCGACCACCACCTCGCGGCGGCTGAACCCTTCGGACTTCACGGGCGCGTTCATCGCACTTCTCCGCGCTGGATCCGCGACGTCGCGCCCGAGGCGGCCGAGATCGCCTCGTCGATGTCGGCCTCCTTGGCCGGTTCGGCGACGGCCGCCGGCGCGGCGACCACTGGGATCGCCTGGCCCGTCGCGGCCTGCCTGATCGCCGCCCGGATCCGCTGATAGGCGCCGCAGCGACAGATGTTGCCGCCCATGGCCGCGTCGATGTCCTCGTCGGTCGGCTTCTTGTTGGCCTCAAGAAGAGCGGCGGCCGACATGATCTGGCCCGACTGGCAGTAGCCGCACTGCGGCACGTCCAGCTTCACCCAGGCCTGCTGCAGCGGATGGGCGCCGCCCAGGCCCTCGATGGTGGTGATCTTGGCGCCCGACAGCGCTGCGATCGGGGTGACGCAGGATCGCACCGGGTCGCCGTTCACATGCACGGTGCAGGCCCCGCACTGGGCCAGGCCGCAGCCGAACTTCGTGCCCGTCAGGCCCAACTCGTCGCGCAGCACCCACAGCAGCGGGGTATCGGGATCGGCCTCGACCGACATCGTCTTGCCGTTGACGTCCAAGCTCGCCGCCATGCGCCTGTCTCCCTGCCCTCGGGGCAGCTAACACCGTTCTCCCGAGGCTCCGCCAGTGAAATTTTAACGCCGTCAGGATGGTTGGAAGGCCGGTTCCGCCACGCCTGTTGCGCGAAAGGCCTCACGTTCTTGGCCGACGCGCCCTAGCTTGAACGCACGACGCCTGCAGAGGACGCGCTGCCTTGGACTCCTTTCCCGCCTACTTCCCCCTCGCCGGCCGCAAGGTGGTGATCGCCGGAACCGGCGAAGGCGCCGAGGCCAAGGCCCGGCTGTTCGACGGCTCGCCCGCCACCCTGGTGCGGCTCGACGGCCATGCGGCCTTCCTGCCCGGCTCCTATACGGGGGCGGTGCTCGCCTTCATTTCCAGTTCCGACGAGGTCTTCGCCCAGGCCGCCGCCCGCGCCGCCCGCGCCGCCGGGGTGCTGGTCAACGTCGTCGACAAGCCCGACATGTGCGACTTCAACACCCCCGCCGTCATCGACCGCGGCGAGGTGGTGGCCGCCGTCGGCACCGGCGGCGCGGCCCCCGTGCTGGCCACCATGCTGCGCTCCGACATCGAGGCCCAGGTGCCCGAAGGCGCCGGCCGGGTCGCGGCCCTGATGCGCAACTTCCAGAGCGAGGTGCGCGGCGCCCTGCCCACCCTGCACGAACGCCGCGCCTTCCTGCGCGAGGCGCTGTCGGGCGAGGCCGCCCAGGCGGCCATGACCGGCGACATGGAAAAGGCCGGCGCCCTGTTCCGCGAGGCCCTGGCCAAGAGCGTCAAGAAGGAAGGCAAGGTCCGCTTCGTGGCCGGCAAGGGCCCGGCCGACCTCTTGACCCTGCGCGCCGTGCGGGCCCTGTCGGCCGCCGACGTGCTGGTCATCGACGAGGCCGCCGACCCCGAAGTCGTCACCATGGCCCGCCGCGACGCCCGCCGCCTGTCGGCCGCCGAAGCGACGCCGGAACACCTGATCGAACTGGCCCGCAGCGGCCGCCAGGTCGTGCGCCTGGTCGCGGCGCCGGTCGAGGCTGCGGACATCCAAGCCCTGTCGGCGGCGGGTGTGGCGGTGGAAGTGCTGCTGACAGCGCCGAGCGCCTAGATCCCTCTCCCCTTGCGGGAGAGGGTGGCCCCGCGGAGCGGGGTCGGGTGAGGGATCGAAAGCCCTATCCGCTTCGACGGCCGAACGACCGGACGCGGACGCCGAGATATCTGAGAGACCCCTCATCCGACGCCTTCGGCGCCACCTTCTCCCGCAAGGGGAGAAGGATCACCACGCCGCATTGACTCCCCGTCCCCCCTCCGTATGTTCCGCGCCGTTCGAGTGACTGGCGTTGAAGGTGGGTGACCACCGGGGAGCTCGGAACGCATTCGCCGCGCGCCTGGGCTCCTTTCTGACCGCAACCAGACCCGGAGTCCCCCGTGCCCGCCGCCCCCGACTATCCGTCCGCCCCCGATCTCGTCGCCCCCAAGCGCGCCCTGCTGTCGGTCTCCGACAAGACCGGCCTGGTCGAGGCGGCCAAGGTCCTGCACGAGGCGGGCGTCGAGCTGGTCTCGACCGGCGGCACCAAGGCGGCCATCGCCGCGGCCGGCCTGCCGGTGAAGGACGTGTCGGACCTGACCGGCTTCCCCGAGATGATGGACGGCCGGGTCAAGACCCTGCACCCCATCGTCCACGGCGGGCTGCTGGGCGTGCGCGACGCCCCCGAGCACGCCAAGGCCATGGCCGACCACGGCATCGGCGGCATCGATATCCTCTATGTGAACCTCTACCCGTTCGAGGCCACCGTCGCGAAGGGCGGCTCGTACGAAGAGTGCGTCGAGAACATCGACATCGGCGGCCCGGCCATGATCCGCTCGGCGGCCAAGAACCACGGCTATGTCTCGGTCTGCACCGACCCGGCCGACCTTGGCGAAGTGCTCGAAGCCCTCAAGGCCGACGGCGGCACCTCGCTGGGCCTGCGCAAGACCCTGGCCGCCCGCGCCTACGCCCGCACGGCGGCCTATGACGCGGCGATCTCAGCCTGGTTCGCCGGCCAGCTCGGCCAGGACTTCCCGGCCCGCAAGTCGATCGCCGGCGAGCTGCGCCAGACCATGCGCTATGGCGAGAACCCGCACCAGAAGGCGGCCTTCTACACCTTCCCCAGCCCCCGCGTCGGCGTGGCCACCGCCCGCCAGCTGCAGGGCAAGGAACTGAGCTACAACAACATCAACGACACCGACGCGGCCTTCGAGCTGATCGCCGAGTTCGACCCGGCCCAGGGTCCGGCCGTCACCATCATCAAGCACGCCAACCCCTGCGGCGTGGCCCTCGGCGCCACCCAGCGCGAGGCCTATGAGCGGGCCCTGGCCTGCGACCCCACCTCGGCCTTCGGCGGCATCGTCGCCACCAACACCCGCCTGACCCGCGAAGCGGCCGAAGCCATGGTCGAGATCTTCACCGAGGTGGTGATCGCGCCGGAAGCCGACGACGACGCCGTCGCCGTGTTCGCCGCCAAGAAGAACCTGCGCCTGCTGGTCACCGGCGGCCTGCCCGACCCGCTATCGACGGGCGACACCTTCAAGAGCGTGGCCGGCGGCTTCCTCGTGCAGTCGCGAGACGACGCGCGGATCAAGGCCGGCGACCTGAAGATCGTCACCCAGCGCCAGCCGACCGAGGAAGAGATCCGCGACATGCTGTTCGCCTTCCAGATCGGCAAGCACGTCAAGTCGAACGCCATCGTCTACGCCCGCGCCGGCCAGACCCTGGGCGTCGGCGCCGGCCAGATGAACCGCAAGGACTCGGCTCGCATCGCCGCCCTGCGCGCCGCCGACTTCGGCCTGGACCTGAAGGGCTGCGCCTGCGCCTCGGAAGCCTTCTTCCCGTTCGCCGACGGCCTGATCCAGGCGGCCGAAGCCGGCGCCACGGCGATCATCCAGCCGGGCGGC
Organism: Caulobacter sp. GW821-FHT09B11; assembly: GCF_059418205.1. NCBI lineage: Bacteria > Pseudomonadati > Pseudomonadota > Alphaproteobacteria > Caulobacterales > Caulobacteraceae > Caulobacter > Caulobacter sp. GW821-FHT09B11. The sequence goes on along the minus strand of NZ_JBWKPK010000034.1, from coordinate 1,759 downwards.
TCGATGCGCGACCCCGAGGTCATCGAGGCCGCCGACAAGCTTGGCCTCACTATGGCCTTCACCGGCGTGCGAGTGTTCCGCCACTAGGGATTGAGTGGAAGAGCCATGGACAGCGCCTCCTGGGGAGCCAAGGTCGTTTCACGCTCGCGGGTGTTCAAGCCCGCGGGCCTGGGCCCCTTTCCGGTGGCGCTGATCCTGCACGGCTGCGGCGGCAAGACCCCGTTCCTGGAGACCTATGCCGAGGTCGCGGTGAAGGCCGGCTACGCCGCCATCGTGCTCGACTCGTTCGCGCCGCGCGGCATGAGCACGCTCGACGGCAAGCTCTTCGTCTGCACCCTGATGACCCTGCACGGGGCCAAGCGCGCGGCCGACGTGTTCGGAACCCTGGCCTGGCTGAAGACGCAGAGCTGGGCGCGGGCCGACCAGGTGTTCCTGGCCGGCTGGAGCCATGGCGCCTGGACGATCATGGACGCCTACGCCGCCGGGACCTCGGCTCCCAGCGCCACCGGCCTGGCCGACGCCGACGCGGTCGCCCTGCGCCGCCAGGTCAAGGGCGCGCTGCTGGTTTATCCGTATGCGGCCTATCCATCAATGACCAGCCGCCGGGGCTGGGGTCCGGGCGCCCCGCCGGTGTGGTCGGTGCTGGGCCAGAAGGACGGCGTGGTCGGCTGGCGCTATCCCAAGAAGGCCCTGGAACGGCTCAGCGCCGACGGCGTCAAGGTCGACCTCAAGCTCTACCCCGACGCCACCCACGCCTTCGACGACGACAAGGCCAACGACCCGCGGGCGATCTACCGGCCGGACCTCTTCCAGGAGGTCCAGGACTATTTCGCCGCCGCGCTGAAGGCGGTCGCGCCGAAACCGGGGCTGTTCGCTTAAGATCCTGCCAAGAGGGAGAGTCCCTTTCGGCCCCTCCCCCGTAAAATCCCCGCGAAAGCGGGGACCCAGGTGTTTTCTGAAACGCGTGGCGCTCGACGATAAAAAGCCTGGGTCCCCGCTTTCGCGGGGATTTTACGGATTTGGGTTGCTAACGGGGATAGACGAAGCTCTATCCCCGACGATCTCGCCAAAGACCCAAAACAATCCAGCCGCTTACAACTTTCTCAGCGCTCTGGATCAGACGCGCTGAAACCCGCTGCATAATCAGAGCTGTCCCGTCGCAGGGAGAGGGCGCAAGGATCCGGCCCGAAGCGTGCGACGGTGATGCGATCGAGCGGGGCCGCCGGAGCTGCGTGAGCAGGACCGAACGGCTTAAATGAGGATGGAGGACGTAAACCCATCCATCGGGAGCTTGCCTGTATCGGCTCCCGCCCGTCCGAGGGTCCGCTCCGGCGCCTTCTGTCTGCACGCGATGGCTAGCGAAGCTTACAGCCCGGTTCCGGGGAAGGCACACGCCGAAGGGGGTGAAGGGCGGAAGAGGCCCGCGCGCCCCGGCCTGAGGCACAACGATCGCGCGGGGCGTCCAGCTTCGTCGAAACGGTATTTAGAACTCACACATCCGGGCGAGGCCCGGACGCCCCGCGCCCTCTCCACAAACTCTGCGCAATCGCGCGAGAGATCGCCAACCCGTTCCCTCTCCCCTTGCGGGAGAGGGTGGCCTGCGAGGCAGGTCGGGTGAGGGGTCGCGCGTACAGAAACGCCGCGACAGCCGATCAGCTGTCGCGGCGTCAGAAGTCTGAGAGACCCCTTGTCTGTTGGAAGGCTGTTAGCGTGAGGGGGTCTTCCGGGACACCCGCCCGACGGTGCAACGTCAGGCGGG